>JAAUZY010000018.1 GCA_014804355.1 Lachnospiraceae bacterium
ATCCCACAGTCTTCCCAAAATCTGTTCGGGCGAAAGCACTACATCAGGATTTTCCATAAACAGACACAGCAGCTTATACTCGCTCGAGGTCAGTTCCAGCGGCTTTCCGTCTTTATAGCCCTCCCCTTTCAACAGGTGCACCGTAATGCCGTTAGAGGACAGTTCCTGATCCGCCTGGCTGAAATTATCACTTCTGCGAAGAAGTGCATTGATTCTCGACAGGAATACCGCCAGCTTAAAAGGTTTCGTAATATAATCATCGGCACCGATATCCAGCCCCATAATAATGTCTGTTTCTTCATCGGCAGCCGTCAGGAACATGATCGGCACCTTTGAAGTCTGGCGTATCTTCGTACAAATATCAAATCCGGAGCCGTCAGGGAGCGACACATCCAGAATCACCAGATCATATTTACCGTCCGTCCACAGCCGCTTAGCTTCAAGGTTTGTGCGGGCAACATCTATTTCATATCCCTGCTTCCTGACCGCAAAAGTAAGCCCGTTTATCAGGCTCAGATCATCTTCTACAAAAAAGATACGCTTCATTCGACTTCCTGCCCTTCCGTGTCTATCTCATGTTATTTACACCGGTACATTAATATTCAGTATGATTATATGCAATCGCACAAATCATTTCAAGCAGGAAAACCTGCCTCCGTTCCATTCCCGGAACAAAGACAGGCTTCCCATTGCCGCATGATATCTCTCTCATTCCATCTCATTTCGCCCGAAACCCGTCCTCGATCCGGTCGCTGATCAGCGTACTCCTCTCCAGCATCGGCTTGTAACATGTCCCCGGATAAACGTGATAACTGTTGATTTCCTCCCCCGTTGAGAACCAAATCACGTTCCCGTTGATTACACAACTGTCCATGCTTCCCGCATCATAATCCTTCTGTGTTATATAATAAGGCTCTCTTAGATTCTGTTTGACAAAAACACCTGCATCCGTAACATACTGATCCCAGTAGGGACTGACTGATATGATGACACAGAATGCCAGACTCCCCGCCACAATACTGCATAACCCTCTTTTCCTCTCGCTTAAATATTCTCCGAGTGCAATCATAACCACTGCAATCAGAAAGGCAAGCCCGTATCTGATAAAAGGCGCCATGAAAAACCATACGGCGATATTTGCCCATACGGCAAGATGGAGTACAATAAATTGCGAACGCAGCTCCTGCTTCTTCCATATCCTCATACATAACAACACGATCTGAAGCCCCAGACTGAGCATGACCGCTCCGAGGAACATCTGCTCATAGCGAAATTGGTGTTCCCACCAGACCGGCAGCCACTGACTCACAGGCATGTCCACTTTCTCTACATCGTACAGGCAGCGTCCCCAGACCTTAATCTGGTTGGAATCGTGCAGAAGATACTCCTGCGGAATCTTCCACAATGTCCGAAATATATCTATTTTATCAAAAGGATACAGAAGCCATCCCGAAATATAATAATTTCTGATCAGAAAAGGACACAGGATCACGCAGCCGCAGAATAAATACATGCCGATTTCTTTCCATTGCTTCTCCCTAATCAGACAGCAGGCCGGATAAATTACGACGATAATCAGCAGACATGAGGAAAATTTCAATGTGGCCGTAAAGACTGCGGCCAGAGACAACAGGGAATATGCCGTAATATCTCCATGCCCTTCGAACATATTCTCACACCATGCGGTAATGATAAATAAAGCAAAATACATGGTTGCATAATCCGTGGCCGGAGACATGCTGCGCGTCACATTTACCAGCGTATACAGCAGAATCCCGATTCTCATCATATCCGTGACATGATTCTTATGTTTTATAAAATCCCGCAGCCCGTGAAAAGCATACAGACACATAACTGTCTCCAAAAAGCCGGTCGTAGTATGCAGAGACCGTCCCAGAAGCCAGTTAAAGCTAAATACGGAAGCAAATGCCAGATAGGAACTGTTATAAGCATAATGAAGCTGCAGATTGCCGATGCCCTTCACCAGTCCGAACTCCTCATAGATTCGGATCGCCGCCGCATGATAGATATTCGTGTCTGTGTGGAATTCCCCTCTGGATGTAAAGAAGGCGATCAACAATACAAAACAGCAATAGAAAAATCCCTCCCAGGAAAATATAATAGGACGGTACGTCTGTAAGAGTCGGAAAATCACATTACGTCTTTTATAGCCGATCAGAAGCGCCGCTGCAAAAAGAATCACATGGGAGACACCTCCTATCTTAGCAAAAATACTGAAAAACTCTACATAGACAGTAATTATTACGACACCTGCAATGAGATATCCGGTCACGAAAAAACGCTTCTTCTCAAACAGACTCAATGCGCCGACCCCGATCAGCATACAAATTATAAAAATATATATCCAACTTAATATGACTGATAACACTTTCTTTCTCCTTTTGTGTCTTTTTCCAATGCGCTTCCTTTATACTATGCTATCTCTATATTCTCTCTTCGCGCGTAAGGCTCCATGCTGTAAATTTAATTATACCCCCCCCCAGTATATTTTTGTCAATATGCCTTGAGAAGCATAGCTCTGTAATAGATTCTGCTATTGGGATTATTATTATTCCAGAATAACACCTCAACCTTACCGCAGCCTTACAATAAGATTACAATTTTGTAATATCAAAAACAGAAACCGCCGCTCCCGCAGATGATCCCTCATCCACGGCAACGGCGGCTTCCTTCATGCATAAGCCCTGATCCTATGCCTAATCTCACATTATAATCTTATATTTCAAACTTCCCGATAATATCATCTAACTGCTTAACAACGCCATCCAGTTCATGCATAGCGCGGCTTATATTGTTCATCTCTTCATTCTGATCCTCGACTCTGTTGTTTACTTCCTGGCTTGCCGCAGACAATTCCTGCGTCTCGCTGGATATGCCGGAGAANGTATCCACGATCTCGTTCTTGTTTTTGTTCAGCGTATCGACTGCATTTTCCAGCTCATTGATATCACTGCCCATGCTCAGAATATCGTCACTGATCCGCTGGAATACGCCCTGTGTATCTTCCATTGCCGACATACTTTCTACCGTAGTCCCCTGAATCTCTCCGATCTGNGCGCTGACATTTCTAATCTCATTCTGAATTTCCGTAATAATCTGATCAATGTTCTGTGTCGCCGAAGTGGTCTGCCCTGCAAGCTGTCCGATCTCCTCTGCTACGACCGCAAATCCTCTGCCTGCCTCNCCGGCTCTGGCNGCCTCAATCGATGCATTCAATGCAAGCAGTGATGTCTGGGTAGCAATCTCACTGATCGTNTTACTGATACCATCGATGGAAACCGACTTCTGCGACAGACTGTTGGCNGTCTCATATGTAGCATCCTGTATTTCACGGCTCTGATTAATCTTCTCAGACANCATGCTNACCGTGTGCATTCCGTCATTACANTGTTGAACCGCCGCATTCGCTACNTCGTTCATCCGTTCCATTCCCTCGGCAACCTGNGTCAGNTTATCCGCAAAATCTGCGAGATTCTCATTTGCGATCTGCGTCTGTTGTGCCACATCATCAATGGCGAGNACNATCTGCTCTACTGTATCNTTNACAGATGCATTGTTCGTAACCGTACTCTCCACAGAGCCTTCTACATTTTCAAACTGNGTACGNAGTACACCGGATGCATTCATCATCTGCTGTACGATCTCATGNAGTGCATANCGCATTTCCTGTATCGCCCGNTCCATAATGGCCATCTCGTCTTTGCGCTTCGGATTGAGNGCNCTCTCCTTAAGCTGAAGNTTCANCTCTCGAAGCTCGGTAACNTCATTCTGCATGATCCGAATCGGTTTCGTAAAGGTTCCGCTGTAAACNGCNACGATAATCGCCGCTACGATTGCCGANACGATCATAACCACTACCGCATACTTCAAAATCTGTACTACCACCTGATTATAAACAGNTGCCGGTGTTACAACTATGATGTTCCACCCGATCGTNCCAACCGGCCACGCTTTCANATATTTGCTCTCGCCGTCATAGTCTNCCATCTGGCTTCCGTCGGTNATTGCCGTAACATATGCACCGTTCAAAACATCCGCCATTTTAACCGTATTAGNTTCCGTAGACATAAATGCATCATTTTGGTGCATCAGGATCGAGCCNGAATTATTCACCANAAATGCATANCTGCCATCTGTGGTATCCACCACATCATCCAACAGACCGAACAGAATCGGAAGCTGCAGATCCATACTGATNACACCGCTGCTGCCNTCCGGACATTTAAAATTACGCCCGACGGGAACTACCATATTNCCGGTAACAGAGTCTAAGAAAGGCTCGCTNCATACCTTTTNCTCNGATTCNATNGCTCCCACATACCATGGNCGTTTCGTAAAATCCCATCCNTCNTCCGGCACCCACCCGGCACCGTCNTAATACTCTCCGTTCGTAAAGGCAACATANATATCCGTNGTATTATCATTGGCCGCTGTCAGTGCCTGCAGATAATCCCACAGNTTATCCTTGTCCAGCTCCTCCTGCGTNGTCATATACACGTTAANCGTGTCGAGCACAGCAGAGTTTCCTTCAATCCACTCGTTGACCTTCGCNGCGTAGTACTCAGCCTCCGTCTTATACTGCTCGTCGTTCATGCTCGCAATCCGATCNCTNGCGACCGTCAAGATACATAAGATCGCAACTAACATACAGCCAATACAGATCACTGAAAAAAANGTTGTTAACTTTGCCCTGATTTTCATAGAATTTCCTCCGCAAATAACCATATTCCCTTCGGCAAAACAGTTTCTCCCATACGCTGTTTGTTACTATTATACTAAACANTTTTCATATATACAATNATTTTATACAATTCTCCTAACCGAAACAATGCTTCGATAGGTCGCGGCCGTGATCTTGATCCCCGTCCGTTCTGTACTGGCATGAACGATCTGCCCGTTNCCTATGTAGATACCCACATGCCCGCCGTAATATATAATNTCTCCCGGCTGCGCCTCGGAATAGGATACCGCTCTGCCGGCTCCGGACTGCGCATAGGAACTTCTCGGCAGCGAATAACCGAAGGCCTGATAAACCGCCATCACGAAACCNGAGCAGTCCGCCCCTTTGGTCAGACTGGTTCCGCCNGCCACNTAGGGCGATCCGATATATTTACANGCNAAATCCGCGATCTGCTGTCCTTTGCTGCTGCTTCCGGAAGANGACGGTTTCGGGGTCTCCGTCTTCTGCTCTTTGCCCTTATCGCTATCGGAATCCGAGTCGTCGTCCGCCGCAGCCANCTGTGCCTCCNGCTCTGCCTTCTTACGCTCCTCTTCTTCCTTACGTTTGCGCTCTTCTTCCTCCCTGCGCTTACGCTCCTCTTCTTCCAGCTTCTTGATCTGNGCCGTCTCCTGCTTNATCCNAGCCGTGTAGACAGCCGCCTCCTGCTTCGCTTTTGCTAATACNACATTGTAATTCTCATACTCCTGCTGCTTCTGCGCCAGTATTTCCTCCACATAGGCTTCTTCTTCTTCCAGCTCGCTTCGTGAAGTTTCCAGCTCGGATTTCTCTTCTTCCAGATTGTCCTGAAGAGCAGCTACCTGCTGCACGATCCCTTCATACTCTTCCAGCAGTCTTCTGTCATATTCATAGAGGTCTTCCACATAGCTTGCCTTGTTCATGATCTCGCCCATGCTCTTCGCNCCGAAGAACATCTGCAGATAGGATACNTCCCCNTTCTCATACATGAANCTGATACGNACCTTCATNGNCTCATACTGCTCATTNTTCTCCGCCAGCGCNGCGTCATACTCCTCCTGCGCNTTCACAATGTCCGCCTCTTTATTCTCGATNGCTTCTTTGATCAGATTGATATCGGTCAGAAGCGCCACCATTTCCGCATCCAGNTCGTCGATCTCCTGCCCGATGTCCGCCTGTGCACCCTTATAATCGGAAATCTGCTGATTGACATCCTTAAGCTGCGACTGATTATTCTTAAGCTCCTCCTGNAGATCAGAAATCGTGGTNGCCGTTGCCGTNTCNGCNGCCAGTATAAGCAATATGAAGGATAGCACGATACATATCGTCTGNGTATATCTTCTCCTCATCCCGCCGTTCCTCTTCTCCGGTAAACTTATAATTCGCAGTTATTCACNGTTCTCGGGAANGGNATCACATCNCTGATNTTGCTCATACCGGTCAGATACATGACACATCTCTCAAATCCCAGNCCGAATCCCGCATGACGCGCNGAACCGTATTTNCTGAGATCCAGATAGAACTGATAATCNTCCTTATTNAGNCCCAGNTCCTCCATCCGCTTCTCTAANAGATTCAGATCATCCTCTCTCTGGCTGCCGCCNATNATCTCACCGATTCCCGGCACAAGACANTCCATAGCTGCCACGGTCTTGCCATCCTCATTCAGTTTCATATAGAAAGCCTTGATCTCCTTCGGATAATCCGTCACNAAGACGGGACGTTTAAATTCCTGTTCCGTCAAGTACCGCTCATGCTCGGTCTGCAAGTCGCATCCCCATGACACCTTGTATTCAAACTCATCGTTATGTTTCTCCAGAATNCTGATCGCCTCNGTGTAAGTCACATGCGCAAAGTCGGAATGAAGCACGTGATTAAGCCGCTCGATCANTCCNTTATCNACGAACTGATTAAAGAANTTCATCTCCTCCGGCGCNTTGTCCAGNACATANCGGATCACATGCTTTAACATCGCCTCCGCAAGTTCCATGTCNTCCGTCAGATCNGCAAACGCNATCTCCGGCTCAATCATCCAGAACTCCGCCGCATGTCTGGTCGTGTTGGAATTCTCCGCNCGGAAAGTCGGNCCGAAAGTATANACGTTCTTAAACGCAAAAGCATATGTCTCTACGTTCANCTGNCCGCTGACAGTCAGATTGGTTGCCTTGCCGAAGAAATCCTNANTNTAATCCACCTGTCCGTCCTCCGTCATNGNCAGATTATTCATATCCATCGTCGTCACCTGAAACATCTCGCCTGCTCCCTCGCAGTCNCTTCCCGTAATAATCGGCGTGTGCACATACACAAAACCTCTCTCCTGAAAAAAGGTGTGAATNGCNTAAGCNATCAGNGANCGCACGCGGAANGTTGCCTGAAACGTATTGGTTCTCGGTCTCAGATGCGAGATNGTCCNCAAATACTCGAANCTGTGCCGTTTCTTCTGCAGCGGATAATCCGCCGTGGATTCTCCTTCTATGATAATCTCNGCCGCCTGCATCTCAAATGCCTGCTTCGCCTGCGGCGTAGCCACGATCTTTCCCTTTGCCACGATTGCNGATCCCACATTCAGNTTNGAGATCGTCTCAAAATTATCAAGCGTATCGCCGTACACTACCTGCAGNGTNTCAAAGAAAGTGCCGTCGTTTACTACAATAAACCCGAACGTCTTAGAATCTCTGATNCTTCTCACCCATCCGCCGACCGTNACTTCCNTGTCGATATANTTCTCCGTGTTNCGATACAANTCCTTAATGTCTGTCAGATTCATACTGCTCATNATATAACCTCTCCTTCTTCATCCCTTATAGTTTGTCTTTCTCCGAAANCTCCNATCAAAAATTGTCACNNNCCGCATTAATCTTCTATCGTGGATATCGTCTCGATCTTACCGTTTTCTTTCAGATAATCCATGACATTCCTTCNCATNACCTGCTCCCGCAGCATTTCCATGTCCNTGCTCTCCTTAAATTTCGCCTCGGATTCGTANCCNTAGACTTCCACTCTACTGNCCACTTCCTCCTGAATCTGCTCTTCGGTGGGATTTAACCCTTCCGCATCGGCGATCGCCTGNAACATGATATACTGCTGNGCCGCTGTCAGCGCCTCTGTCTNNAATTTCTCTTCATACCCCTCNGGNTCCAGTCCGTAATACTCCTGCATATAATCCTTCAGNGTCATATTCATGGAAACNGCATTGGCNTTCATGACATCCTTNAGATTCTGTGTGAAACGCTCCACCATCTTAGCNGGNGGNTCCNTGAAAGAACATTCCGACATAACCGCGTTTGTCATGGTTGTCTCGATTGTATTCTGATAATTCTGCACTTCCGTCTCATAGAANTAATTGTACACATANTCCCGCAAATCTTTCTCTGTCTTACAGNCTTCTATTCCCAGAGTCTGTACAAACTCATCGTTCAATTCCGGTGTCACNTGNNTGNTGATACTGTTGACCGTAACCTCGAATACGACCGGNACNCCCGCAAGGTCGGGATTCNNNTCNTAAGGATCCGGNAANTTCAAATCCANGGATACCGTNTCACCGATATTCACGCCGATCAGCCCGTCCTCGAAACCGTCTATAAATNGANGNGNACCGATCGTCAGATCANACCCNGTNCCCGTACCGCCGTCAAACGCCTCTCCGTCAATATAGCCGACGAAATCAATATTGGCCGTATCNCCGNTCTCCACGGCTCTGCCGGTGACCTCCTCCGTCGTAGTATAGTTCGGCAGGATATAATACTGAATGTACATGTCCACAAGCCCNTCCTCCACTACCGGNTCCGCGGCGGANGCTTCTATTCCGATATANTTTCCCAGNGTCACATAATCNGNTGCCTTGATNTCTTTCAGATATACCTTGTCTCCGCAGGCGGTAAGAANCATCGANAGAAGAAACNCNGCCNNCGGTATCNTCATTTTCTTTCCGCTAAAGTCCTCTTCCATGCNNACNCTTCCGGACNTTNTNNNTCTNNTACANTANTATTTTTCCTTATATCATNCATAATAAACCTCATTTCTGCATGCNNCTCCAGCGAACAGACTTTCTTTTCAGCGCAGCAAGTGCGCAGAGCTGATTTACAAACTTTCTTTTCACACTCATCTATATTAACATACATCCCGNTTTCTTAAAAGAGGATTCTCNCGGAAATCTCATGAAATTTCCTTGCTTAAAGCCGCGATCAATGTTAAAATANTTTGTGCATGTAGTCATGTAAATCAGTNGGTTCGGAGGTAGTTCCATGAATACTTTAACNATTGTNTTGTTAGTCATTCTGGCNGTNTTGATCATTGCCGTGGTCNCATTATACTTCCTTGGCANGAAAGCGCAGAAGAAACAGAGCGANCANCAGGCNCAGATCGATGCCATGAANCAGACNGTCTCTATGCTGATCATAGATAAGAAACGCATGAANNTGCGGGATGCGGGGCTTCCGCAGGNTGTGCTCGAACAGACCCCGAAGTGGNTNCGCGGCTCNAAGCTGCCGATCGTCAANGCTAAAGTNGGNCCTCAGGTAATGTCTTTAATNTGTGANGAAAANATCTTTGANTCCGTACCGATCAAGAAAGAAGTCAAGGCNACNGTCAGCGGGATCTATATCACGGGCGTGAANGGACTNCACGGCAANCCTATCGTCACCGAGCAGAANAAAAAGAGCAAATTCAANCAGCTTGTGGAGCGTGCNCAGGAGAAGGCGGGCGCAAANCCNNTAAANTAAAAAATCGAGCTTCGCTCGATTGCGAGCTTCACTTCGCGAACTCGNATANNCAGAAGATTNGCTAATTTTGCANCANAACTCNNATAANNTATAGACNAAGNAAGCAGCTTTTCCTTAAAGAGATGTCTCAACTTAAGGAAAAGCTGCTGTTTTCTTTGGAGCAGATATCGATTCTGATGTGGCAGTCGGACAGGAACTCGTAATTGATATCCAGCGCATAATCCACATCTACCACAATATTATCTTCGTGTTCCTCCACCTGTATCTTCTTCGTGTCGATNCCGACAAGGATCTGTCCGAAGGGGGTGTTGTAATTTGTCAGGTTTTTCTTNTTTTCCTGAAAAACCATATGNACATTCACCAGTCCGTTTCTGGNNANTTCCAGCATATGTTCGCTNAACTTTAATCTGTTCTTNGTGGGNTGGGTAAANCCTTCNGTGATCTCCTCNTAGACCACGTAATGCCNNTCATTTCTCTTATAGTAATCNCCNACCGTCACCATCTCAACTTTATCTGCGTCCTCCTCGCGCTGGTCAAACTGCAGACCGCGAAGGGTCAGTAATACTTCNCGTGTCATATACATCCTCATTTCTGCGCAGCATTTTATGTCACACTCAATATTCGTCTATGTTAATTACTTTCGCGGACAGGATACCGTAAGTNAGGATCGAGTTGGCAAACTTCTGAAANTTATCCGCCCCGTCACTGACAAAGAAACGGTATAACTCCGTGCCCAGCTCCGGTCTGTGTTCGCTTTCNAGCCCNTGTTCCCGCAGAAGCTCNTTNAATTCCCGCGCNGTCTCATANGCGGGATTCACCAATGTCACCCCGTCTCCCATAATTCTTCCGATGGNAGAGCGGATNATCGGATAGTGTGTGCANCCCAGAATCAANGTATCGATNCCCACATCAATCAGTTCCGNCANATATCTCCTGGCAATCTCATCCGTCACNGGATCCTCCCACAACCCCTCTTCCACCAATGGCACNAATAAAGGNCAAGCCTTGCACAGTATCGCAGCGTTGCTGTCAATTTCTTTTATGTATCGGCTGTATATNCCNCTGCCGGTTGTGGCCTCCGTGGCNATNACCCCGATCTTACCGTTCTTCGTCGCCATGATTGCCGCCTTGGTACCGGGCTTCACCACACCGATAATNGGAATATCCACTTCCTGTTCCAATNCATCCAAAGCATAGGCGCTCGCACTATTACACGCCACCACAATTGCCTTAACTTCCTGCGTCTGCAGGAATCTNACNATCTGCCGCGAGAACTTGGTAATCGTATCCTGCGACTTNCTGCCGTAAGGAACTCTTGCCGTATCGCCGAAATANACNATCCGTTCATTGGGAAGCTGNCGCATGATCTCTCTTGCCACNGTCAGCCCGCCCACNCCCGAATCNAACACNCCGATCGGTCTGTTACGCAANTCTTCATATNCACTCATAATAATCTTCCATTCCTGCTCNGTNTGAAAGNCTTCCACTTATATGGCTCTTTCACNCCNGNNTTCATGATNCNTCTTTANGNAACNNCTGTTCCAGCCATTCAAGCAGNCTGCTCTTAACAACAACTTCATCTCCTGNNGCATTCAGGATATCNTCNANATCTGTCTCTTCCAGNANNATCTCCTGTCCNTCTACNACCATAATCTGNTCATAAGTGCTTTCNGTAAAACAAAGCTCCGGATACAGAACNCCCCACCAGGNAAGCGCAAACATAACNACGGCTGCNGTGCGAATNCGCAGGTCNCGATATCCTCTAAGTAATAGCTGTCTCNCACNCTGTCTGTTCCACATATCATTACACTCCTTTTCTCCGATTGCGGNTCCGCCTGNCGGTACATGATCCGCCGCATTCTGCATCGGCATGCCTGCATATCGTCTTTCTGACTTTCTAATAAGAAGTGTAACCTTGNTCCNGNTCTCTATACGTNACACATCANNTTTTCTTATGNTGCGNGTTCCGTTCCTGTTCCAGATNTATCTGCCTGATNACAAACCGCTCCTGATTGTCTATNTGAAGCTTTGCGGCTGCGGCNGCTTTCTCTTTATCCCGTCTGATGATACTTTCGTATATCATTCTATGTTCATCNATCAGGTTATCATGACGGTTTTCATCCTTAATATATTCAAAACGNTACCGGTACATCTGCTCNGACAGGTTATTGATCANCTGAATCAANCGNCTGTTNCCCGTCGCCTGTACAATAATATCGTGNAGCGCCACATCCGCCGCCGCAATCGTNGTCGCATCTTTCGTCTCTGTCGCCCGCTCNAACTCATCNCANGCCTGNTTCAGCCNNTCTTCNTCCTCNGCTGTAATTCGNTCNCAGGCCAGNTCCGCNCAGAGNGCATCCAGCGCACGNCGCACCTCCAGCACNTCCNTAAGGCTNTTCTCCGTGATCTGAGCCACCTCTGCNCCNCGGCGCGGGATCATNATCACCAGCCCNTCCAGCTCCAGCTTNCGGATNGCCTCTCTGATCGGCGTCCTGCTGACACCCAGNCGATTCGCCAGATGGATNTCCANCAGNCGCTCNCCGGGCTTCAGTTCACCCGTCAGAATCGCTTTGCGAAGCGTATTAAACACCACATCCCGCAAGGGAAGGANCTCATCCATAGTCATTTCCAANTGATCTTCCATCCATAACCGCCTTTCTTAATATANATTATATGCCATACNCCACANATCATTAACNCTCATGAAANGTTGTCACATGNANCTGNCTTGCNAGTCCGCTGCGCACTACAGCTTCCGCCGCCNTNTNAGCCGTCTCCCGCTGNGTAAAGATACCGAACACAGTAGGNCCGCTNCCGCTCATCAGCGCATTCTCNGCACCTTNGCCNCGCANCANTNCTTTCAANTCCTCTATGACAGGATACTCCCTGNCCGTAACNGTNTCCAGNACNTTACCGAGGCGATCNGTNANNCCCTTAAGNTCACACGNCNGAAGCGCCNCGATCATACCGTCNATATCGGGNTGATACGTCANCGNGTCNGCATGCAGATTNCCATAGACAAATGCGGTGGANACATTGATATCCGGTTTCGCCACTACGAGNAANCANGCCGGCGGTGNNGGCAGCGGCGATAANATCTCTCCGATCCCCTCCGANAGCATNGTCCCGCCCACCAGACAATAGGGAATATCCGCCCCNAGTTTNACNCCCAATTCCTGTAGTTNGGTAATAGAATATCCCATCTGAAACAATTCATTCAATCCGTGCATNGTCGCAGCAGCNTCTGAACTTCCNCCTGCCATACCCGCNGCGATCGGNATTCTCTTNGTCAGTGTNATCCGCACACCTTCCTGNACCGCTCTCTCCCGCATAAGCAGATCCGCCGCTTTACAGATCAGATTATCACNGTTTACNGGCAGCTCCCCGCANTCCGTCCGAAGCTCGATCCCNGGTTTAACCGTTTTCTCAAANAGCAGATCATCNCACAGATCCACTGTCTGCATGATCATNCTGACNTCGTGATAGCCGTCAGNCCTGCGCCTTAANACATCCAGTCCGATATTAATTTTCGCATATGCCTTGCGGGTAATTTGATCCATCNTNTNCTCCCAACTGTATTTAATTGCATTTTGTATACAATGATTGTACTTTATTATATACAATACAGTGTCATTTCGTCAAGATATGCCCAGATTTTCCCGATGTCATGANCGGNCGGATATTTGTCATAAAATTTTTTAAAAAAATATNCCTGACACCTAATTTTTCCAANGCNTTGGTACGATATAGATAATAGAAGAAGGGGACTGTCCCCCTGNATGTAACTGAAAACAGAAATNANCAACAAATTCCAAGGAGGGATACCAATGAGCGTAAACGGAGTTACAGGTGCTGCAAATACTTATGATGTTTATCAGGCGAATCAGGCAGCCGCTAAGACAGCCGAAGAGAANACTTCCGAAGCTAAGGCTTCCGAAGAGAAGNAANATACAGGTGTTGTCTACGANGCATCGAAANACGCAGACACNAAGACTGCCAAGACTTACACACAGAACACAANCTTAGTGAACAAGATGAAAGCCGATGCCGAAGCACATNCACAGCAGTTACANAATATTGTACAGCAGTTGATGAGCAANCAGGGNNAGACCTACAATACNGCAAACGGTATATGGTCNNTCTTAGCAAGCGGTNANTTCACNGTAGATGCNGCTACGAANGCACAGGCTGAGAAAGATATCGCAGAAGACGGCTACTGGGGTGTTGAACAGACATCCGACAGAATCATTGATTTTGCAANTGCACTNACAGGCGGNGATCCGAGCAAGATCGAAGAGATGCGCGAAGCTTTCAAGAAAGGCTACAANCAGGCTGAGAAGACATGGGGCGGTCAGNTNCCTGACATTTCCCAGAGNACTTACGATGCTGTAATGGAAAAGTTTGACAAACTGGCGGAAGAAGCCGGACTTACAACGTCAAACTAATCTGTGTTATCATATTTATTTCCTANGTTAAAAGAAGTCAGGTTTCATAGCCTGACTTCCTTTATTATACCNNCTTTCCGGACAAGCTTAATTGCTTGTCCGNTTTTTAATCCTCCAGCGCGGAAAACAGCACATTACGTATCCTNCGGGTATATGCGGTAGTTCCCGAGCACGTCTTCTGCTGCATAATCAACAGCGTCANATCATGTGCCGGATCATTCACCATATGTGTACCCAGCCAGCCGTCCCAGCCATACTCGCCTCTGCTGCCGAGCCCGGCTGCTTCTTCCGGGGAATCCATAATACGCATCAGGTTGCCGTATGTATATCCCTGCAGTGATTCCCATGTCTCCACGCCCCGTCTCTGTGCCGGCGTAACATGCGCNGTGGTCATGTACTCTACCGTGTGGGATGACAGAATCCTTTTTCCCCGATATGATCCCATGCCCAGCAGCATCTGCGTAAACTTCGCATAATCGTCTATGGTAGAGCACAGTCCCGCACCGCCCGACTCATATGCCGGACGCCGTTTCATCTGATTCTGTATGCCCAGATGACACTCGGTCTCTTCCACCAACCTGCCTTCCGATTCCTGATAGACTTTCGCCAGCCGTCCCTGCTTATCTTCCGGCACATAGAAATCCGTATCGTTCATGCCGAGCGGTTCGAAGATCCGCTGTTTCAGGAAATCACCGAAGCGCATACCGGATACCACCTCCACTATGGCTCCCAGCACATCCGCTGACAAACCGTACTGCCATGTAGTGCCCGGAATAAATGCCAGCGGCAGCTTACCGATCCTGTTCGCGATCTCGANCGTGGTCAGCGCCTGATCTGTCAACANCTTGTCCTTAACTTCTTCGATCAGCTTATCGCATCTGATCTCCGCAGGNGATCCCTCTCCCGGATACGTCAGGCCGGAAGTCATATTCAGCAGGCTCTGTATCGTAATCGGACGTTTGACCGGCACGATCACCCCCTGTTCTATCACATATTGATTCCGGAATCCCGGAAGATAATCGGACACCTGATCCAGCAGATCGATCCTGCCCTCCTCTAATAAAATCATAACCGCNGCCGCCGTGACCGGCTTCGTCATGGAATACAATCTGTGTATGGTATCCCTCGTCATACTGTGCTCTGCCGCAATATCNCGATATCCCGNCTCATAATAACACTGTTCTTCGCCATGCNGNATGATCAGGCAGCTGGCTCCCGATACGAATCCNTGATCCGTCATCTCCCGCATGATATCCTGTACTCTTCCCAATTTCTCCAGATTCATAATTCCCTCCGTTCTATACGCCCGTCTGTTAAGATTCATATCAACGCCGGTTNTTACATCAATTTGCNGATTATCGGCTCATATTACAACAAAACAAACCNCGCATGTTCATAATGTGCCGTTTCATTCAAATCCGCTAGTTCTTATATGATTCAATATACCACATATTCCGCCATTACGTAATTACCCGNCGTATAAAATCTTATATCATACATAATTGTTANCTTTTCCATCTGTACAGAGGACACCCCTGACNAANNANAAAAAGTAACAATTTACTAAAAATACATGTAATAAATCAGCAATTTAACAAGTAGCCCATTTTATATAAATAAGTTATACTGTTNGCAAACACACACTAAAAAAGAAAGGATTCCTACATATTATGATTGAAAACAATAACGTACACAAAATCTTATACGGNGGCGACTATAATCCGGAGCAGTGGCCNGAGGAAAGCTGGGAAGAAGATATGCGTCTNATGAAGCTGGCGCATATTGACGTAGTCACGCTGAACGTATTCAGCTGGGCAGCCCTGCAGCCNTCCGAAGATACATACTGTTTCGATAAACTGGACCGGATTATGGANACGGTCACGAAGCACGGCATGAAGGTCTGCCTTGCCACTTCCACGAGCGCACATCCCGCGTGGATGGCCCGCCGGTATCCCGATATCCTCAGAACCGAGTTTAACGGTATGAAGCGCAAATTCGGCAGTCGTCANAACTCCTGCCCGAACAGTCCGACNTATCGCAAATACGCGCAGGCGCTGGCCGGAAAGCTGGCGGAACGCTATCAGTCTTATGACAACATTGTGGCATGGCACATCTCCAACGAATACGGCGGTGAGTGTTACTGTGAAAACTGTGAACGTGCATTCCGTAAATGGCTGCAAAATAAATACAAGACCATCGATGCCGTCAATGCGGCTTGGGACACCGCTTTCTGGGGACACACTTTCTATGATTTCGAAGATATCGTNCTGCCCAATATGCTGTCGGAGCATTTCGATGTAAACAGNACAACTTTTCAGGGAATCTCTCTGGATTACAGAAGGTTTAACTCGGAGAGCATTCTGGACTGTTTCCGTCTGGAATATGACACGGTCCATGCCATNACGCCGAATATCCCGATCACTACCAACCTGATGGGCAACTATCAGCCGCTGGATTATCAGATGTGGGCCAAATATATGGACTTCATCNCCTGGGATAACTATCCCGCCTACAATGCCACTTTGGAGGACACCGCCTTCAAGCATGACCTCATGCGCGGTTTAAAGCAAGGCAAGCCGTTTGCCCTGATGGAGCAGACCCCCAGCGTCACCAACTGGCATCCTTACAATGCACTGAAACGCCCCGGTGTCATGCGGTTATGGAGTTATCAGGCCGTCGCACATGGCTCGGATACCATCATGTTCTTCCAAATAAAAAGGAGCATCGGCGCATGCGAGAAATACCATGGCGCAATCATTGACCATGCCGGTCACGAAAACACAAGGGTTTTCCGCGAAATATCCCAGCTGGGTGCGGAACTTGACAAGATCGGNTCACTCACCCTCGGCGCAAGGACAGATTCCAAAGCGGCAATCGTTTTCGACTGGGATAACTGGTGGGCAACCGACTATTCCGCCGGTCCCAGCGTTAATCTGCACTACTGCGATGAGATACTGAACTATTATAAAGCTTTCAACAATCTGAATATNCCTGTGGATCTAGTCAGCGTGGAAGATGACTTATCCGACTACCGCATAGTGATCGCTCCCGTCCTGTATATGGTGAAACCGGGTTATGATGAGAAACTGCGCCGTTTCGTAAAGGACGGCGGCACATTCGTGACCACATTTTTCAGCGGCTACGTTGATGACCACGATCTGGTTACCATCGGCGGCTATCCGGGTAAACTGCGGGATATCCTCGGTATCTGGGTAGAGGAAGAAGATGCTCTTCCCGAAGACGCACACAACAGCTTTACCTACAAAGGCACTACATACCCCGCCTCACTGCTCTGCGATCTGCTGTATACCGAAGGGGCAGAGGCTCTCGCNTCCTACGANACAGATTTCTATGCCGGNATGCCCGCCCTGACCCGCAATACTTACGGNAAAGGCACNNCCTACTATGTTGCCACCCGNTCCAATNCNGATTTCTATCGCNCCCTGATCGACGAAATCTGNACNGCNGCNGATATCCAACCCATTATCNACACNCCGGACTGCATAGAAGTAACAAGACGCTCCAACAATAACGGTACCTTCCTGTTCTTCCTAAATCACGATACCGAAGAACATGCTATCACACTTAACTGTTCAGGACGGGATATCCTCACCGACACAGAATATCAAAACGGCGGCACACTTANCCTGACAGCCAAAGACGTTGCAATCCTGCAGCTCTCCCAATATTGATACTGTGCNNCCCTCCCAGATAACCTATAAATAACACCTTAACNCAAAAACAACCCAGAAAAGNGAATAGCCCATGAANATAACAGACAAACTCCAATACCTAACCCAAATCAACGAAGTGCTTAACAACGGCCCCTACCGCGACACTTGGTCCTCCCTGACAGATTTCGAANTGCCCCTNTGGTACACAAAAGCNAAATTCGGCATCTTCGTNCACTGGGGACTATANAGCGTNCCNGCCTACGCCAACGAGTGGTANTCCCGNAACATGTACATTCAGGGNACCCCCGAATATGAACACCATATCAAAACCTACGGNCCACACAAAGATTTCGGCTATAAAGATTTCATTCCNCTTTTCACGGCNGAAAAGTTCGATCCGGATTTCTGGGCGGAAACCTTCGCGGCAGCGGGCGCGCAATATGTAGTTCCCGTGGCGGAACACCATGANGGCTTCCAGATGTATCAGAGCGATCTGTCCGTATACAATTCCGTGCAAATGGGTCCGAAACGGGATATTCTNGGGGAACTGAAATCCTCTTTTGAGAAAAAAGGNCTGNTCTTCTGTACCTCCACNCACCGNGCGGAACACCACTGGTTCATGGGCTGCGGTAAAGATTTCGAAAGCGATATTAAAGAACCNCTTCACTGCGGCGATTTCTACTGGCCTTCGGANCAGACACAGCCCGATCAACAGGACTTGTTCGCAAAGCCATACCCAAGTCANGAGTTCCTGGAGGACTGGCTGTGCCGCACCTGCGAGATCATAGACCGATANCAGCCGCGNATCCTATATTTCGACTGGTGGATACAGCACGAAGCATACAAGCCGTACNTACGCAAGATTGCAGCCTACTACTACAACCGCGGCGCACAGTGGGGCACGCCCACCGCCATCTGNTATAAGCACGACGCTATGGCTTTCGGAAGCGGTATCGTAGATGTAGAACGCGGTAAATTCGCTGACAGCAAACCTTATCATTGGCAGACCGACACCGCCATCGCGCGCAATTCATGGTGCCACACCACCTCGCTGGACTATAAGAGCGCTTATGAACTGATCTGCTACCTTATAGATGTAGTCAGCAAAAACGGCAATCTCCTGCTCAATGTAGGTCCCAAAGCCGACGGCTCTTTTGCCGAAGAAGATGCCGAGATTCTCAAACAGATCGGCAGTTGGCTTACCGTAAACGGAGAAGCTGTCTATAACACCAAACCATGGCGCTATGCCGCAGAGGGACCGACTGTTGAAACAGAAGGACAGTTCAGCGACGCCTCCGCNCCGGTCTANACCGCCGANGACTTCCGCTTCACNGCCGGAAACGGCTGCATTTATGCCGTCTGCCTGCGCTATCCCGATACCGGTTCCATCCGCATCCGCGCCTTGTCNAAAACNCNTGATGCCAACAANCCCAACTTCCACGGCATCATCCGCAAAGTAGAGCTTCTCGGNTTNCCCGAGACTCCCGCCTACACCATCGANGAAGAAGGCCTGCACATCACCACCCGCAATGTANACAGTGACTTCCCCGTCGTAGTTAAGGTGACGGTAGAGTAATATTCTTCATACTAACCTCCATGATTCCGCTTTGCGGAATCTCAAATTATTGGGGAGAATGCCCGAATNTTGGGCACTCTCCTGCGTGAGACTTAGAACTTCTTAGCGAAACAGCCTTTGCTNTAAGCTTTATAAANANTTTTAGGTATAACCAATACCCGTAAATTGCACCACCATCTCCCTTTCTTGCACTTTTCCCGTTTTCATGCTACCATATACCATATATATAGCCCCTATAACACAACTCCACTATATATAATATATCCTCTATAAAATTTACAAAAATCAGAACTTTCGTCAGTATGACACCCCAAAATATACCACAGTACATAATACTGACATATATATAAGGTGAGAATGATATGAATACAAACAATGATACTCTACTGATCGCCGACGATGAGTCCTCTATCCGCGAGGGTTTAAAATACATCGTCGACTGGGAAGAATTAGGTTTTACCATATGCGGCGAAGCCTCCAACGGAGAGGAAGCGCTCTCCCGCATTCTTGCACTGAATCCCGGTCTGGTCCTGTTAGACGTCAAAATGCCCAAGCTGCACGGTACGGAAGTAATTCGCCGCGCCAGAGAAGCGGGTTATCAGGGTAAGTGCATTATCCTAAGCGGTTATTCCGATTTTAAATACGCGCAGGAAGCAATCAGCAGCGGGGTCAGTTTCTATCTCACGAAACCCATTGACGAAGATGATCTCTATCAGACAGTCTCGAAAATTAAGCAGGAACTGACCGAAGAGCGAAACCGCTCTACCCATTTCACGGAATTCCAGAGTAAGGCCAAAAGTGTAGTGCTTAAAGAGCTTCTGACCAATACCGCAAAATCTCCGCTATCCGCGCAGGATCTGGATAATTTCTGTCTGACGGCAGAGATTTATCAGGTCGTGATCTGCGAGGATTTCCACACGCAGGCTGCGGCGGCACCCTATACTTTTGCGGAGCTTTTCCAAGTGATCAACCGCGATAACAACATCTTTGATCATCTGGAGATCAATCACAGAGATGTCGTCCTGTTAAAGGGCTCTCACGGTCTTAACAGACTCTCTGACTTTCTGGAGCGTTTCGAAGAACATACACCCCAGGCAGGCAGCCCTTTAGAATCCATGTTCTTAGCCTACGGCAGACCCGTGTCTTCCCCGGAGGATATTCATCTCTCCTACGAAGATGCCACCACCCTCTTAACCCGCCGTTTCTTCTGTGCGCAGGAACAGCATGCAATGGGCTATGAACTGCTGCCCGAACTGTCNTCCCATGTTCGGACATCGGATTCGGCTGATAATCATACCGGCTTAGAGCTAAACGAAACCGCTTTATCCGATTACGCAAACCGATTCGTGGATTATATACAATCCTATAACCGCAGAATGACTGTCACCACGCTGTCTGAGCTGGAAGAAGCGCTCCTGTATGTTTCAAACGAAGCGCACGAGATCAAACTGTTTCTGACAGATCTCTACCTACAGATCAAGGAAAAGATGAATCGTGCGTACGCTTCCGCGAAGATTCCTTTTTCCTCCAACTCTTCNGTGCTAGAGTTTATCAATACCTGCAATTATCTCTATGAGATTATTAAGTTCCTCTCGGAACAGTTTGAGATGATCATGGACGCTACGGGTAACCCGTCCAGAGATACGATTCTGGATGATGTACTCTATTATATAGACCATCATTTCCGGGACAATATTAAGCTCGAGACGATCGCACCGCTATTCGGTTACAACAGCGCCTATCTGGGTAAAATATTCAGTAAGACCGTAGGAGAAAACTTTAATTCGTATGTGGATCACAGGCGGATCGAACACTCCAAACAGCTTCTATTGGAAAATCAGTTGAAAGTATACGAGATTGCCGAACAGGTAGGCTATAAGAACGTAGATTATTTTCATAAAAAATTCAAGAAATATGTGGGCGAAAGTCCCGCCGAATTCCGCAAGGGACAAGGGCTCGATTCGGAGACCGGGAAATACCCCCCCCCACAAAAAAATGCCCCTAAATCATAAAGAACTGCCACACCGGATTCCGATGTGGCAGTTTTTATATACTTATAAGATTTTAATTACTGTACAATAGC
This sequence comes from Lachnospiraceae bacterium, assembly GCA_014804355.1. Lineage (GTDB taxonomy): Bacteria > Bacillota > Clostridia > Lachnospirales > Lachnospiraceae > UBA3282. The sequence goes on from JAAUZY010000018.1 coordinate 21,217, forward strand.
AACCTTCTCGGCAATGATATCGGTCATCATTTCTTCTGCCTCGCTCATACCTGTTGCTTCCAGTTCAGCGATCATTGCGTCATAGTTCGCGTCGAACTCAGCCTCGCTGCCGGTTACACACTTGATCAGTGCAGACCAGGCAACTTCATCCAGCTTATCTACGATCTCTGAGAACTCAAGCGGCATAGCATATGCCCAAAGCGGAGAATAATCAGGTGTCTCAAATTCATCCGGCTGCGGGAACATATCTACGATCAGCTCTACGCCCCATGCCTCGACTGCTGCCTTTTCTTCTACATTATACTCGTTGATAACAGCATCCTTACTTGTCGTTGTATAGGTGCTTCCGGTAGGATCTAAGATACCATCACCATAAGACGGGAACGGATAGTTGTGGAAACCAACACCGGTCTTCTTGGAGTAATCTGCGTCTTCCTGAGAATATTTGATTTCTTCCTCAGTTCTGTAACGATGGCCCTCATCATCGATGAAGTAATTTACGCCCTCGATACCCCATTTGTTGAGTACCTGACCTTCATCGGAGCAGAGGAAATCAATAAACTTGATTGCCGCAACGGGATCTTTACAGGAAGTTGTGATACCTACGCCTGTACCTGTTGTCAGACCCTGATACATAAGGGACGGACATTTTGTATTCGCATCCATACATGTCGGAAGACCTGCATAGGTAAGCTCGTATTTGCCGTCAGCCTTCAATACTTTCTCACCGTCCTGATAATCCCAGTCTTTATCAAAGAGCGTTACTACACGACCGGAAGCGATCTTAGCGATATAGTCTTCGTGTGTCTGTGTTGCAAACTCAGGATCAAGGATACCTTCGTTGTACATACGGCATAACCATTTGAAATATTCTCTTTCCTTATCGGAACGGAACTTATAAACACCCTTGTTATCGTCTGTAACGATCCACTGTCCGTTATCAGGCGCTCCATCTGCAATAAATCCTGCCGGATTGCCCAATGTGATCAGCCAGTGCCAGTCAGAAGTGGATAAGCTGATACCGATCATGTCAAGTCCGTCGTCAGTCGTAGGATGCTCTGCAATATAATCTTTGATCATCGTTTCCAGTTCATCCAGAGACTTCGGAATCTGATAGTCTTTCGCTTTCAGAGCTGCCCACTGAATCTGAAGATTTCCTGCATCTTTAAATTTCGTTCCGCCAACCGCATAAGCAGAAAACTGATAAATCGCCGGATCATCTGCGGACTGTTTTAATTTCTCAAGCTCATCGCCGTACAGCTTCTTGATGTTAGGACCATACTGCTCGATCAGGTCTGTCATATCCATCATAGCGCCTGCGTCGATCAGATTACCTGCGGAACCTTTAGCGAAGATGATATCCGGATAATTCTGTTCCGCGATCATCAGCGCTACCGCTTCACTCTCGTCATTACCGCCGACAGGACGCGTAGTCTTTAATTTAACGCCTGTAGCCTCTGTAATCTTCTCTGCGACAGGATCTGTCCAGGGATCATCCTGATTCGCATCCGCGTTAAAGAATGTCAGTTCAATTACGTCTCCCGATGCTGCGCTGCCACCGTCGTTTGAAGCTCCATCATCCGTTGCCGCGCTGCTGTCTGTTGTTGCACTGCTGTCAGTATTGGCAGATGTATCACCGCCGCCACAGCCTGCAAGTGTACCGGCTACCATAGTTGCTGCCAGTAACAATGCACAAATCTTTTTACTTTTCATACTTCTTCTCCCTCCTGTTACTTAATAATGCATCATTTATATTTGTATGTTGTACCGGAAAGTACATCCATATAAATACCGTTTGTCATAAACCGGACAANCCCGGTTATTTCCTTATATCAGTCTTTGACCGCACCTACCGTCATACCGCCTACNAAATATTTCTGTAAGAACGGATATACNATCAGAATCGGCACTGTCGCAACGATGGTTACCGCCATACGCACGGATAACGGTGACACGGAGTTCTTGACCTGCTCCGCCGAATGGGGATCGATCTTGACCGTTGCTTTCTCCATGATCTCATACAGCACATACTGCAGGGTCGGCAGCTCTTTTGCATAGAGGTAGGTATCCATGAAGGAGTTCCACTGTCCTACCGCGTAGAATAAAGCTACTGTTGCCAACACCGGTTTACACAGTGGCANCACGATTCTCGCCCATATGATGAAGTCATTGGCTCCATCCACTCTGGCCGCCTCCTGCAATGCCAACGGAAGGCCTTCAATGAAGGAACGTACCAGAATCATATTGTAGACCCAGATCAGACCGGGAATAATNTACACGAGGAAATTATTACCCATCTTTAAGTCTCTCATCAGCAGCAGNTACTCAGGAATCAGTCCGCCGCTGACATACATGGTGATTACAAACAGNGTCGTAAATAACTTATTGAAATAGAAATCCTTCCTGCTCAGCACATAGGCTAACATTGCCGTNCAGATCACGCCCGCGCCTGCGCCGATNAGTGTTCTTGCTACGGACAGTATAAAAGCCTGCCCCAGATTGTTCTCTCTGAATACATAAGCATAATTGCTCCATGTAAACTCTCTCGGTATGATGAAATTNATNTTACGCATCGTGTCGATCGGATCATTCAGCGATATCGCCAACACATTTAAGAACGGATANACCGTAATAATGATCAGAAATANGAACACGACCAACAATATGTAATCTAAAATATTATCATTACTTTTGATCTTATTGCTCTTNACGTTTGCCATGGNCGTCCCTCCTTATATCAGTTTGCTCTCGCCCAGCAATCCGGCGATCTTATTAGCTATGAAGAGTAACGCAATGCCGACCAATGACTGGAACATACCGATCGCAGTACCAAGACCGTAATTGCTGTTTCCGATACCTCTGACATAAGAGAACCATGAAAGCACCATCGCATGATCCTGNACGATACCGTTACTTAAAAGCATCTGACGTTCCATACCTACATTCAACGCACCGCCGATACCCATGATCAGCAGCACAACAACTGTNGGTTTAATGCCCGGCAGGGTGATGTGCCAGATTCTCTGAAGACGGTTCGCGCCGTCCACCTTNGCCGCCTCATACAGACCCGCGTCNATTCCCGCCATGGCGGATAAGTATACGATGGCATCCCATCCCACTTCTTTCCATGTATTGATCAGAACGACCGAAACCCAGAACACAGGTGAGTTNGTACTCATCAGTCCCAGCTTGGTGTGNAGAGCCGTATCCAGCATACCGCCGTCATTTAATACCATCTTGGCAATACTGGCGATAACTACCCACGATACNAAGTGGGGAAGATAAGAAATGGTCTGCGTTATTTTCTTAAATTTAACAAAACGTATNTCATTTAACATCANGGCAAACAAAATCGCCATGATNGTTCCGACCGCGATACCGAGAACACTCAGCCCGATCGTATTAAACATAACCTGACCGAATATACGATCCTGAAATGCCTTTATGAAATTATCAAACCCGACAAACGGTCTCTGCCAGAANGGCAGCGCCAGTGTCTTAGGCCTCACATCCTGAAANGCCATTGTCCATCCCCACAAGGGAATGTACTTAAAAACGATCAGCCAAATCAGAAAGGGAACCGACATCAACAATAGATATCGCTGTTTCCACATTAACTGCATGCTGAACTTCTGCTTGATCACTTTCTCTTTCGAGGTTTTTCCTGCACTCATATCTGCTCATCCTTTCNATAATAAGTTTTTGCGGTATGTTCTGCATGACCGGGATTCCCCTTTGCTGACTTCCCTATATGCAAAAATGCATTGCAGGAAATCTTTGCTGACAAATATATCTCCTACAATGCATTTATTATAAAAAATTTACAAAAATAAAAATACCGAAAAAATTTGATAAAAATACCGTCACTTTTTCATCTTGGTTTCGCTATGTTTCGCTGCTGCACTTGTCCACCGGAATATTCAGCCGGATTCTGGTGCCCTGCCCNGGCTCCGAATAAATATGTATCCGGTATCCGTCACCGTAATGCAGTTTCATGCGCTGGTTGATATTATATAATCCTATGCTTCTGCTCCGGCTCATATCGCGNACCTCAATATCCCTGCGCAGTTTACNAAGCGTTTCCTCATCCATACCGCAGCCGTTGTCGTCCACATCGATCATAAGGAGCTGACTGNCGTCCATATCTTTNCGATAGACGGAAAGTACAATCTTGCCGCCTTCCTCCAATTCCTCCATGCCGTGTATGATCGCATTCTCCACCATCGGCTGCAGNAAAAGCGGCAGAATATAGTATTTCGACAGTTCCAGACCGTCCTCCACTTTTTTCTCATATTGTACCCTGTCACCGAAACGCAGGCGCTGGATCTCCATATACTCATCCAAATGGTTCAGTTCTTCTTCCAGNGTGGTAAANGAAGTGCCTGTATTCTCCAATACATAGCGCATGGATTTACCCAGCAGTTTCGTTGCCGTTGCAGCCTCTTTATCNCCCGCCGTCAACGCTTTCATNCGTATGGTTTCCAGNGTATTATANAGGAAATGCGGATTGATCTGGCTGGCAAGCATCTTAAATTCCATCTCCTGCTGCCGGATCATCAGTTCCTGTTCTTTAAGCTGTGCCTCGTAAGTCTTGGNTTCCTGTTCCTTAATATTCTGTACCATAACCTGCAGATCTTCAAACGCNTCCGACAGCTCGTCCCGTCCGCGGAAGCTGGTNATCAGCTCATAATCCTGCGTGCTCGCCTTATGCATCTGCTGNCTGAGCACATTGACGCGATTNGTAAAATANCGTGTAAAAATAAGTATCAGNATGNCNGGNATGACTAATGCAGTCAAAATNATNGCGCCGCANAAATANAAAATNCTTCNGANATGTCAGNATANCCNTTNGGATCCANCGTNCNCANATANATNCTGGANCCGGACTGATANGCNCGNAACGNNGANACATCNATAAAANNNNTNNNTCCCTTCCNNNNCGGTNANTCCNGTATAGNGAAANTAGGGATCNTCAAANTCNACNATCCANNGCTGTGCNTTNCCNTCCCNNNCCCNNTCAGANCTNTANAANACCGGNCCNCTGTCAACCGACATNACGCTGATATACTCGCTGCTGTCCACCCACATCCGCAGATAATTATCGTCAATATGTATGACCAGAGCNGCATGGTACGGAGAATTGACTAAGGGAATCTTTTTCACCAGACACAGNTCCCANTTANTGTCCCGGTANCCGTCTTCCCATGANATCTGCTGCCAGAAAACTCCTGACTTAGTCAATGCCNGCTGATACCANGTCGTATTCTCGATCTCTTCACTCGTCCGTTTGAACANTTTATAATCNGANAGGAACGGGTTGTCCGTATAGATCTCGATCTTACTGACCTCCGCATAAGTNNCCGCATATTGGCTTAGCACCGCATTTCGNTCNACTGCATGTACATACTCCTGCCGCTTGTCNAACTCACTCGCCAGAATCTCCCGNACCCCGTCGTCAAAAGAGATGTCCTTTGAAATAGAATAAACTTCCATCGTAATATCAAACAACACATTGCGCACCCGGTAGTTATCGGATTTCAGGAGATCCGTATAGTAATTAACCATCATNTGATAAATATACATCATNAGAAAAGTGCCCAACAGCAATATGGGNACCACAACGACAGCCGTATAGATCGTATACAGCTGCCGCTTGATGGTGGCATTATGAAAAAATGTGGAAATCCATCGTTTCTTACTCATAGATATTGTATTGTTTTCCCTCTCTGATCATCACCGGAATAANGTCAAGCGGCGCCGGAACCGTCACATACTGCCCGCCNNCATGCACTTTCTTCGTATAAGCATCCGTCCAGCTGCACCCGGCCGGAAGATAGATNCGTCTCTCTCTGNNCCCTTCTTCCATCACCGGCGCTACCAGCAGATCCGCCCCNAACATATAAGCATCTTCCGTTTCCCANCATACCCGGTCCTCNGGAAAGTCNTAGAACAGAGGACGCATTACCGGCGCACCCGTCCTCGACGCTTCTTCCATGCATGATCTGATATAAGGCCGAAGCTTCTCCCTGATAAAAAGATATTTCGACAAAATCTCGTAATTGTCTTCCCCGAAGCTCCATACCTCATTGTCCTGTCCGCTGGTCAGCTGCCTGACACCGTTAATGAACTCCTGCTCCCTCTCATACCACGGGGAACGCTCACCNTGCATACGGAATACGGGACAGAAAGCGCCCCAGGCAAACCACCGCACTAACAGTTCTTTAAAATGCTCATCCCGGATATCCCCGCCTAAGAATCCGCCGATATCCGATGTCCACCACGGAATACCCGCCATTCCCATACTCAGGCCCGCCTGTANCTGCTCTCTCATGGATCTGAAAGAAGAATAGATATCCCCCGACCAGGTGAGCACGCCGTANTTCTGGCTTCCCGCCCATGCGCAGCGNACAAGGCTCATNATCTGCGTCTCTCCCGCCGCACGAAGTCCTTCGTAGAANCCNTTCGCGTAACCTACCGGATAGCGGTTGGANCACTGCAGCGCCGTNCCTTCATAATACCGGTAATTATCGAAATCATAAGGACCNTACTCNGGCTCCGCCTCATCCAGCCAGAAGCAGNGGATACCNTTATTGTAATAATTCTCCTTACACCGCTCCCAGACGAACTTCTGCGCATCCGGGTGCGTCGCATCGTAGAAAACCGTATTACCCATCCATGTCATATGGTTGGAATTGCCTCTGTCAGCCGNTACAAGATATCCGTNCTCCGCCATCCGCCCATAGTTCTCGCTGCGTTCATCAATCGTNGGCCAGACGGAAACTACCGTTTCGATTCCCATTTCTTTNANTTCCCGCACCATAGCTTCCGGGTCCGGCCAGTCTCTGGGTTCAAACCGGAAATCTCCCTGCATTGTCCAGTGGAAGAAGTCCACCACGATGGCATCCATGGGCAGTCCTCTTCTCTTATGCTCTCTCGCTACCGCCAGCAGTTCCTCCTGATTGCGGTAACGCAGCTTACACTGCCAGTAGCCCAAACCATACTCCGGCATCATCGGNGTCCTGCCCGTAGCTGCNGAATACTGCTCCTCTATTTCCGCCGGCGTNTCTCCCGCGGTGATGAAATAATCCAGTTTCTTCGTACTGAGCGCCGACCATTCCGTCTTGTTAGCCCCGAATACAGCCGTACCNATGGCCGGATTNTTCCAGAAAAATCCATATCCCCTGCTGGAGATCATNAANGGCACNCTTGCCTGAGAATTGCGATGTGCCAGTTCCAGAATCGCACCCTTCTTATTCAGATGNTTCTCCTGATACTGCCCCATGCCGAAGATCTTCTCGTCATCNAAAGCCTCNAACCGGGCTGTCAATGCATAATCCGTNGNGCCTTGAATCGGCTTCAGTTCCCTGCCGTCGATGCGCAGCGGCACACAGTAACGGTTGATCCGNTTTCTGTTGCGCCAATATTCCTCCGTCAACAGTTCCCCTTTTTGATTGTAGAAGCTGATCCAGCCCTCGTGAGATACTTTTGCCGTAATTTTACCATTTNTNAGGGAAGCCTGTACACCCTTTTGATGATACTGCGCATATTCCTCCGACTGATACCACGGGTCGGTCACATCGATCTCTTCAAATGTGATCTGCACATCNGTCTCCTCCACCGCCTCCGTCAAAGCCCAGTCATTCTCATCCATTCGCGGCTCTTTCGTCATCCGNACCCGCAGGGAATTGACACCCCATGGCTCNATGANAACACGNGCTGTCCCGTCCAAGATAAGCAGTTTGTTTCCGTCTTGTTGTAANTNCATGATTACCTCCGTTCCGAAGCGATGNTGCTNCAACGCTTCCGCACAANTTTAATATTATGATTTATNGTAACTGTTCAGAACCCTGTTCTTCACAGNTACGAAGCAAGCACCTTCTGAACAGTTACGATTTATGTTCTATACTGTCGGCTCCCCNTACAGCACGCCCCGGCTGCCCGTGGCAAGATAGAATCTTCCGAANACTCTGCTGTCTCCTTCCACACTGTTGATCTCACCGTACATCTGCCTGTCGGTGTTCAGCCGCGTATANGTCTTCCCGTCGTCCAGNGACTGNTAGAATCCGTATTCCCCATCNATCACCGCCGCCGTATAGATCGCNTTATTCTCCTTATAATAATCCCCGTTCGGACGCAGTATACCAAGTCCGAGCCGATAGAAAGTGTCACCGTCCTTGCTNAGTCTGACTGCTGTGACCTTGCCGGCCGCTTTCCGTGCTGTCACGCTCTCTGCTTTCTCCGTTGCTCCTATGCCGTATATAAACTTCCANAGCCCATATGTACCGAGCGCCATGTAGAATNTTCCCNGTTTACCGGTTTCTCCCCGAACTTCAATCTTATTGGCACAGTCAATCATCGCGAANTCNATNNTNGGAAAATCCGCCGGTGTCTGATGCTGCCGGAANGTCAANCCNCCGTCCTCNCTTATGTAGCATTGNGANGCTTCTCCGAAACCGTAGAACACATCGCTGTCCATACGGTCTGCAAACACNTTCATACCGCCGGNCTTCACCCGGTTTCCTGTCAGATCATAGACCTGCGCCTGCACGAAATGCNNCCCGCCGTCCCGGCTNACCACTACCATNTCCACCGGAAGNCGATNNCCCTNGGCAACAGACCAGACTATCTTCCNGNAATCCGGTGANACCGCCACCCATCCGCTGTTCACATTCGGCGTCTCTATNCACCGGAACGCTTCATCCAGCCTCTCCGTGATCCCNTAAGGCATAGGCAGNCTGCGAAAAGTCCNGCATTGATCCNCNGACACGATCANCCCGCCTTTGGTCTTGCCTTTCCAGTTTCCTCTGGGTGTCACTGCCACATAGTCCGGATTCGCATCGGAATAATCCGCATTGATACACGTAATATACCGGTTGCCGTCGGCATCNTCAAAAGAATTATCGCAGGGCTCATCAAGCTGTCTGAANGCAAANCCGCCCANATCTCCCAAAATGTCGATNAGCTGCACTTCTCCNCGCGGCGGGCTGTACAGATTCAGGTGNACCGTTTCTTCCANACCGTCACACCAATCACTGAATGTCACCGTTTCTTCTGTCAGCNTGCCGGTGCAAAACACTCCAGTGCCCGTATTAAACCACGCCTCCCGCTCATCATGGGGATTGATCTTGAAATCGGACAGCCAGTGAATGATGGAATGATTACCGTTGTAACAGGGCTTCATATANGAAGTGCNNAATTCCATNCTGCCCTTCTCCAGATCATACAGAATCTCCTCCCACGTCTGTCCGTAATCATAGGAACGGAAGATACTGTCTCCGTCCTCCTTACTGATCGTGGAGCAGACCACAAGCCCCGGTCTCGTCGCCGCCGTATCAATGCCGCCAAAACCGTATTCGAGTCCGTAATCCCCATGCAGCACCGNANTGCCCGGNGTGATCTCTTCTCCCTGTCCGAAACGTGTGCCGGCATTTGTTTTCAGAATAGGGTATCTGACCACCCGTCCGCCGATNACACTGCCGCCGTCGCAGCTGTAGCCCATCTCGCGGACATAGGCGTTCTTCCCCATCACAGAGTAAGTCACATANAGATATCTGTCATCCATCGCATACCGCTGTGCCACCAGACCCGCAAGCTGCACGCCTTCTATCTCGCCATCCTGCGGCTGCCAAAGCTGTTCAAAACTGACGCCATTGTCATAAGACACATGCAGGCTGTGACCCCGCAGCCGCTCCGTGCGCTTCATACTCACTCCCGCACACCCGACNAACANCGCGGNGCCGTCCTCGCTCTGTCCCACCAGCGTAGTATAGTCATCATGAAAAGCGCTGACCTTCTCCCACGAGGCACCCCTTTTGGCACCTCGCCATAATCCTGTCTTCTGGGAGGCGAACCAGAGACAGTCNGGATCATTGCCATCCACGATCAGCCGATACCCCGTACCGCGCCCGTTCCAATTACCGTGAACCGGCATCGGCATCTCATAATATCGGAAATGCTCCCCATAATCATCGGACACAGCCAGCTTGCCGTGGGTANCACTGCCGATACCGCAGGCGATATACAGCCGCTCCGGNCGNTCCTTNTCCAACGCCACCGCCGTCGGAAATGTCTCACTTAAGTCTTCCATCGTCACNTGATCAATCAGGCTGTACCAGCGTTTTGCTTTCGCATCAAAGCGGTATACACCGCCGATATCGGTCCTGATATACANAANTCCTTTTTCTTTCGGATGNAAAATAAAACCTGTCACGTAACCGCCGCCGGGAATAGGGAGGTTACGGTATNTATACTGCTTTGTCTGCATAGTACGCTCCTTTATCATAATGACGTATTCATTTACATCCTATCATAGCATTGACAACCGCCTACTTCTATAGCAAAAATTTAATGTATTTTACATCAAAAAATTACACTTCCCATTTCAATTTTGTTTCGATATATTAAAAAGCAATTACAGTTCAGACAGAGTTACGCTTGAACAGATAGNGAATTCTCCATCAATTCAGGCTNATTATCAGTATGGGTGTGAAAAATGTTATAATATTTNCATATTAATTAAACGAGGAGGAGTTTTATCATGAAATTCAGTAACGGATGTTGGTTATTTAAGGAGGGCGTATCCTGTTTCTCTCCGANCGAAGTCTGTTATACTACCGTCAAGGACACTGAGGTGACTCTGTGTNCACCGACGCATCCTATCAAAGAAAGAGGCGATACGCTGGGCGGNATAAATCTTACCATTCGCATCACCTCGCCTATGCCCGATGTGATCCGGGTACAGACNTTNCACCATATGGGCACGGTGAATAAGACNCCTTCTTTTGAATTGAATCTGGACAATCCGCAAGTTTTACAAGTGGAAGATACAGCGGATACCCTCACGGTTACCAGCGGCACANTGTCCTTAGTCATCACCAAAAATCCCTGGTCCATGACTTACAGAAGCGGCGGCAGAACGCTTACGGGAAGCGGCCGNCGNGACCTCGCCCTGATGAAAACGGATTATAAGGGTGACTGCTATGAATTAGAGGGCGATCTGGAGAATACCTATATGCGTCAGCAGCTTAACATCGGCGTCGGTGAACTGCTGTACGGCACCGGCGAACGCTTTACCCCTTTTGTCAAAAACGGACAGACCGTGGAAATATACAATGAAGACGGCGGCACCAGTACCGAGCAGGCCTACAAGAATATTCCCTTCTACATTTCCAATAAGGGATACGGTGTGCTGGTCAATCATCCGGAGCGCGTTTCTTTTGAATTCGGCACGGAAAATGTCACGAAGGCAGCTTTCAGTGTGGAGGGCGGCAGTCTGGACTACTTCTTCTTTAACGGTCCTACGATGAAAGACGTGCTGACCAGATATACCGATCTGTCCGGCAAGCCGTCTCTGCCGGCACCCTGGACATTCGGTTTATGGCTGTCCACCTCTTTTACAACCAATTACGACGAAGCGACGGTTATGAGTTTTATCGACGGTATGCTGGATCGCGNCATTCCGCTGCGCACCTTCCACTTCGACTGTTTCTGGATGAAAGCATTCCACTGGACGGATTTCGTCTGGGATGAAAAGGTATTCCCCGATCCCGCAGGACTTCTGTCCCGGATCAAGGCGAAGGGCTTAAATATCTGCGTGTGGATCAATCCTTATATCGGTCAGGAGTCNATTCTNTTCGCCGAGGGCATGGAGAAGGGTTACTTCATNAAGCGTCCGAACGGCGATGTATGGCAGTGGGATATGTGGCAGCCCGGNATGGCGCTGGTGGACTTCACCAANCCCGAAGCATGCAAATGGTATCAGGATAAGCTGGAAGCGCTGCTTGATATGGGNGTGGACTGCTTCAANACGGATTTCGGCGAAAGGATTCCCGTCAACTGCGTCTACCACGACGGCTCCGATCCGAAGAAGATGCACAATTACTATACCTACCTGTACAACAAAGTAGTATTTGAGCTGTTAGAAAAGAAACGCGGCAAAGGTGAGGCGGTACTGTTCGCCCGCTCAGCAACCGTAGGCGGACAGAAATTCCCCGTACACTGGGGCGGCGACTGCTGGTCCGACTATGAATCCATGGAAGAGAGCCTGCGNGGCGGTCTGTCCTTACTGATGTCNGGGTTCGGTTTCTGGGCGCACGATATCGGCGGATTCGAGCACACCTCCACCGCGGACGTATACAAGCGCTGGGTTGCTTTCGGTCTGTTGTCTTCCCACAGCCGTCTGCACGGCAGNCAGTCCTACCGCGTGCCGTGGCTGTACGATGAGGANGCTGTAGACGTGGTGAGAACTTTTACCAAGTTNAAAGCGTCTCTTATGCCTTATTTGTATCGGACATCCATCGACACCTCCCGCTCCGGCGTGCCGACTATGCGAAGCATGGTGCTGGAATTTACGGAAGATAAGAACTGTTATTATCTGGATAAACAGTATATGCTGGGCGATAATCTTCTGGTCGCTCCGATCTTTAACGATGAAAGCATGGGTTCTTTCTATCTGCCGAAGGGGACGTGGACGGACTTCTTTACAGGAGAGACCGTTGACGGCGGCATATGGGTNGAGAANAAATANGATTANCTNCATCTNCCCCTGATGGTTCGCCCGAATTCCATCGTTGCGATCGGTGCCTGCGATAACAAGCCGGATTATGATTACGCCGACGGCGCAGAACTGCGCATATACGCATTGACAGACGGTCAGAAAACAGAAACGACAGTGTACGGCATGGCGCAGAATGCGGAATTAAACGTGTCTGTTATGAAAGACGGTGNGCAGATTACGATTGAAGCGGAGAACATCGGTAAGAAACCGTATACCGTAAGGCTCGTCAATGTACAGGCATCGTCCGCTGACGGCGCCGCCATGGAAATTGTCGGAAACGATACGGTGCTGACACCGAATGCTGAGAAAGTGGTTGTAAATATTTAAGCATTCTACATTCAAGAAAATCCCCTCAGAGAGTTATTGCTCTTTGAGGGGATTCTGATTTACTATTTGATCCTTCCTATTCCGCAAGCTCTTTCTTCAGTTCTTCTAAACTCATAGCTCCGACAACAGGCTCGTATTCGCCGGCATCATAGTCATTATACTGCTCATATGTAATTAGCACACCGTCAACATAGCTTGCGCTGTAATACCCGATCGAACCCTGTTCGTCATCATCCGGATATCCGTTCTCATTGACATCATCAAAATTATATGTCTCGATCTGCGTAACAGTCTTCAGTGCATATTGATCGTTCATCGCCATATAAGCAGTATATAGGATCGCACCTGCATAATCACTGTTATAATTTCTTATCCTGTTTTCCTTGGGAATATATTCGTATCCCGCATTTCCCATCGCGCCATACGCCCAATGATCCATGAGTGTATAAGCCCTGCCGTCATGATAGGTATACAGGCCGACCCAGAATCCGTTATCCCCAATCACCAGCTCAGGAGTATCATCACTGTCAACATATATTAAATCACCGGACAGATTCGAGTCATCTTCCACTTCCCACAACTTGATAATTGCCGCATACGCCTCCCTGTAATCTGCAAATTCTCCATTCTTCTTTGCTCCCAACAGATCCCGGATTCCCGCAATCGAAACAGGATCTGCCTTACTCGATAAAGCCTCCGACAAAGACCACTGCGCATTAAAGTATCTGTACTCCTCATCCGTCTCAGCAGCAAAACCATAATAGACCGCCGCAAAGGTGGTATTTCCATATGTTTCAACCAAGACGATATCCGTACAGTTGTCATAATTGATATCCAAAAACGTCACGGCATCAAGGCTTGTAAATGGCTGTCCCTCCAAGTTCTCAGGAACATAAGGATATAGCTGTGTCAAAACCTCCCCGTCCTGAACGATCTGTATATTAAGCTCCTGCCCCTCCTCCGCAGGCGCATAAGAAACAAACCACACCCTGCCGCTGTACTCGCTGAGTTCCGCCTCGAATGTCTGCTCACTGATACAGTTGTCACCGAACTGGTTTTTGAGCTCGTCCGTTTGCGGATTCTTTGCCGGAACCGTTTCTGCGCACGTCGGCTCTTCCTTATCATCGGTAATCACTTCAATATCATCGAGGATCTGTTCTTCCACGAAATCATCCGAAGACAGTCCATGTGGCTCCTCCCCCTCATGTCCTGCCTGTGCTGCTTCCGCACTTTCTGTCTCCTGATCCGGTTCTTTGCCGCACGCCGCAATTGCGCCGGCCGTAAACAGCAGAAGCGCACAGACCCAACCTTTATGCCTTCTCGTCAATAAGTTATTCAGTATCATTTGTATTTCCCCTTTCTTAGCTTTTGCGCTGACTTAATCACCATAAATAATCTAATAAGAAAATGCTTGTTTTTGTTTATAAATCTCCCTCAAATCATCAATTGCCATCTCCACATCAAACGTATGAAATCCAAGCCAGCATTCATTCATCATTCCGGCATCTGCGACTTTATATATGTCACGGCTATATTCATTTGTATAATAATGCCAATAGCGATAAATATATCCTGTCCAGTACATTACTTCGGCACTATAAACTGTCCCGGCTTTTTTCAGACCGCCTGCTTCATCATTCAATTCTTCCAGAATATATTCTTCTCCGGCCCACTGCAGTCGATCGTAGACATCGTCAAGGGCGGCGGCGGCTCTGCTATTCATAAAAATTTCTATAAAAGACGGACAATCCAAGCCGTTTTTTAACGCAAGTTCAAACAACCTTCCCTGTATATCACAGAGCTGACGTTTTTCAAGTGTAAAATTTTCCATATTGAATCCTCATTTCCGCGCACCTTTTGCACGTTACTCACCTGTCTTTAATATTTCATCAAAGAACCTGCCGTCACGGCGATATTTCCGGCATATCTCATCTGCCATTGCAACACCTTTAGAACGGTTTGCTTCACTTTCTTGTTTTAGAGTATCCCGATCCTCCTCAGTAAGTTCCTGTTCATCTATGATTTCTACTTTTTTGCAAGCCTTGTGTGTTAAAGCCACATATTGTTTGCCCAGCCTCAATGCAGAAAGACTGTTAATCAACGCAAGATCAGTAATCTCTCCGTTGAAAAAACGATCCAGAACGATAAACATTCTATCGTTTGCAATATAGCCGATAATCATGTCGCAGTCTTTACTCAAATCAGCAATACGATTATAGATAGCTGAATGTTTCACGGACTCCATCTTTCCACGGTTATATGCGACCAATAATGCCCAATCTAATCCTACTTCCACATCAAGAATCCTGAGTCCCGATAAATCAACGCTTAATGTATATATTTTGGCATTAGGATAATTGCAAATCAAAGTAAGCGGCTGAATCCGGTCAGTTCCCATGTAAAATCCTTTTCCAAAATCGCAGCGATTCCGGCTTATGGGTTCAATGGCACCGTAAATTCCCGATTTTGAACCATGATAGAGAGTTACTATTTCATTGCTGCTGATAATATGATTTCCTTCAAATTGAGAAAAATCAATGTTATTGCTGTTACATAGACTTTTTATTGCATTCATCGCAATTTTTGATGGCTCACAATGACCTTTTTCCCAGCGGTTAACTGTTGCGAAACTAACGCCTAACTTTACAGCCAATTCACTTTGACTTATATTCAAACAAGAACGGATTTCCATTATCATTTCGGAGCTTTTCATAATAACCTCCCGAATTTGCAATATAACATATGAACGTTTCTATTATAACATGTGAAATACTAAGATACAATATATGCAAAAAAATCATCCAACATGTTGACACTCTCCTCTGAACGTGGTAACATATCAACAGTTTAATATAGTAAACCGTTGAAGCGGAGATAACGGCAATCATGCCTATACAGAGAACCCGTGAAGCTGAGAGTCGGGTAAGAAACAAGTTGTCAAATGGACCGCCGAGGGTGCAGTCAAATGCGTTATACGCAAAGTATTCTGCAACGTGAGGGCATGCGTCAGTTGCCGGGGATATACAGGTATCCTGCTAAGTGCACGGGCATTCCCGTGAATCAAGGTGGCACCGCGGATAGAAATTATTCGTCCTTGACAGAGTAAAATTCTGTCAAGGACTTTTTTTGCGCGCATAAGCAGAGTCAGAAGTCTTAGGCAGCAGGCGCCATGCTTGCATGTATAATCCACACTCAATGGAGGGAACCATTATGAAATTTTCACCAGACCTAAACACCGTCAAGCAGATCGCCGCCACGGGAGGCTACAAGGTAGTACCCGTCAGCTGCGAGATCCTGTCTGATATCTGCACACCGATCGAAGCAATGAAAATACTGAAGAATATATCCACCCACTGTTACATGCTGGAATCTGTTGCCGAGAAAGAGAAATGGGGGCGGTATACTTTCTTAGGATATGATCCCAAACTGGAGATCACCTGTATCGACGGTGAATTGAAAGCAGGAAATATTAAAATTCAAACCGATAACCCATCGGCATTCCTGCGCCAGATACTCGCCGATTACAAGAGTCCGCGCTTTGATTACCTCCCCTCTTTTACCGGCGGACTGGTCGGATATTTTGCATACGATTACCAAGGGTATCGGGAGCCGTCGGTCAAAATTCCCGTACAGGACACCGAAGCATTTAAAGATGTTGATTTGATGCTCTTCGACAAGGTCATTGCCTTCGACAATTTCCGCCAGAAGATCATCCTCATCGTCAATATGCCTTTAGAAGATATCGAAGTCGGATATAATAAAGCGGTTATGGAATTAAGACAGCTCTGCGATCTGCTGCGCACAGGTGAAAAGAAAAGCGAACCCGCCGGGCGGCTTCTGGGAGACGTCACGCCGCTGTTTGACAAAGAACATTACTGCGATATGGTGGAAAAAGCCAAACACCACATTCGTGAGGGAGACATCTTCCAGATCGTGCTCTCCAATCGCCTAAGCGCACCCTTTGAGGGCAGCCTGCTAGGCACATACCGGATTCTGCGCACCATCAATCCGTCGCCCTATATGTTCTATTTCTCAGGAACGGATGTGGAGGTAGCCGGTGCCTCACCGGAAACTCTCGTCAAGCTAGAAAACGGCGTACTGCATACATTTCCACTAGCCGGAACAAGACCGCGCGGAAAAACCGAAGCGGAGGACATGGCGCTGGAAAAAGAACTGCTGGCCGACGAAAAAGAGCTGGCGGAGCACAACATGCTGGTCGATCTGGGACGAAACGACCTTGGCAAAATCAGTAAATTCGGCACCGTACAAGTTGAGAAACTGCATTCCATCGAGCGCTACTCCCACGTCATGCACATCGGTTCCACGGTACGGGGTGAGATCCAAAAGAACTTCGACGCACTGGATGCCATTGAAGCGGTTCTTCCTGCAGGAACGCTCTCCGGTGCCCCGAAGATCAGGGCATGTCAGCTGATCGGCGAACTGGAGAATAACAAGCGCGGTATCTACGGCGGTGCCATCGGCTACATCGATTTTACAGGCAATATGGACACCTGCATCGCCATCCGCATCGCCTACAAGAAGAACGGCAAAGTATTCGTCAGAAGCGGGGCCGGTATCGTAGCGGACTCCGTTCCCGAAAAGGAATGCGAGGAGTGCATCAACAAAGCGAAAGCGGTGATCAACGCCCTGACGCTTGCAGAGGAGGTGGATCAATGATTCTGCTCATAGATAATTACGACAGTTTTTCCTATAATCTCTATCAGCTCATCGGCGAGATCGATCCCGACATCAAAGTGATCCGCAACGATGAAATGACAATCGAACAGATTCGGGAATTAAATCCTGACCGCATCATTCTTTCTCCCGGTCCCGGAAGACCGGAAAATGCCGGTATTATCGTAGAAACCGCAAGAACACTCGGCAAAGAGATTCCTCTGCTGGGTGTCTGTCTCGGACATCAGGCGATCTGTGCGGCATTTGGCTCGACCGTCACTTGCGCCAAGGAACTGATGCATGGAAAGCAGTCAGTTGTCAAGTTTAACATGGGCTGTCCATTATTTAAGGGCTGTCCTGAAACTGCTCCGGTTGCCCGCTATCACTCTCTGGCGGCGGACGCAGATACCATCCCCGAGGAATTAGAAATTACCGCAGTCACCACAGACGGAGAAGTGATGGCGATTCAGCACAGGGAATACCCCATTTTCGGAGTACAGTTTCACCCCGAGTCAATAATGACGCCGGACGGGAGAACTATGTTGAGAAACTTTATACAAAGCGATTACACTAATTTATGCAGCGAATAAATACTGCAACCAAACGCGCAAACTCGGAAAAACATAGCACTTTTCTAATAATAATAAACAAAGAAGCAGGAGGATTTAGACATGATTAAAGAAGCAATTGTAAAAATCGTAAACAAAGAAGACCTCACCTACGATGAGGCGTATGGCGTAATGAACGAAATTATGAGCGGCGAAACTACACCCACACAGAACGCCGCATTTCTCGCGGCGCTTTCCGCCAAGAGTGCAAAAGCCGAGACGACCGATGAGATCGCAGGATGTGCGGCAGCCATGCGGGATCACGCCACCAAGGTAGAAACCGGTATGGATATATTTGAGATCGTGGGAACCGGAGGGGACAACGCCCACAGCTTCAATATTTCCACCACCTCCGCCCTCGTCTGCGCCGCAGGCGGCATGAAGATCGCCAAACACGGAAACCGTGCGGCTTCCTCGCAGTGCGGTACGGCAGATTGTCTGGAAGCGCTGGGCGTAAACATCCAACAAAGCCCCGACAGATGTATCGAGCTGTTAAACGAAGTCGGCATGTGCTTCTTTTTCGCACAAAAGTATCACACTTCCATGAAATACGTGGGCGCTATCCGTAAAGAACTGGGCTTCCGCACCGTATTCAACATACTCGGTCCGCTCACCAATCCCGGCAGCCCTACCATGCAGCTTCTGGGCGTATATGATGAATATCTGGTGGAACCGTTGGCACAGGTGCTGATCAGCCTTGGCGTAAAGCGCGGCATGGTAGTCTACGGTCAGGATAAGCTGGACGAAATCTCCATGAGTGCACCCACTACCGTATGCGAAATGAAAGACGGCTGGTTTAAATCTTATGTGATCACTCCCGAACAGTTTGGGTTTGAACGCTGCACTAAAGCTGACCTTGAAGGCGGCACTCCGGAAGAAAATGCAAATATTGTTCTTGCCATTCTGAAAGGTGAAAAAGGACATAAGCGCAATGCGGTACTGATGAATGCAGGCGCGGCGCTCTATATCGGCGGCAAAGCTGAGACTATGGAAGACGGTATTCGTCTCGCCGCAGAACTGATTGATTCCGGCAAAGTGATGGATACGTTGAATAAATTTATTGAAGTGAGCAACCGGCCGGATGCCGGATAACAAAAGTAAATTTCTTCGAAATTAACAAAAGTAAATCGCTTCGCGATTAACTTTGCGAGATTTGCTTGCTTACGCTTCGCAAACTCGAGTCATGCCAAAAATGTTATTCATGAAGGAGGTACGTCACTCAATGACGATATTAGATCAGCTTGCTGACCACGCAAGAGAACGTGTAGAGCAGGCAAAAAGAACTGTGCCGCTTGAAACAGTTAAACAGCAGGCTCTTTCACTTACGGAAATATCTGATACCACAAATGTTTCCAATGATATTTTCGTAAACAAAAAAGATCATAAACAACTGGTGCGTGATAAGTTCTCTTTTGAACGTGCTTTACAAAAACCGGGAATCTCCTTTATCTGTGAATGCAAAAAAGCATCGCCCTCCAAAGGTCTGATTGCCCCGGATTTCCCGTATCTGCAGATTGCCAAGGAATATGAAGCGGCAGGCGCCGACTGTATTTCTGTCCTCACAGAACCAAAATGGTTTCTGGGAAGTGACAGCTACTTAAAAGAAATCGCAGACACTGTTTCCATTCCCTGTCTGCGCAAAGATTTTACTGTAGACGAATATATGATCTACGAAGCCAGCCTGTTAGGTGCCTCCGCCGTACTCTTGATCTGCTCCATATTGAGTGAAGCGCAGATTAAGGAATACATCAACATCTGTGATACTCTGGGACTGTCTGCACTTGTGGAAGCCCACGATGATAAAGAAATACAGATGGCACTGAACACCGGTGCACGCATCATCGGCGTCAACAACCGCAATCTCAAAGACTTCTCCGTAGATACGGAAAACAGCCGCAAATTGCGCGAGTTAATTCCACGAGATGTCCTGTTTGTCTCCGAGAGCGGCGTAAGCACTGCTGACGACGTGAAGAGACTTCGCGAAATCGGGGTTGATGCGGTCCTGATCGGGGAGACGCTGATGAGAGCCACAGATAAAAAAGCAAAACTTAACGAGCTGCGTGGCAACTAAGATAAGGGTTAGGAGACCAATATGACAAAAATCAAACTCTGCGGCCTATCCAGACCTTGTGATATAGAAACCGCAAACAGATTAAGACCTGAATATATCGGCTTTGTATTTGCCCCGAAAAGTATCCGGTATGTAAGCAGCGAAAAGGCGGCTGAGTTGAAAAAACTGCTTCATCCATCCATTAAAGTTGTAGGAGTATTCGTTCGGGAAGATCCTGAAACTGTCGCCGAACTATTAAGAGGCGGCACAATTGATATTGCCCAGCTCCACGGCGGCGAATCCGAGGATTACATCAAACAGCTTCGGACACTCACCGACAAGCCTCTCATCAAAGCATACCGCATAGATACCGAACAGGATGTGGAGGCAGCAAATATGAGCACTGCCGATTATGTCTTACTGGATTCCGGTCAGGGCGGAACCGGTACAACATTCGACTGGAACTTACTCGAAAAGATCGACCGTCCCTATTTTCTTGCCGGAGGACTTAACGCTGACAATGTCTGTAGTGCCATAGAAAGGCTGAATCCCTATGCCGTCGATGTCAGTTCCGGCATTGAGACAGATGGACATAAAGATATCAGGAAAATGGAAGACTTCGTCCATGCGGTTACAACATCTTACCGATAATTGTAATCTTTAAACGAACATCATACGAAAGGAGCATTCTCAAAAATGACAAATCCAAACGGACGCTTCGGCACCCACGGCGGTCAGTATATTCCCGAAACGCTGATGAACGCCGTGATCGAATTGGAAGAAGCGTATAACCACTACAAAAATGATCCTGAATTTAACAAAGAACTGTCCGAACTTTTTAACGAATACGCGGGCAGACCCTCACGGCTTTACTATGCCGAAAAAATGACCAAAGACTTAGGCGGTGCGAAAATCTATCTCAAGCGCGAAGACCTTAACCACACAGGCGCCCACAAGATCAACAACGTACTCGGTCAGGCACTGCTTGCCAAGAAAATGGGGAAAACACGTCTGATCGCAGAGACCGGAGCAGGTCAACATGGCGTTGCCACCGCTACTGCCGCCGCACTTATGGGCATGGAATGTGTCGTGTTTATGGGTGAGGAAGACACTATTCGTCAGGCACTTAACGTATATCGTATGCGCCTGCTCGGAGCTGAAGTCATCCCCGTAAAATCGGGCACTGCTACCCTAAAAGACGCCGTGTCGGAAGCAATGCGCGAGTGGACTTCCCGCATCGCCGATACGCATTACTGTCTCGGTTCCGTGATGGGTCCCCATCCTTTCCCGACCATCGTGCGCGATTTCCAGGCAGTCATTTCCAAGGAAACGAAAGAACAGCTTCTTGCAAAAGAAGGAAAACTGCCCGATGCGGTCATTGCCTGTGTCGGCGGCGGTTCTAATGCCATCGGCAGCTTCTATCATTTTATTGCAGATGACACCGTGAAATTAATCGGCTGCGAAGCGGCAGGAAGAGGCATTGACACATTTGAGACTGCCGCTACCATGAACACCGGAAGGATCGGTATTTTCCACGGTATGAAATCCTATTTCTGTCAGGATGAGTACGGTCAGATTGCTCCGGTCTATTCCATATCCGCCGGACTGGACTATCCCGGCATCGGACCGGAGCATGCCTATCTGCATGATATCGGCAGAGCAGAATATGTGCCCGTAACCGACGATGAGGCGGTATGTGCCTTCGAGTATCTGGCTAAGACAGAGGGTATCATTCCCGCCATTGAGTCATCCCATGCCGTTGCACATGCTATGAAGATTGCACCGAAGATGGATAAAGACCAGATCATCGTTATCACCATTTCCGGAAGAGGCGATAAGGACTGTGCCGCCATCGCCCGCTACAGAGGGGAGGATATCCATGAGTAAGATAAAATCAGCTTTTGAAAACGGAAAAGCATTCATTGCCTTTATCACCTGCGGCGATCCCGACTTAGAGACCACTGCTGCCGCTGTTCGCGCCGCTGTGGAGAACGGAGCTGACCTGATCGAACTGGGAATTCCTTTTTCTGATCCCACTGCCGAAGGTCCCGTCATCCAGGGCGCTAATATCCGCGCATTAAGCAGCGGCGTTACCACTGACAAGATTTTTGCATTTGTCAAAGAGCTTCGTCAGGATGTCAAGGTCCCGATGGTGTTTATGACCTACGCTAACGTTATTTTTTCCTATGGAACGGAACGCTTCATCTCGACATGCCGTGATATTGAAATTGACGGGCTGATCCTGCCCGACCTGCCTTTTGAAGAAAAAGAAGACTTTCTTCCTATGTGTCATGAGTACGGGGTGGATCTGATATCTCTGGTCGCACCTACTTCCGAAAACCGTATTGCCATGATTGCAAAGGAAGCGGACGGTTTCCTATACATCGTATCTTCTCTGGGCGTCACCGGAACGAGAAGTGAGATAAAGACCGACCTGAAATCCATTGTTGATGTAGTTCGCCAGAATACCGATATCCCATGTGCTATCGGCTTCGGTATTTCCACACCCGAACAGGCTAAGAAAATGGCGGATATCTCTGACGGAGCAATTGTCGGTTCAGCGATTATTAAACTGCTGGAA
The DNA here is from genome assembly GCA_014804355.1 of Lachnospiraceae bacterium. GTDB lineage: Bacteria > Bacillota > Clostridia > Lachnospirales > Lachnospiraceae > UBA3282. The sequence goes on from JAAUZY010000018.1 coordinate 44,013, forward strand.
AAGCACGGGAAAGACGCGCCGAAGTATGTCGGGGAATATGTAAAATCGATGAAGGATGCGCTGAGATAACGAATAAAAAAAATATGCAAGATTTTCAGGGTAACTGCAACACCTCTTGAAATGCCCCAAAGCAACACTTTCTGAGACTTTTGGATGGTGAAAAAGAGAGTGGTTTTGCGTACAGGATGCAGTAAAAAACGC
>JAAUZY010000019.1 GCA_014804355.1 Lachnospiraceae bacterium
ACGCGCTTCCGCTCGGTTCCAAACGCAACGGTACTAAGCTCGAAAGTTGCTTCGCAACTTTAAACCTCGCTAAGTGCCGGCGTTTTCCAACGGTCCTTATGACAACTACATACTATCCGGTGCTGTGTATAGAGTTTATTCTCAACTTGAGAACCTTATTGATAGATATAGTAACTATTCAGTGGATACAGTAAGTACACAGTATATATAGTAAGTGCACAGTATATTTAGCCACTACCCAGCGTAGAGGGAGGTTGATATCTTAAGGAGCCCCTAGAACAGCGCCAGCACTTAGCGAGGTTTCTCACGAGCTTAGTGTCTGTTGCGCTGTGAAAGGAGTGAGAGCGCGGCTCCGTAGATATTAACCTCCCTCTGCGCGTCCGTCTTAATCAACGTACAAAAGGCAACATTAATTGACCCGCTACAAAAAATGGATTTCAAAGAATAGGTTGCGCAGAATAAATTGCTCAAAACAAATCAGCGCTATTCTTGTTGAAACAAAACCAGTGTGGTAAACTAACATAAAGTATTGCAAAATCAATGCCAGCCCCATCCGGCATACCCCAATAACATTGTTTTCCAAATCTTGTTCTGAAAACGGAGCACAAGCATGAACGACTATGAAACCATAATAAAACTAAAAAATAACATCAACACATTCTTCATCGGCAAAGAAGAAGTCGTCGAGAACCTGTTAGTCTGCCTGCTTGCAGGCGGACACGTATTGCTGGAAGATGTTCCCGGCGTGGGGAAGACAACGCTTGCGGCCCTGCTCGCTAGAAGCATTGCCTGCAGCTTCGGCAGAATCCAATTTACACCGGATACGCTGCCGGGAGATATTTGCGGCGTATCGGTATATAATATGAAAACAGGTGAATTCGAATATCGGGAAGGCGCGGTAATGAATCAGATTCTGCTGGCGGACGAAATCAACAGAACTTCACCCAAAACGCAGGCAAGCCTTCTGGAGGCTATGGCGGAGGAACAGGTGACGGTGGACGGGATCGTCCATATGCTGCCGAGGCCGTTCATGGTAATCGCCACGCAAAACCCGGTGGAATTCTTAGGGACATATCCCCTGCCGGAAGCGCAGATGGATCGTTTTATGATGCGTCTTTCCATCGGATATCCGGAGAGGGAGCAGGAGATCGAGCTGGCGGCGCAGGTTCTTAACGGGAAAGCCCCGGAGAATGCTGAAGCGGTATGCACGGCGGAAGACATCCTGCATATGAAAGAAGCGATTAAGAATATTACGGTCGGCAGACCGATTCTCGATTATATAGAAGATATGATTGAACTGACCAGAAAGGAAGAGCGCTTTGTCCTCGGGGCAAGTACGCGTGCCATGCTGACGCTTATGCGTGCTTCGCAGGGGAAGGCATTCATGAAGGGCAGGGATTTTGTGAAGCCGGATGATGTCAAAGATGTGGCAATGCATGTGCTTATGCACAGACTGGTGCTTTCTTCGGACGCTAGAATTCGCAAGGAAGACGCGGCCTCTATTTTAAAGAGCATTATACTGAAGGTGAAGGTTCCGGTTTAGGGGGAAGTGTGGCAGGATGAAAATTCGCAGGTGGATGCTGTTTGGGGTGTGGGTTCTTTCGTTGGCGGCGATCAGTTTCTACGGCGGTGCTGTCAGTTACGGTTTCTTTTTCGGGGTGACGATACTGCCGGTTATATCATGGGTCTATTTATTTTTTGTCTATTGGAGGTTCAGAATCTATCAGGAAGTGGAGAGCAGAAGTATGGTATGCGGCAATGCCGTTCCATATTATTTTGTATTGCAGAATGATGATTTCTTTGCTTTTTCCAGTGTAAGCGTCAGATTGTTTTCTTCTTTTTCCTATGTGGAACAGATACCGGACGGTATTGAGTACGAACTGCTTCCGGGAGATAAACTCACCTATAGAACCAAGCTCATCTGTAAATATCGTGGAGAGTATGAAGTGGGGATTAAGAAAATTGTCATTACCGATTTTTTACGCCTTTTTCAGCTCTCTTACACGCCGGCGTCCCCGATCAAGGCTTTAGTCAGACCCAGAATTGTGCATGTGGAAGAACTGCGCAGCATTACGGACATGACAGCGCTTTTACAAAATGATGCGCAGAACTTACAGACAGAGCCGGATGTTTCGGTCAGGGAATACGTGCAGGGCGATGCTTTGCGCTTTATTCACTGGAAAGCTACGGCACAGGAGCACAAGCTGAAAGTAAGAACCCGTATCGGGGAGCAGAAACAGGGTATTTCCGTTATATTCGATACGAAGCGTTACAGTGAGGATGAGAGGGCATATCTGCCGCTGGAGAGCAGGATGCTGGAGATATTGATTGCGCTGGGGCTTTACTTTTCCGGGAGAAATATTACTTTTACGGCATATTACGGACAGAGTGGTGTGAGGAATAGTCATGTGAACAGCCTCGGAGATTTTGAAGATTTTTATCTGAAAAGTTCGGAAATGATCTTTGACAAGGCGGAAGAAGTCGGGGTAACTTTGGCCGAAGCCATGGTACGAGGGGGAATCCGGAACAGCAAAGTTGTTTTTGTCATATTGCACAGATGGGATGAGGGTGTCGCCCGGATGACGGAGGAACTGTCCACTGGAGGTGTGATCGTGGTGGTTTATCTTGTTACGGAAGAAGATGTGCAGGAGTATATGGAGCTGAGCAGCCTGCGCCGAAGGATCGTTGCCATTCCCATAGAAGGGGAGCTGGAGGAAGTCTTATGAGGGAGCGTATACTGCGGATCAGGGCACAGGATATCTATCAGTTCGAGCAGGCGGCCTTTCTTGTATGCATCCTGCTTATGGGCGCAGGGAAATCGATAGGAATCGGGGAAGTTAGAGTGATACATTTTCTGATTGCTTTTGCGGTGCTTGCCGCAATGCTTGTAATGCAGAGAATGACGAAAAAAGGGCGCGTTTTCTGCATTTTGGCGTTGGTTATTATTTTAGGTATGACTTGTGGTATCAGGAATTGTTTTCTTTTTATACGGTCTTATGCCGGGTGGCTAACCGGGGCGGATATGTGGGAGCCTGCATGGGTGGCGGGCTACGAAGTGATGCAGGTAATCGTTGCCGCGGGTTGCTGTTATATCCTGCAATGGATTCTGGAAAAGTATTTATTGCTTAAAACTGCAGTGATGTGTATGCTTGTGTGTGTTCTGGTTTACTGCCTGTTGACCGAAAAGCAGGTATCCCATGCAGGCGTGGTCTGCGCTCTGGCATATATTATGGTGGCCGGAGGGGAATGGATAGAGTGGTGTTGGGATAAGGAACATAAGAAGGACAGGAAGATGTATATGTTCTGGCTTATGCCNTTTATGGCGGTCTATATGCTTNCTATGNTGTGGCTGCCTTCTCCCGAGAANCCNTTTAAATGGCAGTTTGCCAGAAACGCNTTTTCNCAGGTAAAGGAATCTTTTACANTNNTGNCGCAGAATATNGTGCGCGGCAGNACGGAAAACTTNGATACGGTACTCAGCGGTTTNCCNGATGACGGNANGATTNGGGATAATCTGGAGGATGATCACCGNGCTGTTATGGTCATACAAGGGGAAAAGAACCTGNCGGGGAATGTATATCTGGCGGGGAGAGCCTATGATGCTTTCGATGGCAGGCAGTGGTACCGGCGAGACGACAATACGGAATATGAAGTTTTTTTAGATACGATACAGACCCGTTATGCCGCGCAGTTGTTCGAGGGAAGATATCTGCACGATTGCATGTCGTTAACGACGCTGCATGTCAGATATCAGAAATTTAATTCCGCTTATGTATTTGTGCCTCTAAAGACGCAAAGAATTATGGAGGGGAATAGAGACCTGAATTTTATTCCGGCAGGCGGAAGCCTCTTTTTTACGGATTCCCGTCATCGGGATACGGATAAGAGAGGGTACGGCACGGAGTATGATGCAGTTTTCTATCAATTAAACGCCGGTTCCGAAGTGTTTGAGGATTTTCTGGCATCGATGCAGGATCAGGATATTCAGGAGGATGCCGTTATGAAATCGATCCTGCAGTCGCGCGCCGACATGACCGGAATAGACATAACGGCGGAAGATGTCAGTTCCTACACCCGTCAGGTGAATGATGTTTATGCGGAAGATGTGGTTTTGTCTGATGAAGCAAGAGCGTATATAGATGGAATAACAGAATCTGCACATAATGATATAGAGAAACTGCGAATGATAGAGGCGGANCTGGCCGCGTATGCTTATGCGGAATCTCCCGGCAAATTGCCGGATAGTGTGAAAGATGCAGGCAGCTTTCTGGATTATTTCTTATTGGAGAACAGGAAAGGGTATTGCACTCATTTTGCGACGGCGTTTGCGCTTCTTGCGAGAGCCGAGGGGCTGCCGTCCAGATATGTGCAGGGCTTCTGTGTTCCGATAGAACAGGACAGCGAAACGGTAGTCTACAGCGATATGGCGCATGCNTGGCCGGAAGTTTATATAAACGGCGTGGGCTGGATTCCGTTTGAGCCGACACCGGGATATGCCGGTCTGCGATATACTTCATGGGAGACAGGGTGGAAGTATGAACCTTCGTTTGCCATGGGCGGAGACCGTGAACCGGAATACGGCGCTGCAGCGGACGACGCGCTTNTCCTTTCCGGTGCAGCGGAAGGGATAGCGAAAGAGGACAGGTTGCAGGGAGAAAGCATTGTCTCTGATTATTTGAAAATAGCGGTATATGCCGTGGTGATGTGTGCGGCAGCAGGTCTGTTATTTGTCATATTTGAGAGGGTGATCAGAAAGAGGCGCTATCAAAAAATGAATCCGGAAGGAAGATTTGACATGGTAGTCCGGAGCAATCTGCGGATTCTGGCATGGCTAGGCCTGCGCAGACAAGATTCGGAAACTTTACAGGAATTCGGAANACGTGNNGNGGTGCAGTTAGGTCTTTCNANGAAGCAGCCGGCATTCATAGAAAAGTATGAGGCTATTATATATGGNGGAANGAGCGCGGANGAGGCGGACGTTAAGGANGCCGGATATGAGGGGAAGCAGCTGCTNGGTATTTTGAAAGAAAAGAAAAAGAGAACATATTTTTATTACCGCGTAAGGGTGTATTTGGATTGATAATAATAAATCATTGATTTGCATTTTTGCGTATGATAGAATTTAATATATCATTTTAACCGGATATAATAATAAGTAAATAAAGATTGAATGGATNATGTTCAGGAACGGAGGCGGTTATGAGTAAAGGGGCAGTTTTTTTCGGAACAGGGTTTGAAGAGATCGAGGCGCTGACAGTAGTGGATATCCTGCGCAGAGCGGGAATTGAGACTTTAATGGTGTCTGTCATGGATCAGCGGCATGTGGAAGGTTCGCACGGTATTATGGTAGAGATGGAGATGCTGGCGAGAGAAGTGGATTATGAAGAACTTGACGTGATTGTGCTGCCGGGCGGCATGCCGGGAACGAAGAATCTGGAGGTATGCGAAGTGTTGATGGAGCAGGTGGATGCGTTTGCGGCACAGGATAAGCTGGTGGCGGCGATCTGTGCGGCACCGAGTATTCTGGGACACAGAGGAATACTTAAGGGGAAGAAGGCTTGTTCCTATCCCACTTTTGAAAGTCATCTGGAAGGCGCGCAGGTATTGCAGCAGCCTGCGGTGACCGACGGTAATATTATTACGGGACGCGGTATGGGCGCGGCGATTCCGTTCGGGCTGGCGATTTTAGAGAAGCTGCAGGGCAAGGAAGCGGCAGTGAAGATGGCGGAGACGATCGTATACGATTTATAGGGATTTACGCTTTAAATTATTTAATAACAGTGGCAAAACTTACCATAATATTTTCATTTTATCCGAACATACTAACATCAAGATAAGCGATAAAAAGTGAGCGCTTTCACAGACGATAGGATCCGATTACGGATTGCCGGACCGCAGAAATAAATTTCTGCAACAGGTACCTCCTCTGAGATAAGCGCAAAACGACAGCGCTTATCTCAATAATATAGATAACAGAATGAAATCATGCAAATGAGATCATTCAAATGTATTTCGGAGGTGAAAGAAATGGCAAGCAACAAGACGAATAGAGTAGAAGTTCCTGAAGCTAAGGCAGCAATGGATCGTTTCAAGACTGAGGTTGCATCTGAGTTAGGTGTAAACCTGAAGGAAGGTTACAACGGTGACCTGACATCTAAAGAGGCCGGTTCTATCGGCGGTGAGATGGTTCGTAGAATGATCAAGAGCCAGGAAGAGCAGATGAAATAAGCTAAGAACAGCTAAAAGAATGACCCGTCTGAAAATTCAGGCGGGTTGTTTTTTGTACGAAAATACAGTATACTGCTACTGTTGCAGGGTGCAAAAGTGCTACTAGCATTTTGTGCGAGTATGTGATATAATGCTTAGATGACTGTGACTGGAAACGGAATCAGGGCTTTGGTACGAGAATATAAGCGTGATTATACATGTTACAGATGTAGTTGAAGGAGGAACCCATACAATGAGTTTACAGGTGGAAAAATTAGAAAAGAACATGGCGAAGCTTACCATTGAAGCCAGCGCGGAGGAACTGGAGAAGGCGATTGAGAAGGCATATCAGAAGCAGAAGAAGCAGATCAGTATCCCCGGTTTCAGAAAAGGTAAAGTGCCCCGCCAGATGGTAGAGAAGATGTACGGTAAGGAAGTGTTCTATGAAGACGCGGCAAATGAGCTGATTCCGGATGCATACGATAAGGCGCTGTCAGAGTGCGAGGAGGACATTGTGTCTTCCCCGAAGATTGAAGTGACGCAGATCGAGGCAGGCAAGCCTTTCGTGTTTACTGCTACAGTTGCGCTGAAGCCGGAAGTTAAGCTCGGTAAGTATAAAGGACTTAAGATTGATAAGATCGATACGGAAGTCACTGAGGAAGAGGTGGACGCAGAGATCAACAGAGAACGCGAGAATAATGCGAGAAATATCACCGTTGAGGACAGACCCGTGAAAGACGGCGATATGACGACGTTAGACTTTGAAGGTTTCGTGGACGGCGTGCCTTTCGAGGGCGGCAAGGGTGAGAACTATCCGCTGACGATCGGTTCCGGTGCGTTTATCCCCGGATTCGAGGAGCAGCTTGTCGGCGCAGAGATCGGCAAGGAAGTGGAAGTGAATGTCACATTCCCCGAAGATTATCAGGCGGAAGATTTAAAGGGCAAAGCGGCGGTATTCAAATGTACAGTCAAGGAGATCAAGGAGAAAGAGCTGCCTGAGCTGGACGACGAGTTTGCAAGCGAGGTATCTGAGTTTGAGACGCTTGCGGAGTATCGTGAGGACGTGAAGAAGAATCTGGCCGAGAAGAAGGAAAAGGACGCTAAGAATGCCAGAGAGGATGCGGCGATCAAGGCGGCGGTGGAAGTTGCAGAGATGGAGATCCCCGATGCTATGTTAGAGACGCAGCAGAGACAGATGGTGGACGAGTTCGCACAGAGAATCACTATGCAGGGTCTTTCCATGGAACAGTATTTCCAGTTTACGGGCACTAACTATCAGAAGATGGTAGAGCAGGTGAAGCCTCAGGCATTAGAGCGCATCAAGTCCCGTCTGGTACTGGAGGCGATTGCGGCGGCTGAGAAGATCGAGGCAACAGAAGAAGAATATGAGGAAGAACTTGGAACCATGGCTGAGGTGTATCAGATGGAAGTATCCAAAGTAAAAGAGCTTATGGGCGAGAGAGAGAAAAAGAACATCATGCAGGATCTGGCAGTCAGAAAAGCGGCCGAGTTCGTAGCGAAGAATGCGAAAGAGAAATAACAGGTTTTATTATGAGGGGCAATCAGGGTATACTTGAAATAGAAACGGAGGAATTAACATGGCATTAATACCTTATGTCATTGAGCAGACTTCCAAGGGAGAACGCTCCTACGACATTTATTCAAGATTGTTAAAAGAGAGAATTATTTTTCTGGGTGAGGAAGTAAACGATGCTTCCGCCAGTGTGATTGTGGCACAGATGTTGTTTCTGGAATCCGAAGATCCGGAGAAAGACATTCATCTGTATATCAACAGCCCGGGCGGCGTAATTACCGCGGGAATGGCAATTTATGACACAATGAATTTTATCAAATGTGATGTGTCTACCGTATGTATCGGTATGGCGGCCAGCATGGGCGCGTTTCTGTTGGCGGGCGGTGCGAAGGGTAAGAGAATGGCACTTCCCAATGCGGAGATCATGATCCATCAGCCTGCCGGCGGAGCACAGGGACAGGCAACTGAGATCGAGATCACGGCGAAGCATATTCTTGCAACGAAAGAGAAGATGGCAAGGATTATGGCGGAGAATACCGGGCAGGACTTTGAAGTGATCATGGCGGACACGGAGAGAGATAACTGGAAGTCTGCCGAGGAAGCACTCGCATATGGTCTGATTGACCGTATTATTACCAATCATGCCAGTGCCATGTAGATGAAGATATTCTAAGGCGACAAAAGACGCCGCCTAAGAAATCTATGTCATCTACTGAAGAATCGCTAAGGCGATTCTTCGAGTGAGAGGTTATTATATAGAAAAGAAAGGCATGGAACATTATAATGGCAGGAAAGAATTCTGATGACAGGGTGAGGTGTTCTTTTTGCAACAAAACGCAGGATCAGGTGCGGAAACTGATTGCCGGTCCCGCGGGCGTCTATATCTGTGACGAATGTGTAGATATCTGCGCAGATATTATTGAGGAAGAATACGAAGAGGAGCCGGATGTGGAGGAGATGGAGATCAATCTCTTAAAGCCGGTGGAGATCAAGAAATTCCTTGATGATTACGTGATCGGGCAGGAGGAAGCCAAGAAAGTTCTGGCGGTTTCCGTATATAATCATTACAAACGTGTTATGGCTCCGCAGGAAGATGAGGACGGTGTGGAACTGCAGAAGAGCAACATTATTATGGTTGGTCCTACGGGTTCCGGTAAAACTTATCTGGCGCAGACATTGGCAAAGATTATTAATGTGCCGTTTGCGATCGCCGACGCTACCACACTGACTGAGGCGGGCTATGTGGGCGAAGATGTGGAGAATATCCTGCTTAAGCTGATACAGGCGGCAGATTACGATATCGAGAGAGCACAATACGGTATCATCTATATTGACGAAATTGACAAGATTACGAAGAAGAGCGAGAACGTGTCGATTACCAGAGATGTATCCGGCGAAGGTGTACAGCAGGCGCTCCTTAAGATCATAGAGGGTACGGTGGCAAGCGTTCCTCCGCAGGGCGGCAGGAAACATCCGCATCAGGAGCTGATTCAGATCGATACCTCCAATATTCTTTTTATCTGCGGCGGAGCCTTCGATGGGCTGGAGAAGATCGTGGAAGAGCGTTTGGATCGCAATTCCATCGGTTTTAACGCGCAGATCATGGAGAAGAGCAGCAAAGATATCGGGGCGGTACTGAAGGAAGTGGCGCCGCAGGATCTGATGAAATTCGGTTTGATTCCGGAATTTATCGGACGTGTGCCGATTACCGTCACGCTGGAGGGATTGGATCAGGAGGCATTGATTCGCATATTACGGGAGCCGAAGAATGCATTGATCAAGCAGTATCAGAAACTGTTTGAATTCGATGAGGTCAAGCTGAGTGTGGAAGAGGAGGCGATTGAGGAAATTGCCAAGCTTGCATACGAGCGTAAAACCGGCGCCAGAGGACTTCGTTCCATTATGGAGAGTGTGATGATGGATGTCATGTATGAGATTCCGTCAGATGATAATATAGCGGAGTGCGTGCTGACGAAGAAAGCGGTGGACGGAAAAGAGAAACCGCACATTACCTATCGCAACAGACTGCTGCAGGCAGAATAGTAATATGAATTTATAACGGGACAGCCGGGAGTTTGCTCATGTATGGCTGTCCCGTTCTGGACTCATAGGACAAGGACTGCAGTCGGAAACCATACTGCGTGACGGCAGGAAAAATATAGGGATGAAAAGATGAGTTTTTTAAACAGAAAAATACAAATTAATAAGGAACAAAATAATACGGAAGCAGTGGGATTTGCGGATATACCTGCGCAGAATACGCTTCCGGCCGTGGCACTTCGCGGGCTTACGATTCTTCCGGGAATGGTGATACATTTTGACTTAAACAGGGACAAGTCGATCGCCGCGGTGGAACAGGCGATGCTCTCAGACCAGAAGCTGTTAGTAGTGACACAGAAGAATGCGGGCGAGGAAGAGCCGGCATTCGAGGATGTCTATCATGTGGGGACTGTTGTGGTCATCAGACAGGTGACTAAACTGCCGGAGCATACGCTGCGTGTGCTGGTGGAGGGAAAATCGAGAGCGGTATTATATCGGTTTACGAGGGATTATGACTATATTATGGCGGAAATGTCATACGAAAACGATGATATGACAGAAGTGTCTGCCGTTGAGGAAGAGGCAATGACCAGAACGGTCAAGGAAACTTTTTCAGCATATTACACGTGTTTTCCCAAAGTGGGCAAGGCAGTGGCGGATCAGATCGAGGAGGAGATGCCGCTGGGCAGACTGCTCGACAGCATTACGATCAACATGCCTCTTACGGTAGCAGATAAGCAGAAGATTCTGGAGGCGCTGTCGGTCAAAGAGCGTTTCGAAGTACTGACGGGAATTCTGATGCGGGAAGTGGAGATCGTTCATATCAGGAATGATCTGTCTAAGAAGATCAGAGGCCGGATCGATAAGAATCAGAGGGATTATATTCTGCGGGAACAGTTACAATATATTAAAGAAGAACTGGGCGAGAACACCGTGGACTCCGATTTGGAGCAGTTTGAGAAAAACGTGGAGGAACTGGAGGCTTCGGAGGAGATCAAGGAGAAGATCCGTAAGGAGATCGCGCGTTATAAGAATGTGGCGGGAAGCCATTCGGAGGCCGCGGTGGAACGGGCTTATATCGAGACGCTGTTAGAGCTGCCGTGGGATAAGGCATCGAAGGACAGTGAAGATCTGGTGCGCGCCGAAGAGATTCTGAATGCGCAGCACTATGGGCTTAACAAGGTGAAGGAGCGTATTCTGGAATATCTGGCGGTACGGGTTCTGACTGGCAAAGGGCAAAGTCCGATCATCTGTCTGGTGGGACCGCCGGGAACAGGTAAGACATCTGTGGCGAAGAGTGTGGCGGAAGCGCTTGAGAAGAAATATGTGCGGATCTGTCTGGGCGGCGTCCGCGATGAGGCGGAGATCAGAGGACACCGCAAAACCTATGTGGGAGCCATGCCGGGCAGGATCACCAACGCCGTCAGGCAGGCCGGAGTCAAGAATCCGCTGCTGTTGTTGGACGAGATAGACAAGGTCAGCAATGATTATAAGGGCGATCCGGCGTCGGCGCTGCTGGAGGTACTGGACGGTGAGCAGAACGGCGCGTTTCGCGATCATTATGTGGAGATACCGATGGATTTGTCGGAAGTATTGTTTATTGCCACGGCCAATGCCGTGGACTCGATTCCGAAGCCGCTTCTGGACCGTATGGAGATTATCGAGGTAAACAGTTATACGGCAAATGAGAAATTCCATATTGCCAGAGAGCATCTGGTGGAGAAGCAGCTTAAGAAGAACGGCATCGAGGCGGAAAAACTTAAGTTTACGGATGACGCTTTGCGTGATATGATACGTTTATACACGCGAGAGGCGGGCGTGCGCGGACTGGAACGCCAGATCGGCAAGGTATGCCGTAAAGTGGCAAAGCATATACTGGAAGAAATGCAGGCCGCGGAGGAGCAGGCTGACAGTAGTTCGGAAATCAATGTTACGGCCGGTGATCTGGAGCAGTATCTCGGTAAACCGAAATACATGCAGGACAAGGTTAATGACAAGGATGAGGTCGGTATTGTGCGCGGACTTGCCTGGACCAGCGTGGGCGGTGATACGTTACAGATAGAAGTCAACATCATGCCGGGTGACGGAGAGATTGACTTAACCGGTCAAATGGGGGATGTGATGAAAGAATCCGCAAGGATTGCCATGAGTTATGTGCGCTCCGTCAGTGAACGGTATCAGGTTCCGGAGGAAATGTATACCGGGAAAGACTTTCATATCCATATTCCGGAAGGCGCCGTGCCTAAGGACGGACCGTCCGCAGGGATCACTTTAGCGACGGCGATACTGTCGGCGGTGACAGGGATTCCCGTGCACGCGGACATTGCGATGACCGGTGAAGTCACTCTGCGGGGCAGGGTGCTTCCGATCGGCGGATTGAAGGAGAAGATTCTCGCAGCCAAGACGGCGGGAGTCAAAACAGTTCTGGTACCGGAGGAAAACGCCAAGGATATCGCGGAACTGGATCAGGAGATTACGGATGGGCTTACGATACATATGGTGAGTCATATGGAACAGGTTGCGGAATATGCACTGGCAGCGTGTGAAGAGAATGCTGTAAAATAAGCATTCTCCATATAGTGTAAAGCGCCTGTGGAAACGAGGAGCATTATGGTTATCAAGAATGTGAATTTGGAGACGGTGTGCGGCATTACGAGTAAACTGCCGGAGAATAAACTGCCGGAGATCGCCTTCGCGGGGAAGAGCAATGTAGGTAAATCCTCGCTGATCAACGGGCTTATGAATCGTAAGTCTCTGGCGCGCACCAGTTCCCAGCCGGGCAAGACCCAGACTATCAATTATTATAATATTAATGATCAGATGTATTTCGTAGATCTGCCGGGATACGGTTATGCCACTGCGAATGAGCAGGTGAAGGCACAGTGGGGCAAGATGATCGAGGATTATCTGCATCAGTCAAGGCAGATCCGGGCGGTATTTCTGCTGATCGATATCAGACATGTACCGTCGGAGAATGACAGGATCATGTATAACTGGATACTGGACAGAGGCTATAAGCCGATCATTATTGCGACGAAACTGGATAAGATCAAGAGGAGCCAGATCGCAAAACAGGTTAAGCTGATAACTGACACACTTGACGTAGTAGATGACACAACTGTCATACCCTATTCATCCCTGTCAAAGCAGGGTAGAGAGGAAATCTATGATCTGCTGGACAGGATGTTAGCGGAGGAAGGTTCATGAGACAATCGTTTCAGACCTATTTCAAGGTCATATTGAATTTATTGACTGCATTGGTCGGATTACTTTTATGCATTTTTCTTCTGCCCAGATGTATCATATTCTTTTTGCCGTTCGTCATCGGCTGGGTGATCTCGCTGATCGCGTCTCCGGTGGTCAGGTTTTTCGAGGAAAAGTTAAAGGTAAGGCGCAAGGGTGCATCGGCGATTGTGATCGTAGCGGTGCTTGCTGCGGTTATCCTGTTAGTTTATGCTGTGGGTACGAAACTGGTCAGGGAAGGTATCAATTTCATGAATGAGCTGCCTGCAATGTGGGAGAGCGTTATGAAAGAGTTTGACCAGGTG
>JAAUZY010000020.1 GCA_014804355.1 Lachnospiraceae bacterium
GAGAAAAATGTCGATAGAAAATTTGACACAAGGAAAGAATGACGACGAGGAGAGGCATAATAAAGTAGAGGATGTTAGATACTATGGCGCTATTCCCGATGAAATACTTGAGGAAATGACACCGGAAATTATTGAACAATACTACCTGTGGGATGAAGTGATAAAGAAAGAAGTAGAAAGATATCCATGGCTGATATTGCCTCTAATTCGGGAAGTGTTCCATAAAGCATATCCTGAAAATGCAGAGATAAGATTAATAGCAACAGAATATGTAGTCAGACGTATACATAAAGAAAGCGGCAGTACACTAAATTCTATTTTCGCAGATATAGCAGTTCAGATCGGAGACAGGGATATATATCATATGGAATGCCAGATGAATATAGATGCAGATATGGTGCTTCGTATGCTGGAGTATGATATCCATATCGGTCTGGTATATGGAAACGGAAATTATGGGAAGAAAACATGCACAGACACGAAACATGAACTGGTGATGCCACGAAGTGTTATTCTGTACTTGAATAATCCTAATCACATATCTGTAGAAGAAACCTGTCTGATCAGATTCGCGGACGGAACAACTCATGAGTACCAAATTCCCGTAATGAATGTGCAAAGTTACACAACGCAAATGATTGAGAAAAGGCATCTGAATATGCTGATTCCATTTCTTCCGATTCGATTTCGGAAATATCTCAACAGGAAAAAGAATGGCGTAAAACAGCCGATTGCGGAAGCTTTCAGAAAAGATTTGACAGAATTTATACGGGAATGTATCATGATAATAGACCGTGAAAAAGAGAACGGAACGTTGACAGATATGGCAGGGAAGGAAATTCTCGAATTTCTTGATATAACCTGTGGTTACCTCTTGAAAAACGAGCCTGAGTTAAAGAAGGAAGTGCATGGGATTATGAGACCTATTGTCATGACGCAGACTGAAAGAATAGAGATTATTACTGAAAGACATATGAATGCGATAAGAAAGTTGGTTGAAAAATATTGTTCTTCCGGTCTCAGCCGACATGAAACGAAAGAAAGTATTCAGGATATTTTTTCTTTGAACGAAGCGGAAGCAGAGGAGCAAATGGAGAAATACTGGAAGCAGACGGACTTTTAGAGCAAACTCTTTTCACCACAGGATCTTGCAAGGATAATTTATCTTGCTGATACTGTGGCTTTTTATGTTACAGAGTATGCGGTAAATCTGTATCTCAGCATGGCAAGCATACTGGCTCAAAATATCACAAAATTTTCACAAAAGCTTCATTATTAATTCAACTTCCGAATGTAGACTTAACAGAGGAAACAACGGAGAATACATAAGGTGAGGAGAAGGTTCTATGTCAACCCACAAAAAGATTGATGCTATTTGCATTGCTGCTATTATTTTCAGTATTGTACTGACGGTTCTGCTTATGAACGGAAAGGTTTTTGCCAGTGTCACCGTCATGAGTGAAGACGTGGGCAGTGATTTATTTACCGCCAATGATTTGAATGCTGATTGGGATACCGCTTATGCTACAAAAATAGCACTATCCGATAAAGGTAGTACAATAAGCGGAAACGGAGCCTATGTTTATGACGGAAATGTCTGCATTGCATATGCAGGTCATTATGTGCTTTCTGGTGAGCTCACAAACGGCAGTGTCATTATTGATGCTGACAAAAAAGATAAAATTTGGGTACTGCTGGACGGCGTGTCGATTCACTGTGACGATGACGCGGCAATTCGGGTCGAGCAGGCGGATAATGTGTTTCTGACATTGGCGGATGGGACGGAGAATTTAGTCTCCTCCGGCGCGGAGTATAACGAGGAGGCAGCTGATTCGGGTGTAGACGGAGTAATTTATTCCCGAGATGATCTGACGATCAACGGAACCGGTACGCTTACGGTAAGCGCTGAGTATCATCACGGAATCGTATGCAACGATGATCTGGTGGTTGCCGGCGGTAATATTGCAATAAGCGCGGCACAGGATGGCATACACGCTAATGATAGTGTACGCATTCAAAATACTGAGATCTCCATTAAGGCCGGAGATGATGGTATTACCGTATCCAACGATGACGAGACGGCATTTCTTTATGTTGAATCCGGGAGCATTACTATTTCAGACTGTTATGAAGGCCTTGAGGCCGTAGACATCACAATTGCCGGCGGAACTGTGGACATTATGGCAACAGATGACGGGATCAATGCCAGTGGGCGCGGCGAAAACTCTGTCATCCGTATTACGGACGGTGATGTTACGATTATCAATCCTTCCGGCCGGGATGCGGACGGGCTGGATTCCAACGGCAGTATCTATATTGAGGGCGGCAGAGTATTCATCAGTGTTTCGGACAACGGTGGTAACTGTGCGCTTGATTGTGGGAGTGAGAATGGCGGCGAGTGTGTAGTCAGCGGCGGTACGGTAATCGCCTGTGGGGGCAGTGTGATGGCGGAAGGCTTCGCTGCAGATTCTGCACAGGGATTTTTGATGTACGGCACGACTGCGGCAGCAGGCACATTAATAAGCTTGGAGAATTCTGACGACAGAGAACTTCTTTCCGAGGAAATCCCGTGCAGTTTCTCTTCCGTGGTACTCAGTACACCGGGGCTGAAAGTGGGAGACGTCTGCACGATTACGATTGATGGTGTAGAAGAGCAGATCACGATTGATAATTCTTCGATCTCCGGCTTTGGTCAGGGCGGAATGTTTAGAGGTGGTATGCCAAATGGCAGAAATTTCGGAGGAATGACTCGTAATGAAGATGTCCCTGTAATGGGGAGGATTGAACCGCCGGAGGATGGAGAAGTTTCCGGCGATATAGAAACGCCTGAAAGGATGGAACGTCCCAATAGGGCGGAATATTCCGACAGGGCGGATATGCCCGATGATGAGAGCGGGATGGGTAAACCAGATGGTGATAGCGGTACGGACAGGCAGGAAATGAGAGGAGCCGGCGGAAGACAGTCCGCCTCTGAAGCAGGACAAGACCGGAAGGATGGAGCACGTTTCCGACAGCAGGATATGGACAGAGGACAGATGCAGCACGGGGAGGATATTTCATCTTCCGCTGTTTCGGTTGATACATTGGTCATGCTCGGTATTTCCGTGCTGGTCCTTCTGGCTGGTCTGTGCATTGCAGCAAAAGTCAGGCATTGATTGAACCCATAAATACATCATTGAATTTAGCAAGCTGATCATATACGATTCCGTGACCGCTGTCAGCTAAAGTTATGAGTTTTGAGCCGCAGATACTCTCGTGCTGTATTTCGGCAAGTTCGCTGGAAACGATCAGATCCTTAGCACCATGAATAATATAGGTGGGAACGTGAATACATTCGAAATCGTTCCTGCCGTCTTCATCACGCAGCGCAATACCGCACTTTATCGTTCCGATTCCCGATGCAGACAAGGCGATGTCTCTGAACCAGTCAACGACTGCATCCGAATGCGGACATGCAAAAAGCTGTTTGCTGAAGTTTTGGCATAGCTGCGGTCTGTCGGTTTCGGCAAGGTTGATCAGGTCATTTACTTCCTGTACAGGTTTTCCGTAGGGAAAGCCGGGACGTCTGGCAAAACATGGTGCGGCGGCAGATAGCAGGATCAGCTTGCTGACTTCGAATCCTTTGAAACAATTCATATATCTCAGGGCGATTGATCCTCCCATTGAAAATCCGACCAAGACAAATCTTTTGAGGCAAAGCTGACGGACTACCTGAAATATGTCAGCGGCCATTTGATCATAGGAATATCCGCATACAGGCGTATCCGATCTTCCGAATCCTCTTAGATCCACCGCAACGACACGATATCCGCAGTCGGTAAGCAGACTGATCTGATATTCGAAGATCAAATGGGACAGAGGCCATCCGTGAATGAGAAAAACCGCCTGTTTTCCCTGAGGATTATAGTCGTAGACGGCGATTTTAGTTCCGTCGTTTGATGTGATATAGAACATAAATATCTCCATGATGAGGTTTTAATATTTTATGTGGCCGGGTGCCGGTCTGTGAATATTTGAATGGTAAATGCCTGCATAAATGACATAGCGGGATTTGCAAATGTATTTACCTCATTGTATAATCGATACAGAGAAACTCTTGGGATTTTTGGAAAAGTAAATAAATGGGGGGTCTTATTTTATGGATCTGATAACATTATGCAAAAAAATTAATTTACAAAAAGAAATCAGAAATGAAGTTATGTCCTATTACCAAACAGACGATTTCGCCGCGGTGTATCCTGTTACAAGCGGGTTGAAGAATATGGAGACCGAAGCCGATGCACGGGCAAAGCTGGGACAGCTGTTAGGAGAAGATCCGCAGAAAATCAAAATGCTGACATGTATGCTGGTATGCGCGGCGGAGCTCTATTCATGGTATGAGGAAAAAGGAATCTCGGAAATAGTTTATGTAGATACAATGTGCTGTTTTACCAGATTCATAGAGGAATGCAGGAATATAACAGGACAATATGCTTTTGACAGAGAGTGGTGGACAGCACGACAGGTCAGTGGAAGTTTATTTCGGATCGGGGAACTGGAATATGAAATGACAGACAGGGAATCTGAGCCTGTGATCAGTATTCACATTCCCTCCGACGCTGTCCTGACCGGCGAAAGATGCGATATGTCTCTTGAAAATGCAAAAGAATTCTTTGCCGCTTTTTTCCCCGAATATCAGGACAGGGATTATATCTGTCATTCCTGGCTTTTGGCACCGGAACTGTGCAGCCTGCTTTCGCAGGACTCCAAAATTCTTGCATTCCAGCATCGCTTTAAGATCCAAGAGGCAGATTATTCGGACACCGATTACATCGAATGGGTGTTTAAAACCAGAGATGTTCCGATTGCAGATTTGCCGGAAGATACCGGCTTACAGCGAAATATGAAACGTCATTTGTTAAACGGTGGGAGGATCGGAACCGGTTACGGTATTCTGAACGATCGCTAAGCCTTAATCTGACTTCGGAAAATATTTTGGATTCGTTGAATCTTTTCGGGGATTCCGAAGAATCTGTTGTTCTTTCAGAGTCAGTTTACTAAACGTGAGTTATTCCTTGATAATGAGTTATAAGATGAGCCCCGGCATTTTACAAGAGTGCCGGGGTTTCGAATCAGAGGGGATGTAGATGGGAGAATATACATTTTCCTTGTTTCATGCAAAGGGTAGTGCTATACTAACTTCGGCAGTATTAACCAATAGATAAATAACAGGGGAACGAAAGGCGGATCATAAAAATGAAGAAGAAAAAAATAATAAGGGGAATCGGCGTTCTGATTTTGTGTCTGGCGCTTTTGCCGGTCACAGCATTTGCAGCGGAAGAGGGGGTAGAGTATACGCCACCCATGTATGCCACTTTCTGGGCGCTGGTTCCGCCTGTTGTTGCTATTTTGCTGGCATTGATTACGAAGGAAGTTTACAGTTCTCTGTTTATCGGTATTCTGGTGGGCGGGATTTTTTATTCCGGATTATCATTTGAAGGAACACTGACACACATTTTCAGCGATGGTTTTGTGGCTGTTCTTTCCGATAGCTATAATGTCGGTATTCTGGTATTTCTTGTGATACTGGGAGCGATGGTGGGCTTGATGAACCGTGCCGGCGGTTCCGCAGCTTTCGGTCGTTATGCCAAAGAGAAGATCAAGACGCGGGCAGGTGCGCAGTTAGCTACCGTGGCGCTCGGCGTTCTGATTTTTATTGATGATTATTTTAACTGTCTTACCGTAGGCAGCGTGATGAAACCGGTTACGGACGAGCATAAAGTGTCACGTGCGAAGCTGGCTTATCTGATCGACGCTACCGCAGCGCCGGTCTGCATCATCGCTCCGATTTCTTCCTGGGCAGCGGCCGTATCCGGGTTCGTGGAGGGAGAAGACGGATTCTCTATCTTTGTCCGTGCCATTCCGTATAATTTCTATGCGATTCTGACGATCATTATGATGATTGCCATGATACTCATGAAGGTGGATTTCGGTTCCATGAAGGTGCATGAAGAGAACGCGATGAAAGGCGATTTGTTCTCCACCGGGAAGTGGTCTGAGGAGAAACAGGACGTGATAGCGAATTCCAATGGCAAAGTGATCGATCTGTTGATTCCGATTATTATGCTGATTGTATGCTGTGTGATTGGTATGATCTATACGGGCGGATTTTTTGAAGGTGCCGGTTTCGTAGAGGCTTTCTCCAATTCCGATGCTTCCGTTGGCCTTGCGCTGGGCAGCATATGCGCACTGGTCTTGACGATTATCATTTACCTGCTGCGGAAGGTCTTAGGTTTTACGGACTGTATGCAATGTCTGCCCGACGGATTTAAAGCCATGGTTCCGGCGATCCTGATCCTTACGTTTGCATGGACGCTGAAAGCGATGACAGACTCTCTAGGGGCAGCGACTTTTGTTGCAGAGACAGTAAAAAGAAGTGCGGGTGGTTTCATGAATTTCCTGCCGGCAATTATATTCCTTGTGGCATGCTTCCTTGCATTTTCCACCGGTACTTCATGGGGGACATTTGGTATTCTCATTCCTATTGTGGTAAATGTGTTCATGGATTCTAACCCGCAGCTTATGATCATCTCTATTTCGGCCTGTATGGCAGGAGCGGTATGCGGTGACCACTGTTCGCCCATATCCGATACTACGATCATGGCTTCCGCGGGCGCGCAGTGCGACCATGTCAGTCATGTGTCCACGCAGCTTCCTTATGTAATCGTAGTTGCCGTGATCTCTTTTATCACATACATTGTTGCGGGCTTTGCGCAGAGCGCATGGATCTCACTGCCCGTAGGCGTGGTTCTTCTGCTTGCCGCGCTGTTTGCGATTAAGAATATGAACCGGGAGAAGGCTTCACAGTAACTAAGAGGTGTGGATGCCCATACGGCATTATTGATTGACTAAACAGATACAAAAGATTATGATAGAAAAGAATTGTTCGGGGAAACAGGTGCGAATCCTGTACGAGCCCGTCGCCGTGAGGCATGTTTGATTGTACCGGTCTGACCGAAAGCCACATTTCGGGACAAGCCATTGGAGAACCTCTGAGAAGGCGGTCCGGTATAATGCCGAGTCGAAATATCCGGACAATGGAATCCTCTTATATAGCGACTGCGAGTGCCGGTCCGAAAGGGGAAATAACAACAAAGGAGAATAAGGATATGACAACGAGAAGCAATAAGAAATTATTGTCGTTCATCCTTTGTATGGTGCTTATTGTGGCTGCAACACTGTTTACAAACGGTTGTAACGGCAGTACGGGAAATGCGGTATCTTCCGGAACTGAAGCGGAGAATGCGAGTGTACAGGCGGATTCCGGCAGCAGTACGGAGTCGGATGGCGCCGGCGATGTAAGTGTGCTGGGTGAGGGCAGTACGAAATTTGCATTTACCGTGACAGATCAGGACGGCAACGAGACCGGTTTTGAGATTCACACGGATAAGGAGACGGTCGGAGAAGCGCTGTTGGAAGTCGGATTGATCGAAGGAGAAGAGAGCGAATACGGTCTTTATGTCAAGACGGTCAACGGCATCACCGCGGACTATGATAAAGACGGTGTATACTGGGCGTTCTATGTAAACGGAGAGTATGCACAGTCCGGCGTTGATTCCACGACGATCACAGAGGGAGAGACATACTCCTTTAAGGTCGGGAAGTGATGAAACTTACGATCAGAGAAATTACAGTGTTCGGAATGCTTGGGGGCATCATGTATGCCTCCAAGCTGATTATGGAGTTGATCCCCAACGTCCACCTGCTGGGAGTATTCACAATTGCTTATACGGTCGTTTACAGAAAGAAGGCGCTGTATCCGATTTATACTTATGTCATTCTGAATGGAATATTGTGCGGCTTTGCGGCTTGGTGGGTGCCCTACTTATATTTGTGGACGATTCTGTGGGGAGCGGTCATGATCCTTCCGAAACATATGCCGAAGAAGGTACAGCCGTTCGTTTATATGTCCGTGTGTGCGGCGCACGGCTTTCTGTTCGGAACATTGTATGCTCCGGCACAGGCGTTATTATTTGGTTTGAGTTTTAACGGGATGATTGCGTGGATTATCGCAGGACTTCCGTGGGACGCGATTCATGGCGTCAGCAATTTTTTCTGCGGCATATTGATTGTACCGATCATCACGGTACTGCGGTATGCAGAACAGAGAATGAGCGGCAGTTAATCTGCCGCTTTTTTTGATGCGCAGACCCGTGCAAAGGAAGTATGCCGCTAAAGTGGCGCACGGGTCGCGCGGCGAGTAGGGAGAAAATCTTCCCTACTCGATTGCTAAAGTCAAAATAGCATGGCTTTCTGTAAATTAAATTAAAATATATGTCAAATATATTTGACATATTGTAATGTGTATGATAACGTGTAATAGAACAAGGCATTGACCGCAGAATGATAATGCAGGAAAGGCAATGACCGAAAGGCAGCAGAAACGGAAAAAGAGGTGAGCGGATGGCAAGAAATATACCGATCAAGGTGGCGAGAGCCGAGAAGGATATGACGCAGAAGGCGCTTGCGGAGGCTGTGGGGATATCGAGGCAGACGATGAATGCCATTGAACAGGGAGAATATAATCCGACGATTAAATTGTGCAGATCCATATGTCGTGTATTGGGCAAGAGCCTTGACGAGTTGTTTTGGGAGGATGAGACACCC
The DNA here is from genome assembly GCA_014804355.1 of Lachnospiraceae bacterium. Classification (GTDB taxonomy): domain Bacteria; phylum Bacillota; class Clostridia; order Lachnospirales; family Lachnospiraceae; genus UBA3282. Next base: position 8,647 of record JAAUZY010000020.1, read on the forward strand.
GAATAACTGCGCAGACGGCAAAAAAAGCAGAAGTATGGAATGAACGGGAAGTGTGAAGGTCTAATAGAAATCGGATGAAAGAAGAAACAGGAATCTTAAGGCAGGAAAGGAACAGGTGATATCTATTATGAAGAAGTGGAAAAACAAGCTGGATGAGATGCAGGAACAGAAAATGCTCCGGATCGAGCATAACGGCTGCTGGCTTGCTTTCTGGGGATTGGTCATAGCGATTATAGCGCAGATCATGTATTACGGACCGGATTGCTCCGAGAAAATTATAGGTGAATTTATCGTATTCATGTGCCTGGCGTGCTATATCGCGGTCGGCTGCGTCATCAATGGGATATGGGACAGAAAACTTGCGCCGTCATGGAAGGTAAATCTGTGTACAAGCCTGATTGCGGGCGTAGTAAGCGGAGCCATTCGTTTTATCATAAGTTACCGTGAATATCAGATGGCAGCGGCAGGGGCAGCGGTAGGGTTTTTAGTCGGAATTTATACATTTGCGGGTTGCTTTATACTACTGTCAATAGCGCTTTTCATATATAAGTGGAGAGAAAACAGGCTTGAGGATGAGACTGAGGATGAAAAGAAAGACAAATGAGCGTATCGATCAAATGATAATAACGTTTGACGATCTGAGACTCATGAAATCGATACAGGAAAGGGGAACATTGCAGAATGATTACAGCGGACAATCTGGTAAAGACATTTATCAGGAATGAGAAGAAAAATAAAAAGAGTGAGTTTAATGCGGTGGACGGTATTTCGCTATCTGTACGGGAAGGGGAAATCGTCGGAATACTGGGGCCGAACGGCGCGGGAAAGACGACACTGCTGCGTATGATGTCTAAGCTGATGAAGCCGACAAGCGGTATGGTGAGCGTCCGTATCGGGGAAGAGGAATTAACAGATGAAATCGAAGTCAAAAGGCATATCGGATATCTGTCCAACAACACCAAACTTTACGGGCGGCTATCGACAAGAGAGTTACTGCAAATGCTCGGAGTGCTTTACGGCATAGCGGAGGAAGATACGAAGCACAGGATCGACGAGATCAGCGAAGTGCTTTCTATGGAATCTTTCTTGGATAACAGGATAGAGAAATTATCCACGGGTCAGACACAGCGGGCCTCGATTGCGAGATGTCTCGTGCATGACCCGCAAGTCTATATTTTTGATGAGCCGACGTTGGGGCTGGATATTATCAGCAGTGCGGCGATCGTTGATTTTATGAAAGGCGAGCGGGAAAAGGGAAAGACGGTGCTCTATTCCACACACTATATGGAGGAAGCAGAGTATCTGTGTGACAGGATCATTATGATTCATCAGGGAAGGATTATCGGAGAAGGTACGCCGGCGGAATTGAGAGTGCAGACAGGCCGTGACAGCTTAAGGGACATATTCGCCGGACTGATTGACGAAAATGGCGGACTGGAGTCTGATATGCGTGATTTGGGAAAAGAGGAAGCGGGAAAGAGGAGGGTGCGCAGATGAGCACGAGAATAATACAGACATTAGTGAAAAAGGAGATGCTGGATGTTTTCAGGGACAAGAAGACAGTGATTATGATGCTGGTTGTGCCGATTATATTATATCCGCTTATTTTTATCGGCGTTATGCAGCTTATGGCTTTTGTTTCGTCCAGTATGAAGGAGCAGAATTACAGGATCGTCGTAGAAGCTGAGGACGAAGGCAGGTTCTTACATAAACTGGAGGAGTTTCAGAAAGACAGAGCTGAATCTGCAGGAGCGGAGAATCAGGCGGCCGATGAAACAGTCCGTGAAACAACAGCGGACACTGATGGAGAAACGGATGAAGAGGCATCCGGACAATCGTATGAGATTACGATCGTAGATGCCGGCAGCATAACGGATTACAAAGAGGCTCTGAATGAGGAAGAGATCGACGTATATGTCTCAGGACGGATGAAAGACGGGAAAGTGCAATATGAAGCGTATTATCTTTCTTCCGTGGAGAATTCATCATATGCGGCAGGAATCGTTATGGATGCGCTCGATGAATTAAAGGAGGATATGACGAAACAGATCATCACGGAGCAAGGGATGGACATACAGGCGATTTTAGAGCCCATTGTCTATGAGAGACAGGATATTGCCAGCAGTGAGCAGTCGATCGGAAACATTATAGGATCTATTCTTCCGTTTATGCTTGTGATCAGCCTGCTTATGGGAACGATGTATCCCGCCATCGACACGACTGCGGGCGAACGGGAGAGAGGAACGCTTGAGACGATACTGACGCTACCGGTGACGAACAGACAGTTGATTATATCGAAGTTTATTACAGTGGCAGTGATCGGAATGGTTTCGGCGTTTCTGAATATCCTTTCCATGGGTGTGATCACATTATATATGTATAAAATGCTGGATATGCAGACGGATATGGGATCCTTTGATCTGGCGAAGTTTATTCCGGCGATTCTGGTGTGTATTTTGGCGGTGTTTGCTTTTTCTTTATTTATCAGTGCGGTGACCATGTGTGTGACATCTTTTGCCAAGAGTTATAAGGAGGCGAACAACTATATTACGCCCCTTATGCTTATCGTGATGTTCGTGGGCTATATCGGTTTTATACCGAATATTGAACTGACGCAGACGATAGCGATGATTCCCGTGGCAAATATCTGTCTGCTGATCAAGAATATGATGGCGTTTAAGATCGATTACGGTGCGATCGCGGTGGTGCTTTCAAGCAACGTGGCATATGCGGTAATAGCGATTCTGTTCTTGAGCAAGATCTACGACAGCGAAGCGATTCTTTTTGCTGACGGTAAAGCGGGATTACAGCTTTTTGAGAGGCGGAGCAACCTGAAGAAAGGAGGCGTGCCTACGGTATCCGATGTGTGGTTCGTGGTGGCTGTCACGATTCTTCTCATGCTCTATGTGGGAAGTCTTCTGCAGATCAGATTCGGGCTGGCAGGAGCCTTCGGGACACAGATGATTCTTCTGTTGGTGCCGCTGTTTCTGGTAGTCTATACGAAGAGAGACATCAGACAGACTTATGGTTTTGCGCGTACTAAGGCGGTAAATTTCTTAGGCGGCGCACTGATAAGTGTGGGAATGGTTCTGCTGAATCTCGTGATTACGGCGGCGTTGATGAAACTGTTTCCGCAGAGCACGGAAAATATGGAGACGGTTTTCTCGGAGCTTTTTGAAAGTAATGTTGTGGCAGCTTTTGTTGTAATTGCGGTGACACCGGCGGTCTGCGAGGAGATGCTGTTCCGCGGAGTGATCATGCATTCCATGAAGGCAAAGTACCGTGTCTCTTCGGCGATCGCGATTACGGCGGTACTGTTCGGACTGTACCACATGAGTCTGGTGAAGTTTATTCCCACAGGGCTCATCGGGCTTCTGCTCTGCCTCGTGGCCTGGAAGGCGGACAGTATCTATCCGGCGATGTTAATGCATTTTATCAATAATGCGATCAGTGTCATTGTCAGTTACTACCCGGAGCAGGTTGAGAAAGTCCTGCCGGTGTTTGCGAAAACTACCCTCTCGGTTTCGGATGCATTGTGCCTGAGCGGAGCAGGGCTTGTGCTTGTCGGAATCGGATGGGCGGTGCTGGTGAAGGCGCGGAAAGCGGATAAGGCCGTTATTTCGTAATAGCGGTATTGTATACATGATAATGATTCGGGTGTCCACACTTAAGGCAAACATAATAATTTGTCTATTGTGGACACCATTTTTTGCTGGTAAAATAGAATCTATACGGAACATGTGTAAATAGTGGGGATTACGGAAAAATATGCAAAGATAGGGGGATATGGCGATGGCAAGATACATTATGGCATTAGATGCGGGTACCACCAGCAATCGATGTATTCTGTTCAACGAAAAGGGCGAGATGTGCAGTGTGGCACAACGGGAGTTTACACAGTACTTCCCGAAGCCGGGCTGGGTAGAGCATGACGCGGACGAGATCTGGGCGAGTCAGCTTGGCGTGGCAGTGGAAGCGATGAATATGATCGGTATCACGGCTAAGGAGATCGCAGCAATCGGCATTACGAATCAGCGTGAGACGGTCATCATCTGGGATAAGCATACGGGTGAACCGATTTATCATGCGATCGTGTGGCAGTGCAGAAGAACGTCGGAAGACTGTGATGCGCTCAAAGAGAGAGGACTTACGGGGAAATTCAAGCAGAAAACGGGGCTTGTGATTGACGCTTATTTCTCGGCGACTAAGGTAAAATGGATATTGGATCATGTGCCCGGAGCTAGGGAAAGAGCTAAGAACGGTGACTTGCTTTTCGGTACGGTGGAGACGTGGCTGATCTGGAAACTGACCAAGGGTGCGGTACATGTGACGGACTATTCCAATGCATCGCGTACCATGCTTTTTAATATCAACACTTTGGAGTGGGATGATGATATTCTCGCCGAATTGAATATTCCGAAATGCATGCTGCCGCAGGTGAAGCCTTCCAGCTGTGTTTACGGCGAGGCGGATCCCTCTTTTCTCGGCGGACCGATTCCCATTGCGGGGGCGGCGGGAGATCAGCAGGCGGCGCTGTTCGGACAGACATGTTTCACCGCGGGAGAAGCTAAGAATACATACGGGACGGGGTGTTTCCTACTGATGAATACAGGGGAAAAACCGGTATTTTCCGATAACGGACTGGTAACTACTATTGCGTGGGGACTGGACGGCAAAGTAAATTATGCGCTGGAAGGCTCCATCTTCGTGGCAGGGGCAGCAGTACAGTGGCTTCGGGATGAGATGAGACTGATCGATTCGGCGATGGATTCTGAGTATATGGCGAAGAAGGTCAAGGATACCAACGGATGTTATGTGGTTCCGGCTTTCACCGGACTGGGAGCGCCGTATTGGGATCAGTATGCAAGAGGAACGATCGTGGGGATTACGCGGGGCGTAAATAAATATCATATTATCCGCGCAACGCTGGAATCCATCGCCTATCAGGTCAACGATGTGTTGTCGGCCATGGAGACGGATTCCGGTATTGATATCACATCCCTTAAAGTGGACGGTGGCGCCAGCGCCAACGATTTTCTCATGCAGACACAGGCGGATATCGTCAATCTGCCGGTAACCAGACCGCAGTGCGTGGAGACAACTGCCATGGGTGCGGCCTATCTGGCGGGACTGGCGGTAGGCTATTGGGCGAGTAAGGACGATGTGATCAAGAACTGGGTCAGTGACCGGACTTTTAAACCGATTATTGCGGAGGCAGATAGGGAAGAGAAAATCCGCGGATGGAATAAGGCCGTGAAATACGCTTATGGATGGGCAAAAGAAGAGTAAATAATGAGGAAGGAGATTCTGCCAATATGTATGACGTGATCATAATAGGAGCGGGGGTATGCGGCGCGGCGGTCGCACGGGAGCTGTCCCGCTATCAGGCGAAGATATGTGTATTGGAAAAAGAAGAGGATGTGTGCTGTGGCACTTCCAAGGCGAACAGCGCCATTGTGCATGCCGGATATGATGCCGTGACAGGATCGCTCAAGGCGAAACTGAATGTACGGGGAAATGAGAGAATGGGGGAACTTGCCAAAGAACTGGATTTCCCGTTTGAGCGAAACGGGTCGTTGGTACTTTGTCTGAGCGAGGCCGATATGCCTAATCTGCAGGCACTTTATGACAGGGGTGTAGCCAACGGCGTTAAGGAGCTTCGCATTTTAAACCGGGAAGAAGTGCTTGAGATGGAGCCCAATGTTACGGAGAATGTGTATGCGGCATTGTATGCGCCTACGGCGGGTATCGTCTGTCCCTTTGGACTGAATATTGCGTTGGCGGAAAATGCTTACACCAACGGCGTGGAATTTTATTTTAACACGGAAGTCACGGAGATTCATAAATCGGAGGAAGGTTACGCCCTGCAGACAGACAAGGGCACCTTCGAAACAAAGTATGTAGTAAATGCAGCCGGCGTATATGCAGACCGCTTCCACAATATGGTCAGTGAGAAGAAAATCCATATTACTGCCAGACGGGGCGATTACTGCCTGATGGACAAAGAAGCCGGCAATCATGTGCATAAGACGATCTTCGCACTGCCGGGTAAACTCGGTAAAGGAATCTTAGTTACGCCGACGGTGCACGGCAATCTTTTGATCGGTCCTACCGCTGTTGATGTGGAAGACAAAGAAGGGATCAACACCACTGCGGAAGGATTGGCGCAGGTGCTTGAGAAAGCAGGTATGAGTGTCAGAAACATTCCGACGCGTCAGGTCATTACCTCTTTTGCCGGACTGCGTGCCCATGAGGACGGGGATGATTTTATCATCGGGGAAGCGGAAGATGCACCGGGCTTTATAGACTGCGCAGGGATAGAGTCTCCGGGTATTGCAAGTTGTCCGGCGATCGGTGAGATGGCAGCGGAACTGATATGTGATAAGATGGGTCTTACGGAGAAGCCTGACTTTATCGCTGAAAGACAAGGCATCAAGAATCCGAATACATTAAGTATGGAAGAGAGAAACGCTCTGATTAAAGAGAATCCCGCCTATGGCAATATTATCTGCCGTTGTGAGATGGTTACGGAGGGAGAGATCATCGATGCGATCACAAGACCGCTTGGTGCGAAATCCTTAGACGGCGTGAAGCGCAGGACGAGAGCCGGGATGGGCAGATGTCAGTCCGGTTTCTGTGCGCCCAGAACGATGGAGATTCTGGCGAGGGAATGTGATATGAGCATGTTTGATATCACAAAATCCGGCGGAAATTCTAAGCTGGTTGTCGGTACAAATAAGGACACGGTATAGGGACATGGAGGATAAGATGAAAAATTATGATATTGTGATCGTCGGCGGAGGCCCGGCGGGACTTGCGGCCGCCGTTTCTGCCAGACAGAGCGGAATAGAAAGCATTATAATCTTAGAGAGGGACAAAGAACTGGGCGGTATCCTGAACCAATGTATTCATAACGGTTTCGGTCTGCACACCTTCAAAGAAGAGCTCACGGGGCCGGAATATGCGGACAGGTTTATTGCGCAGGTGAGAGAACTTGGGATAGAGTATAAACTGAATACGATGGTGCTGGACATCGGGCAGGATAAGACGGTGACGGCGATGAACCGGGAAGACGGAATGTTCGGGATTCAGGCGAAAGCGGTAGTTCTGGCAATGGGATGTCGGGAAAGACCCAGAGGCGCGCTCAATATACCGGGTTATCGCCCTGCGGGAATCTACTCTGCCGGCACGGCGCAGAGACTGGTGAATATGGAAGGGTACATGCCCGGCAGGGAAGTGGTCATTCTCGGTTCCGGTGATATCGGGCTGATTATGGCGAGAAGAATGACCTTAGAGGGCGCTAAAGTGAAAGTCGTTGCGGAACTTATGCCCTATTCCGGCGGGCTTAAGAGAAATATCGTGCAGTGTCTGGACGACTACGGCATCCCTTTAAAACTGAGTCATACGGTGGTAGATATCAAGGGAAAAGAGCGTGTTGAGGGCATAACACTGGCACAGGTAGACGAGAAGAATAAGCCCATTTCGGGGACGGAAGAATTCTATTCCTGTGATACGCTCTTATTGTCGGTCGGGCTGATACCGGAGAATGAGATATCCCGCGGCATGGGTGTGACGATCAATCCGGTTACTTCCGGACCGAAGGTAAACGAGAGTCTCGAGACGAATCTGGAAGGCGTTTTCGCCTGTGGTAATGTGCTCCACGTGCATGATCTTGTGGATTTCGTATCGGAGGAAGCGTCGGCGGCAGGCAGGAACGCGGCGGCCTATGTAAAAGGGTCAAATGCAGCGGATGCCGCTCCGGAGGCGGAAATCTGTCTGAATCCGACGGCGGGCGTCAGATATACGGTTCCGTCCACGATCCGCAGGGCTCGTATGGAGGATAATCTGACCGTGCGCTTCCGTGTCGGCGGCGTGTATAAGAATTGCTTTGTCAGTGTCTACTTTGATGACGAGAGAGTGATCCACAGGAAACGGCAGGTGCTTGCGCCGGGTGAAATGGAAGAAGTGAAGCTGACAAAAGAGCAGCTTTTACAGTATCCGAAGCTGGAGCAGATTACGTTTAAGATCGAGGAAGAGTAGCACGAAAGAGTATACCGGTATATATCCAGTCAGATCTGGAAGAGATAATAAAATAACGTGTGAAGAAATGAGGAATAGGTATGGAAGTCAGGAATTTAATCTGTATTAACTGCCCGATGGGATGCCCCCTGACTGTTGAGATGGATGGGGACGAGGTAGTAAGCGTAAGCGGCAATACATGTAAAAGAGGCGATACTTACGGCCGCAAGGAAGTTACGAATCCAACCAGAATCGTGACTTCGACGGTGAAAGTAACCGGAGGCGGGGCGGATATGGTATCCGTCAAGACGAAGCAGGATATCCCGAAAGGGAAGATCTTTGAGTGTGTCAAGGCGCTGAAAGACGTGGAGGTGCAGGCACCGGTTCACATCGGAGATGTGATCGTTTCCGATGTGGCGGGTACGGGCGTCGATGTTGTTGCCACGAGAAATATTGAGAAATAAAACGGAATTTTTTCTGAGGAAAGCAGGGTATGATGTCAGAACAGGATTTTTTCAGAAATGCATTGTCCGACTTTACTTTTGAAGCTGCCAGTGGCGGAGCGATCCGTCATCTGGCAGATTTGGGATATACCGTTAAACAGATCAGCGAGAAGCTGACCTATCCGACGCCTTACGAGAGAGTGCGGGGAGCGGTCTGGCAGCAGCTTCTTGACACGAAAGTGGTGCTCACGCAGGAGCCGGGCAGCGGGAACGGGCATAGAAAGGCAGAATATACGATCGAGCATGACAAATACGGCAGAACCAGTTTCCGGCTTGCGCAAGTTGGGGGAGAAGATAAGGAAGTAATCCACTGGAAGGAAAGAACCTATCGCAGAGAGATAGACGGAAATCCGGCGGAGTATCTGGCAGGGCTGAGTGACCGAAACGGCTGTGAGAATGCGTATCTTTCTTGTGACTTCGGATTGTGGAGCAGGAGTGATACGGAGAAGTTCAGGACGGCAATGCAGACGCTAAATGAACGTCAGAGAGAATATATCACAGGTCTTCCATGGGAGAATCGGGTCTGCTATCACAGACTGGATCAGCGGATGCGGGAGATTGCGGTGAAACTGTACGAGACAGGGCAGTATCAGGGCACCTGCTTTTTGTTGAAGACGGCGGAGAGAATCAGGATAGAGTAGAATGAGCCGCAGAAGGAGACCGAGAAGATACATCGAAGCAAATAGTAATATGATTATCTACAAGTGGTATGCACACTTTGGAGAAATCAGATACTATGCTGACTGCAGCGAGATGATGCAACTTTGATACACATCTGATGCAATTTTGATGCAGACGTATTTTATAATATAAAATCGTAAAGGAAAAACAAGCGACTGCGGAGCAGGCATTTGTTTTTCATGCGGTTTTAGCGAGTAAACGTCCGATGAAATCGGACAAAAGGGCTAAAATCGCGAGTTTGCGAGCTTAGATGATAAAATACATAAGACCAGGAGATGTGCATCATGAGGAATCTAAAGAGTAATGGAAGGAAGATAATGGGAAGGACTGCTGTTGTATCGGCAGTTTTTATTTTGGCAGCTATGACAACGACGGTTTTGTCGGGATGTCAGAATGCGGCGAAGAAGGAAACAGAAGTATCGGTAAAAAATATTCGGGCGGAAGCGGGTACAGAGCCGACCGATACGGAACGATTAAGCGCGGAGCAGACAAATGAGGAGCAATCTGGCGCGGGGCTATCCGGCGCAGATGACAGCCAATCAGCGATGACGGATCAGCAGGTATGGACAAATGAAAATGACGCACAAGCACAGTCCGAACAAAGCACTACGTCGGCACTACCAGACAATAATGAAACTATGAGCGGTGATGAAAAAACAGAGAAGAAGGAGCCGCCGGAAGGCTGGGAACTTACTCTTGCCTCGGAGGATTGGGGACTTTCTTTCGGAGAACAGGGCACGCAGCCAAGGGGCAATGCTTCCGCACAGGATCTGGCATGGTATGACGCCTATTATGTCGGCGCCGATAGTGAGAAGGTGATCTATCTTACTTTTGACTGCGGATATGAGAACGGCAATACGGAGCCGATTCTGGATGCGCTGAAGAAGCATGATGTGAAGGCCACCTTTTTCGTGGTAGGGCATTTCCTGGAGACAGCGCCCGAGATGGCAAAGCGCATGGTAGCGGAAGGACATGCCGTAGGCAACCACACTTATCATCATCTCGACATGCCGACGATATCCGATGAAGAGACATTCCGGAAAGAACTGGACGATGTGGCGGATCTGTTCCGGGAGATCACAGGAGCGGAACTTTCCGCCTACTATCGTCCGCCGCAGGGCAAGTGCAATGCAGATAATCTGAAAATGGCGTACGAGCTGGGGTATAAAACCATATTCTGGAGTCTGGCTTATGTAGACTGGGATCAGGATAAGCAGCCAAGTCATGAGGAGGCGTTTGATAAGCTTACGACGCGGGTACATCCGGGAGCTGTCGTACTTCTGCATAACACATCTTCTACCAACGGGGAGATACTGGATGAGCTTTTGGACAAATGGGAGGAAATGGGATATACGTTCAGGCCGTTGTCGGAATTGACAGGAGAATAAGAGATTAAAAGATAGTGTTGTCAAAATAGTAAACGGCATTATAATATGTTACAATAGCTATTGAGCGNTGAGTNAAAATAAACGGAGNAGACAACATGCACAGGATAGGAATNATTTCAGACACNCACGGNNTGCTTCGCCCGGAAGTGGAGGAAACNTTGCAGGGCTGTGAGGCGATCCTGCACGGCGGAGANATTAATAANCCGGANATTTTNGACAAACTGAACANGATCGCNCCGACTTATGTCGTGCGGGGGAACAATGATAAAGANTGGGCGAAGGANNTGCCGGAGACNCTNTCGGTCAGTCTGTGCGGAATCGGCTTTTTTATGGTACANAATAAAAAGTATATTCCGAAAAAGGAAGNAGACCTAAAGGATATCGATATTATTGTCTACGGTCATTCCCANAAATANGAAGAGAAGCAGGAGGGCGGACGNCTTTTGCTCAATCCGGGGAGCTGCGGACCGAGACGGTTTACGCAGCCTATCACNTTTGCGGTGCTNGCAGTCGGNGACGATGGTGCATACAAGNTNGAGANGGTCGANGTNNCACATCCNNNNGNTGCGGCGAAGGCAGACAGANCNGNAANAGAGAAAGTTACATTGGAACAGGAAATNGCCACGNTTGACATGAAGAGGGTTGTCAANGCGGTCATGCGCGATACGAACAGNAGACGNTCCNTCGGAGAGATTGCGGTAAAGAACGGANTCAGCGAGGAANTGACAGAGCAGATCTGNCGGCTTTATCTCACNCATCCCGGNGTNANTGCAGACGGTATTATAGANAAAATGGGGTTGCCGAAAAATCGGTGACCCCTATATAAATATAATGCANCAACCNGCTCNCGTATGTTATACTAAGATAATCAAACAGATTCGNGTATCTGGAAATGNCAGGATACANCGGTCTGACGTATACACTAGGGGAAACAGGAAAGGAGCAGGGGTTATGAACAGAAGTGAAGCAATTCTGAAGCTGTGCGANGAGAAGCAGATCCGCATGATCGATTTTAAGATGACGGATATCGACGGGCGGTGGCGTCACATCACCATTCCGGTGGAGCGGTTTGGTGAGGATACGTTTACTTACGGGATCGGATTCGACGGCTCCAACTATGGGTATGCACCTATCGAGAAGAGTGATATGGTATTTCTGCCGGATCCGGATACCGCGTATGTGGATCCGTTTGCGACAGTGCCGACACTGACGATGTGCGGCAATGTGTGCACGATTGGNGAGGGGGAGAACAANCCTTTNGACCAGTANCCGAAGAATGTGAGTCTGCGGGCGATAGAGTACATGAAAGACAGCGGTATCGCNGATCAGATGATTATCGGACCGGAGTTCGAGTTCTATCTGCTTGACAGTGCCCGTTATGAGGTTTCGCCGGAGCGCTGCGGTTATCGGATCGATACCAGACAGGCGGACTGGAACTGTACGATGGACCCGTACAATCCGGGCAATAANGGTTATGAAGTGCCTTACAAGGGCGGTTATCATGTGGCGGCGCCGCAGGATGTGGGGTATGACTTAAGAAGCCGTATGTGCATGATGATGGAAGACTGGGGNATCCGTGTGAAATATCATCATCATGAGGTNGGCGGTCCCGGACAGATGGAGATCGAGGTAGAGCTGGCGGATATGCCTGCCATGGCGGATAATACCATGATCGTCAAATATATTATTANGAATCTGGCGGCNAGTGTGGGCAAGACGGCCACATTTATGCCTAAGCCGATCTATCAGGAAGCGGGCAGCGGTCTGCATGTACATATGCTGCTGTTAAAGGATGGACAGCCTTTATTCTATGATGCGGACGGTTATTCGGGACTGAGCCGTACGGCACACTATTTTATCGGCGGACTGTTAAAGCANATCGCGTCTTTATGCGCATTTACCAATCCNTCCACCAACTCATTCAAGCGTCTTGTGCCGGGATTTGAGGCGCCGGTTACNGTCGGTTACGCTACNTCNAACCGNAGTGCGGTAATNNGGATTCCTGCTTATGCCAAGTCTCCGACNGCGAAGCGGTTTGAGCTGCGCAATCCCGATGCTACGGCGAATCCGTATTATGCTTATGCNGCGATACTGATGGCAGGTCTGGACGGCATCGAGANTCAGATCGANCCGGAGGCCAACGGNTGGGGACCTTANGANTTCAATCTCTATACGTTGTCTGAGGAGGANCAGAAGAAGATCAAAGGATTGCCAAAATCTNTGGGAGAGGCGCTCGACGCATTAGAGCAGGATCATGANTATCTGACNAAGGGCGGTGTGTTCCCGCAGAGGNTGATTGATATCTGGGTAGCNCGCAAGCGTGCGGAGCTTAAGAAGATGGAGCAGATTCCGAATCCGGCCGAATTTAAAATGTACTACGATTTATAAATTCCGCAGAGCGGAATCGTGGNGTAGGATGAANNGAGTAAGATAAGTAATGCAGGGTCATGATTTAACAGAGGGAAATATTATGAAGAAACTGNTGANGTTTGCATTCCCCATCATGGTGGGGAATCTGCTTCAGCAGATGTATAACGTNGCGGATACATTGATCGTGGGNCGNTATCTGGGNGAAAATGCGCTGGCGGCGGTGGGATCNTCCTATGCCCTGATGGTGTTTATCACATCGATCCTGATCGGGTTGTGCATGGGCAGCAGCGCTTTCTTCTCCATGCAGTTCGGGGCGAANGACAGNGATNGGCTGGAAAAGGGTATTTTCACGGCGTTTATNGCGATNGGNAGTGTGACGCTTGTACTGAATATTGTCGTCTATGCGGCGATGGAGGGGATACTNATATTCTTACGCGTGCCGGATGTGGTGGNACCNCTNATGCNGGAATATCTGGTGTGGATCTTCGGGGGNATNNTCGCTGTNTTTCTCTATAATTTTGNAGCGAATCTGCTGCGTGCGGTGGGCAATTCNGTGGTGCCGCTTCTTTTTCTGGGGATATCCGCCATAACGAATATTGTNCTGGATNTCCTTTTTATCNGAGGTTTNCANTGGGGTGTNGGNGGTGCCGCNGCGGCCACGGTTTTGGCGCAGTATCTGGCGGGNATCGGTATCGTNGTATACTATGTGGCCAGATATCCGGAGCTTAGAGTCNGCAGAGCGAACCGTTCATGGAATGTACAGATTTTTAAAGAGCTGATCGGACTCTCGACACTTACTTGTCTGCAGCAGTCCATTATGAATTTCGGCATTTTGATGGTGCAGGGACTGGTGAACAGTTTCGGTCCCGTAGTGATGGCGGCTTTCGCGGCGGCGGTGAAGATCGATTCTTTTGCATACGCACCGGTACAGGACTTCGGCAATGCTTTTTCCACCTATGTGGCACAGAACTACGGAGCAGGTAAGACGGAGCGGATCAGGCAGGGGATGAGGGATGCGGTGGCAGGGGCATTCATATTTTGTCTGGTTATTTCGACTCTTGTGGTCTCATTCGCGAGGCAGCTTATGGGACTGTTTTTGAGTGAGGAAAGTGCGGAAGCGATTGCCGTGGGTGCGGGATATCTTCGCATTGAAGGTGCGTTTTATTTCGGCATCGGGCTGTTGTTTCTATTCTACGGTTATTATCGTGCGATCCACAAGGCAGGCATTTCCGTGGTGTTGACAGTGGTGTCATTAGGAACCCGTGTCCTGTTGGCGTATGCGCTGTCCTCTGTGGAACAGATCGGTGTGACGGGAATCTGGATGTCGGTACCGATCGGCTGGATTCTGGCGGATCTGACGGGAATATGGTATTATAGGAAGTACAGGAAGCAAGAGCTTTTTTTCAACTGACAGAAAATCCGGTTTAGCATTGCAAATGAGAAGGCAATTTGTTATAATAAAAGCATATGTATAAGTAGGTGGCCGAGTGCCCGATATTGCACATACATAGATAGGAGCGGGAGAGTGATAATATGCAGAATGTAGTGATTATCTCACAGATTCAGAGTTATCTTATTTTGTCATTGAAAGATCGGTTTGAGAGATCGGATTACGAAGTAATCACGGTCAAAGCGGACATCGATGCCATCAATCAGATAGAGGAGCAGATCGGGATCATCCTGCTCTATGTGGATGAGAAGATGGGTGAGGAGCAGCAGGCACTCAATTACATTAAGGATAGGGCGGCTGAGGAAGATATTCCGATTTTTGCCATCGGTGATATCGATGAGTTGATGACTGTAGAGAAGGTGATCACTAAGAATCTGATCAGACAGAAATTCCAGAGACCCATCAATGTCAGCGAAGTGGTGTCAGCGATTACGGGTTATGAGAAGAAATACGGCAAACAGAATAAGAAGAAGATTCTGGTGGTGGACGATTCCGGCACCATGCTTCGTAATGTGAAGGGATGGCTGGAGGAGTCATATCAGGTAACCCTTGCCAATTCCGGGGCTATGGCGATCAAATATTTATCGACCAACAGGCCGGATCTGGTGTTGCTTGATTACGAGATGCCGATCGTGGACGGTAAGCAGGTATTAGAGATGATCCGTAGCGAGCATGATTTTGCGGATATTCCGGTCATGATGCTTACGAATAAGGGTGATAAGGAGACCATTATGCAGGTTATGGCGTTAAAGCCTCAAGGATATCTGCTGAAATCAATGGAACCGGCTAAGATTGTTAAATCGATTGATGATTTCTTCGAGGAAATCAAGAGAAAAGAACTCATGGGTATGTAAGAAAGTGGCAGCAACGGTCATGTAAATCATGTAAACAATTAAAGCGCAGGTGAATCGCCTGCGCTTGTATTCTATAGGAAATTGCTCGTTCATGCACGAGTTCGCGAAACAAATTAACTTTTTTTAGATTGAGAAGCTGAAATGATCACCGGGCATGGGAACGGTGGTTTCTTCCTTGATATTGTCCCAATCCACATTTTTGATCTTGTCGACCAGTTCCTCGGCCGTAGAAGCATATACGGTAGTGCGTTTGCTTCTCTCATACTCATATCCGTGAGGTTTGCCGCCGGTTTTGTCTGCTTCCGCTTTCTCGGCTGCTTCTTTTTTGCCTTCACGAATCCGCTCTACAAATTCTTTCTGACGCTCACCCGATTTTTCCAACTCTGCAAAATAGGACAGTTGACCGTCTTTACCGATGGTAATGCCTATGCTCGCTATTTCATTCTTATGCTCGCCAAGCTGATCCTTTACCTCGTCCAGTTTTCCGACAGCTTCGTCGAGAAGCGACAAATTCTGCTTCTTAACATCATCATCAGCCGCCATGCGTTCCAATTCTTCCGGATCGATCAGCACGCTGTATTCCTTCGTCCCGCGGGAGAGGTAAGAAGCCGCTTCCTCTTCGGATTCATAGTCGGCGACCATGAAATCCATGTTGCTGTAAGTTCTCTTTAACTCCTGTAACAGAGCCTTGGCTTTGCTGCTTAACTGTGTGCTGTTTCCGGTTTTGCCGATGCCGTTTGTTTTGCCGGCAGAGTCGGTCTTGGATGTTTTATCCTGATTTTTCTTGCCGCGTACTGAGTTATCATAGTAGGTGTTCTGATATGCGCCGTATCCGTTTACTTTGTTCATGTTTGTGCCCTCCTTAGCGTGATCCGTAATTCCATTTACCTGTCTGCGACGTTCTTTTGGTCGCTTCTTATATTATATATCGTAATGAGAAGAGATTTTCTTAACAGATCTGACAGTAAATTTACAGGATTATCAAAGAAACGTTATTTGACAAAATTGTAGAAGAGTAGTATAAATATCATATAAAACATACTGAGTTGATAGGAAAACGACTATTCAGACCATGCCATGCATTTGCTGCGTGGTGTTGGAGACTCTGACAGGAGGGTTTGTATGAAGATTTCCACAAAGGGGAGATATGCGCTCAGACTGATGCTGGATCTGGCGCTAAATAATACCGGTGAACCGGTGAGAATCAAGGACATAGCGGCCAGACAGGAGATATCAGATAAATATCTGGAGCAGATCATCTCGGTACTTAACAAGGCTGGATATGTGAAAAGCATCCGCGGACCGCAGGGAGGATATCGCCTGACAAGAGAGCCGGAGAAATACACGGTAGGTATGATACTGCGGCTGACGGAAGGATCGCTGGCGCCGGTTCCCTGTCTGGATGATGAGATCAATATGTGTGAGCGTCAGGAATCTTGTGTGACGCTTCGGCTGTGGCAGATGCTTGACGATGCTATCAGCGGGGTTGTGGATAAAGTGACACTGGCGGATCTGGTAGAGTGGCAGGGGCAGATCACGGGTAATTATGTGATCTGAGCCGTAACCATGAGTAAACCTGAAACATATAGCTTGATATACTTGCACTCTGACGGTATGCGGGTGTACAATAACAGCGGTGATGGAAAGAGTACGAGACGGTGAGGAATATAAATGACCGGAATAGCGAAGATGTGGAATCAGGTGAAGAATTTCAAACTGAATATTATGAATTACGACGTATTTCTTCAGATCTGCGCCGTTGTTTTGGTATTCATACATACCATACTTCTGGTTACATTGCGATTGGGTGGGGCGAGGTTTTTAAGCAACCTGAATGTGGTAAGCATACTGATTTATGTGGTGGCATTTCATTATGCCAGACAAAACCGCGTTCGTCTTGTGTACTTCATATTCGTTTCGGAGATATTGGTCTACTCATGGATTTCCGTGTATATATTAGGCGAAACTACGCAGTTCGGGCTCTACTGTCTGGCAATGTTTCCGTTTACGGTTCTCACTAACTTCGTTTTGAAATGCCAGGATCCGGAGAAAAAGCAGTTTCATCCGGTCGTGAATTTTATCATTATATTCGGTTTCTATTTCGTGGAACTGAGCATGGGTAATTTTTTGGAACCGCGGTATGTGATTGAGAATACTGCCATTGTTACATTCCTGCGTATCATGAATATGCTCATTAATATTTTCTGCATTCAGTTCGGCTGCGGCGTGCTGTGCGTGATCGCAGTAGAGAATACGATGACGATCAAGCATAATATGGAAGAGATGGAGAAACTGATGCATCAGGCGGAAGCCTCCAATGAGGCGAAAAGCGTATTTCTCGCCAACATGTCCCATGAGATTCGGACGCCGATGAACGCGATCTGCGGTATGGCGGATCTGCTGCTGGATGAGAAGCTGTCGGAGCAGGGAAGGGAGTATGCCGCCACGATCAAGACATCGGGAGAAGGGTTGCTCAGCATCATCAACGATATTCTGGATTTCTCCAAAATTGAATCCGGCAAGATGCCGATCGTTCCCGAAGAGTATTATTTCTCATCCATGATCCATGATGTGACGAGCATGATGGAGGTGCGGTTGAAGGGCAGACCGGTGGAACTGATCGCTAAGGTGTCCGACAGTGTACCGCGCAAGCTGTACGGGGATATCGGAAGAGTGAAGCAGATTATCATCAATATCATGGGTAATGCCACAAAGTTTACATATGAGGGTTCCATTACACTCACGGTATCGTGGCAGCAGGAAGAGGAGGATACAGGACGGCTGTTGATCAGCGTCGCCGACACCGGCATCGGCATCAGGCAGGAGGATATGGATAAGCTGTTCCGATCCTTTGAACAGGTAGATATGAAGAAGAACCGCGGCATGGAGGGTACCGGTCTGGGCCTGTCCATTTCAAAGCTGCTGGTGGAGAACATGGGCGGCAGCATCAAGGTGGAGAGTGAATACGGCAAGGGCAGCACGTTTATCTTTGATATCCGGCAGAAGGTTATAGATGCGGCGCCGTGTGAATACAGTAAGAACAAAAATGCGGTAGAATTAAAACAGTTTGTCATAGATTTTACTGCGCCGGAAGCTAAGGTGCTTGTGGTGGACGATAATAAAGTAAATCTGCGTGTGGCAACGGGGCTACTTAAGAAGTTCGGCATTGTTCCTGATCTGGTGGATAACGGGCAGGACAGCGTCGAGATGATACGCAGGCAGATGCAGTATGATCTGGTATTCATGGATCATATGATGCCGGAGATGGATGGTATCGAAGCCGTGAAACTGATCCGTTCGACCGGCACGCCCTACACGGACAGACTGCCCATTGTGGCACTGTCAGCCAATGCGGTTAAAGGGATGGAGAACGAGTTTCTGGTGGGAGGAATGAACGATTTCCTGCCCAAGCCTATAGATCTGGAAATGCTTGGCAATATTCTGAAGAAATGGCTGCCGCCCGAATTGATCAGGCATTCCGAGGTGTAATTCGGGCTTATGACCCGGTGTTGGAAAGGCTGGAAATCTTCGAATGATTGTGGTAATATATTTGTGTGTCAGTTCAGTATGAATGTGATGTCAGTAAAACATAATATAACTAAAGGGGGAACATAAGATGACAGAATCACAGTACAAACGGGCGAACAAAACCGTGCTAATTCTTATCTCGGTAATCTTAATGTATTTCATTCTGGTTACTGTGGCATCGGGGGCTTTAGAGAGCGGCGGCATACGAGTTATTGTGCGTGCGGCGGTGACGGTGGCAATGCTGATCGGTGCAATCGGGTCATATGTGTTGTGGAAAGATCAGAAAAAGGGTGCGGTAGGCATGATGGCATGCGCCACAGTCGCGTATGGGGCTATGGTATTATTCGGGACGAATACGGGAGTGTACGCCTATGCTTTTCCCGTGTTATTCGGAGTTCTGGTATATTATAATAAGAGGCTGCTGTTGATTGGTAATTGTGCGATCATAGCACTTAATCTGATCAGGACATTCCTGTTGGATCGTGCACAACTGGAAGATTCTATTATGGGTCTTTTAACGATCCTGCTTGTGGCATATGCTTCTTATACGGTTTCTAAGCTGTTGGTCCAGTTTAATGAGGAGAATGTCAATAGTGTGGCAGAGGCCGCAGCGCAGCAGGAGGCGGCGCAGCAGAAGATGCTGCAGGTAGCCGGCAGTATTATCGAGAATTTTGACGGTGCGATGGACAGACTGGGAAATCTGCAGGGCAATGTGGATACCAATAATTTCGCCATGACGAACATAGCGGAGAGTACAGATGCTACGGCACAGTCCATTCAACGGCAGGCGGATATGTGTATGGAGATCCGGAGCAATACGGATGCCGTAGAGGAGAGTATCAGGAATCTGACAGCAGCTTCCGACAGGGCGAGTGATATGGTAACACAGGGTGCTGATGTTGTTGAGAGTCTGAGGAAGCAGGCTGAGAATGTGGAGGCGGCCAGCGGAGCAACCGTCGAGGTCAGCAACATGCTTAGCCATAAGGTGGAAGAGGTGCAGAATTTCATCGGTGCGATTCTGTCGATTTCCAGCCAGACGAATCTGCTGGCGCTCAATGCTTCCATAGAGGCAGCGCGTGCCGGTGAGGCAGGAAGAGGGTTTGCGGTGGTTGCCGAGGAGATCAGACAGCTCTCTGAACAGACTAAGGATGCCTCCAACAGCATTACCAATATTATCAATGAATTGATTCTGGATACGAAGAGTGTAAATGAGAGTGTGGATAGTGCACAACAGTCTATTAACAAACAGACTGAATTGATCGAGGCTACCAAGGAGAAATTCGAGGCAGTTGATGAAGAAGTACAGAATATGGTAAACAATATAAGAGACAGTGAAAGGATCATCGCGAGCATTATCGACAGCACCAATGCGATCTCGGATGATATCTCACAGTTGTCTGCGGCAAGTGAAGAAGTGGCGGCTTCCAGTATGGAAGGGCTTAGGACTTCGGAGGCTACCGTACAGGATATGCAGGCATGTAAGGATATGCTGGAGGAGATCTTCAGTCTGGCGAAACAGCTGCAGTAAAGAGCGGATCCGCGGTAAGCGATATAGGGATACAGAGCGGATTAATGATGTGAAAAGAAAATGTAAAACCCGAGGGGATGTTGGTTCTCCTCGGGTTTTTCACTTCAGTTAACAATACTCGCGCATATTGATAAAATTGTAATAGGGAAGTGCATCCTTGGTGTAGCCATTGGTGTAAATGTGGATGTCTCGTTGCTGTTCCCTCTCACATGCCTCATCTAAAACCTTAGAAAAGAAAGTTTGCGCGAAGGTTTTAGACGGGTTCTGTCCGGACTGGTGTTTTTTGTCATTGGAAGAAACCTTCCTTAGCGGGGAAACAGCCATAACCGCTTCAACTTTATAATTCCTTTCATTTGCATATACTGCGACAATCCCTCCCTGGATAAATTATTGTGAACATCTTGTTCTGTTAATAGTATCGGCAGGAATCTTTATTTCTTAACACTATTTTAGCAGATATTGTTTAAAATTGGAAGGGAAAATTCTAAATATTTATGTGGAAGTGTATAAATTTTCTGTCAATTAGGATGGGAGGGCAGATTGCGACAAACGCTCTCTCGTGTCGGCTTCGTCGAATGGATTTTCTATAATATTCCGGGATAGGTGGTGGAGGACGGACGNAACCGCCCTCAATGAGCCATCCGGGCTCGTTTCGGGCTTTGCGGGACATCCGTGTCCCGCAATTGCTGNTTACTGAGCGGAATATTAAGAAAATCACATNNGNCTGCGCATGACACGAGAGAGCGTTTGTCGCAATCTGCCCTGCACACGGTTTGAAATTATAAAAAATAGGTTGACGGATGACTACCGATGTGATAAATTATAGGTAGTCAAATGTAAACCTGAAATTAAGAGGATAAAAACAATGATTTAAGAGGGAGAAGGATATGGTCAGATTATCGGAGGCGGAATGGAAGGTGATGAGTCTGTTGTGGCAGGAAGCGCCGCAGACGATGATGCAGCTCACNAATCATTTCAAGGAGACGACGGGATGGACGAAGCATACGGTGATGACTTTNCTGCGGCGCATGGAGGAGAAGGGAGCGATCCATCATGAGGAGGGNGAGCGGGCGAAGCTGTATTATCCGGATGTAGGCAGGGATGAGGCGGTGCAGCAGGAGACGGAAGAGTTCCTGGAGAAAGTCTTTGATGGCCGGATGGGGCTGATGCTCAATACCATGGTGGAGAGGAAGGCTTTGTCGAAAGAAGAGATCGCGGAGATGTATGAGATCCTGCGTAGGGCGGAAGCGGAAAGCGGCANTGACTGAGAAGAATGCGGAGGAGAAAGCGGGAAGCCTGAGAGTGGAAAGGAGAGAGTGTGACAGATGGCGGATATGATTGTAAGCGGCACGATTCTGATCTGTGTGATTCTGATACTGCGGCGGCTGACATATGGCAGAATCAGTATGGGGATGCGTTATGCGCTGTGGCTTGTGGTAGCGGTGCGAATGGTTCTGCCGGTCAGCTTCGGCAGCAGTTCATTCAGTATTATGAATGCAGTGCAGGGAATATCGCAGTATTATGTGGGAACGGCAGGAGCAGAAGAGATNCATAAGAATAGTGTGAATGAAAACAACGGAAGCAATGAGATGACCGCAGAGGCATCTGCAAATGCCGGGAATGTGAAGGAGGCTTTGCGGGATATGTCGGCAGGGATAGAATCAGCCCTGACGGCTGCAGGATCAGACGAAAGCGATATGGCAGCAGGTATGGCGGGAGCGGAAACAGATGGTACAGGGACGGATGTAAGTGGCATGGCAGCAGATATGGCAGGAGCGGAAACAGATGGTGCAGAGATGGGAGCAACTCTAGTCAATTCATCTGCGGACAGACTGGATATGCAGATATGGCACGGATTGCAGGAAAGNTCCTCTGCGGGTTTCCGTTTGGCGGTTGTGATGATATGGGTTTCGGGTGTGATCGTTGTAGGCGGATTCGCGCTGTTCAGACAGACGCGATTCATCGTGTATCTGCATCGAACAAGAGAGAAGGCACNGACAGACTNTCTGCCTGCGGTATGGGCGAAACGGCTGGCGGATCATGGGATACAGGTCTGGCTGGTGAAAGGACTGCCTGGTCCGTGTATGGCAGGAAGGGGTATCTATATCAGCCCGGAGCTGTATGAGGAAGAGGAGATNAGGCTTCATATACTGGCGCACGAATATGCGCATGCCGTCCAGGGAGATACCTTGTGGGCGGCGGTGCGCAGCATATTGTGTACGGTCTGGTGGTTTCATCCGCTTGTGTGGCTGGCGGTATATGAGGCGAAGCAGGACAGCGAACTTGCCTGTGATGAGCGGGCAGTTGGGCTGTTGGGAGAGGCGCAGCGTTTCTCTTATGGCAGGACACTGCTTGATCTGATGAATGTCGAACATGCCCGGATCGGCGCAAACGGCGTGGTGTTGACCATGGACGGCAGCAGCAGGCGGATACGGCAGCGCATAGTCATGATCGCGGACGTAAAGAAAAGGAGCAAAATCGTAACGGGAATCGTAGCATTGACCGTCCTTCTGTTGTGCGGATGTGCTTATACCGGAGCGGAAAGTGTACAGGAGACTGAGGCCGCAGGACATGATGCAGCGGTACAAGAAGCAATACAGACGGCGGAAGCGGAGCTGGCAACGATACAGGCAGCGGAAGAGGAACAGGCGGCAATACAGGCAGTGGAAGAGAAACAGGCAGCGGTACAGGCNTNAGAAGCGGAGAGAGCAGANGCNGCNCAGATACAGCGTAGGTGGGAAGAACTGGAAGAAATGGANCNGCTNGCCGAAGAACTGGNGAAAGAGNGGGAAGCGTTGGCAAAAGCNGTGGANGAGGCNGAAGAGGCACAGATGCGGCAGAATCTTGAAGAACTCGANGCNCAAAANGCGGCGNAAGAGANAGAGCTGNNGCAGTGGCTTGAAGAGCTTAAAGCGCAGAAGGCGGCGATAGANGCAGAGGAGGCGCAGATACAGAAGGAGCTTAAACGGATCAAGACAGAATGGAATCAGGCTACAGCGAAAGAATTTGAAGATATGCTGCAGTCTATGACGGATGATGCNCTGATAGCGGCGNCGNTGGNTGACGTCNCGGCATATTATGATTANCTGTATANCGGCGGNCAATTNCCNCTGGAAGACGGCNCGTGGTATCTGATNCATAAAGATGAGGAGTACGGCATAGANTTCTACGGGCTGTATACNGATCAGTATGGCTGCCGNGGNGTGAAGATGATGATNGACGGAGANGTCAACAGNCTGGANNTGCCGTGGCTNCCGACGGGACTTAAGCCGGAAGTNTTTATGCTGGAGCAGACGCAGGATGGGCTNCCNAGAACNTTTGCATTTCAGATGTGCCTTNNGAATACGGGCAGCAGNGAGANATGGAAGCTNTATCTGGTGGACAGATACGATACGGGAANGATAGATTTGTATGCCTTNGATGAAGAAGATTATCAGAAGCAGTTTCGGGATAAGGTCAGNTTCCGGGTCGATCNNNAAAATGANAAAGTATTGCTGCTGGAAGACGGNGCCGCTGTCAAAGGNGGCATAGANATATCNTTATACAAGGATTATACAGTGGAGGATGTNTTCTGGGACGGATCATNGGTGTCATATTCCATGGNNNATGACGGNCACTCGNTTAATTTCGTNACTTCNATCGGNTTGAAGCTTGCNGAGACGGATGAGATTCAGTTTAGCAGACTTTCACTGATTACCTGCCCGGTACAGATCGGTGAGTGGGGCGAGAGGTCCTTTACGCTGGGCAGCCCCACGGTAGACCCGCAGCATGTTAATGGGATGGTGCAATCGTTGGGATTGGAATAGGTATGGATAAGTGGGAAATAGTTTACAATGTGTATCCCGAATAATGAAATGAGCCTTGCCAGTTTTTGTGCAAGGCTTTATTAAATTACCATAAAATAATTGACAAACATAATCCTATCCCTTATGATAAATGAACCGGGAGACAAAACGTTCCCCTGCTATATTACCGATTACCACATTTTCTATAGAGCGGTATGTGCATTTCGCACGTTCAGACAGTTTCTGTCAGTTTTTCCGACAGGCATTAAAACAAGTATTATAAACACATCAAATGGCAGTTGTATTCTGTTACAATTGTTGGTCTACATCCGGCAATGCAGGATAAATCTTTCAATTTATTTTGCTTTTGTCCGTGTCGAAAGGAGTTCTTATGTCTAAAGAGAAAAAAGCATATCAAAAGAAACAGATCAATAACAGCAAACATCATGACAGCAGCAGTAAACTCATTTTCGGGAATGCGGAATTGTGCTCCCAGTTTCTCAGAAATTACATGGATATTCCACTTCTCAAGAACATCCGGGCTGAGGATATCGAAGATGTTACGGAACGTTACATACCTATGTTCACAGAGGAACGCAATTCGGATACGGTAAAACGTATACGGATATCGGAAAAAGACACACTCTTTTTCATCTCCCTTATTGAACACAAGACCAAAGTGGATTATAATGTGAGTATGCAGCTTCTCCGTTATATGGTATACATCTGGGAGGACTATGAAAAGGAGATGGAGAAGAAAAAGAAGGGAATCAGCAAAACAAAAGGATTTCGCTATCCACCGATCCTACCCATTGTATACTATGAGGGAAGCGGGAAGTGGACAGCGCCCTGCAATATCAAAGACAGGATTTACTTTGATAACGCCTTCGAGCCTTTTACCCCTAAGTTCTTTTATAAGCTGGTACAGCTTAATGACTACAGTGTAGACGAACTGGTTGGGAAAAAGGATGAACTATCCCTGTTGATGCTGATCAACCGGCTGCAGAGCATTGCGGCATTCAGGGAGCTTGACCTACCAAAAGACTATCTGAAAGACCTGTCAGAGAATTCCACGGATGAACTGCTTGACATTATCGCAAGGGTGACGGCAACCATGCTGAGGCATTTACATCTGCCGGAGGAAGAAGTTGCGGAGTTTACTGATCAGGTAAAGGAGCGGGATATGGCAGTATTATTTGAATATTTTGAGGACGTGGATCTACCGGCGGAACGCAAAAAAGCAAGGGAAGAAGGTCGTGCAGAAGGACGTGCAGAAGGACGTGCAGAAGGACGTGCAGAAGGACGTGCAGAAGGACGTGCAGAAGGTCATGCGGAAGGTCGTGCAGAGGGTCGTGCGGAAGGACTTACAGAAGGGTTTGCAGCGGGCGAATCTTGTTTCGTAAGGCTGACTCAGCTTCTGCTGGAATCCGGCGACACGGATGATCTGTCCAGGGCTGTTACTGATCCGGAATACAGGAAAGAACTGTATCGACAATATAATCTGTAACGCAAACTGCCCGCAGACTTTCGAAATTAGGCAGTTGGCGTAAGTAAACTTGATGAATTAAAAGAATACTTACGGAACATGGTGCAGACATTTATGCATATTTTGTCAAGAATACAAGCCCTAATAAAAAAGAGGGACAAGAGTGGTTTTTATATGGGTTTAAACAAAGGTCGGATTTAGAGTTAAGAGTTTTTAAGCATTATCCTGATATTGCAGACTATTTTACAACTCCGGCAGATTTTATATATGATAAATCAATGGAACTTACGATAGATTATGATCATATTATTGATGATAATTATGAAAGATTTGTTTCTGTAGGATTAACAGATAAGTATATGATAAACGGATTACTTGAAAATGCTGTTAAAAAGATTGTGGAAAAGGTGAAACGTAACTATAAATTAGCAATTCCACAATATTATACAGATAAATCGACAAAAGAAGCAAAAATACAGTTATTATTGCCTCTATTTTTGCAAAGTAGAGATGTGGCTGATTTAGCGTTGGTAGTGGATAAAGGTGAATATAGCTATGTTGGAAAAACCATTTTAACTATAGAATGGGCATATGTTAATTCAAGGCGGATAGTTAAACCGGATGTTGAATGGTTAAAAATTTAGAAAAAGGTTGTTTTTTTGAGCGAAATGGGATATACTGACATTAGATTTAAAGATTTATGTATATTATATTTATAAAGTATATTCAAAAACGTTAGATTTAAAAAGTATAATAAAATTTATTAGATGAGGGTTGCAAAAGCAACCCTCTTTTTTAAAGCGGTATGTAATGGATCAGGTGATAGAGAAATTAAGAAAGGATGATTTGATATGAGCAATTTACTTTCATAAAAGAACTATAATGGAACAGTGGAATACTCGAAAGAGGATAGCTGTTTTTGGGGGAAAAGTTATCGGAATTAAGTCGCTACTTTCTTATGAAGGTGATTCCGTTAAGGAATTAGAGCAGGATTTCCGGAACTCCATCGGTATATTGTTGTGTATGCGATTGAGCATGGAAAAAGTTTGAATGCCGCTGTTGAGGAAGCTATTGGAAATATGGTTAATCTGAATTATTCCTAAAGTTATTGTTAATGGTATTTAGCACCGCTTTAGAAAACAATCAGTATATGAAAAAATTATATAAAACTGATAAGCGCATGGAACAGCAACGTAGACCATGCGCCTTTTGTTTCTTTTTCATAAAAATGGGGCAAGAAGATTGGTAAATAATTCGTGACAAAGTTACTTGCGGAAAATGGTTCCATTCTATATAATGAAAATATGTAGTAGCGCAACCGATTGCGCAACGTTGCGCTGTAGCCCTGCAAGGAAGCCGCAGGGGGTAGCAAAAAATAAAGAATGGGAGGAAAACAATGAGGAAACAGACAAAGCAGTTTTTTCAAAAAGGTTTGTGCGGCATTTTAAGTGCGGCGATGATTCTGACAGGTTCAATCATACCTGACCTATCAGTACTTGCGGCACAGCCTGATGTGGAAGACACAGCGGATGCAAATGGACAGGTGAATGAAACGCCGTCTGTGGGAGACAGCGGTGCAGTTCAGAATCCTGAAGCAGATGGCAGTAACGCGGACGGAAACATCGATTCCGGCGAAGGAGACGAAAAAGCTCCGGAACAACCGGGAGAGGATGTTTCTGAGGGAGATGATGAGACGTCACCCGATGCGAATACGGTTCCCGGTGATGAAGAGAATGACGGGGATCCTGAAGATGATGACACTGCAGATGGCAATATTAAGGATGACGGTGCCACGGGCGGTGTTGCAGATGATGATGATGCTGAAACTGGTTCGGATGATGGAATAGCAGTAATTGCGGAAGATGGCACCTATAACAACGTAACAGTAGAGTTTAAT
Source organism: Lachnospiraceae bacterium (assembly GCA_014804355.1). Taxonomy (GTDB): domain Bacteria; phylum Bacillota; class Clostridia; order Lachnospirales; family Lachnospiraceae; genus UBA3282. Next base: position 36,136 of record JAAUZY010000020.1, read on the forward strand.
TTCTATTTTAGTGACCTAGATGGTGATGAAATAGGCTTTTGTCCGTGGGGGACTATTGTTACTGACAATTTGACAGCATTAGGTTGGAAATCATGGAATGATGCCGTATATGAGATGAAGTCAGTAGAAGGACACGAGAATTGGTATAAGATTACGTTTAATGTTACGGATACTGTTGCAAGTGACAAGAGTAATGCCGGCTTTGTAATCTATAAGTCCAGTGCCAGCACTACTGTGGGTGGGATATTTCAGTGTAGCGGATATCCTCAGGCAAATCCGGAAATCTACACAGGCCTTCTTGCCGGCGAGATAACCGCAGTGAAAGATGGTGTTGGATATGCATCCATTGAAGATGCAGAAGTTTCAACAGAAGCGTTGGCAGAGCTTGTTGCTGAGGCAAAGAAACTGAATGAGGACGACTATAAGGCTTATGGCTGGCAGATATTTTCAGAAGCGCTTACAGCAGCAGAGGAGGTGCTTGAAAAAGAAACTCCTACAAGCAGTGAAATAGAGGAAGCCTATGAAAATCTGGAAAAAGCGATGGATGCTTTGGCTCCGAAATCCGGTGTAGAGGCGGAGATCAATGTAAAACCGATAGCATTGGCGGAGGATTTTATCACTGGCGCAGATTTATCATCTTATTGGTCTTTGAGACAGAGCGGAACTGTTTTCAAGGATGAAAACGGAAATGAGCTGTCTGATGCGGAGTTTTTCCAGTATCTGGCTGATGGCGGTACCAACTGGGTTCGTATCCGTGTATGGAATGATCCTTATGACAGTGAGGGACACGGTTACGGCGGTGGTAACAACGATTTGGCAAAAGCAAAGATAATGGGTAAGCTGGCAACAGATGCAGGCATGAGGGTACTGATCGATTTCCACTATTCGGATTTCTGGGCGGACCCGGGCAAACAGCAGGCTCCGAAGGCGTGGGCAGATAAGACTGTTGATGAAAAGGCGGATCTTGTTTATCAGTTTACGCTGGATAGCCTGAATGAATTAAAATCTGCCGGTGTCGATGTCGGCATGGTACAGGTAGGAAATGAGACAACCAATGGTATCTGCGGAATAAATTATGGATGGGCAGATGCCGCTAAGATTTACAATGCCGGAAGTAAAGCGGTTAGAGAGGTCGATAAGGATTGTCTCGTAGCAATACATTTCACCAATCCGGAGAGAAGCGGCAACTATGCAAATTTTGCAAAAAATCTGAATGATCAGAATGTTGACTACGACGTATTTGCAAGTTCGTACTATCCTTTCTGGCATGGTACAACCGAAAATCTGACATCCGTATTGGCTAATGTAGCAAAGACCTACGGCAAGAAAGTCATGGTTGCGGAGACATCCTGGGCTACTACATTAGACGACCAGGATGGACATGAGAATACGGTGCGTAAAGGAAATAATGATAGTGGTGCCTACGCAATTTCCGTTCAGGGACAGGCGGATGAGATCAGGGCAGTTGTCGAGGCGGCAAACAATGTCAACAGCGTGGATGGCGCGGCAGACAGCAGCATTGGTGTGTTCTATTGGGAGCCTGCATGGATTTCACCATATTATGTTTATAATGAAGACGGAACCCAAAATGCAGAACTGCTTGCAAAGAATAAGGAAGCCTGGGAAACATACGGTTCAGGATGGGCATCCAGTTATTCAGCCGAGTATGATCCTGATGATGCAGGAGAGTGGTATGGCGGCAGTGCGATCGATAATCAGGCATGGTTCGGCTTTGACGGTACGGCGCTTGCAACTGCTAAAGTATATAGTTACATCAGGACGGGAGCAACAGCTGAAAAGGCAGTTTCGGACGTGCAGAATCCTTCCGTAACGGTCAAGGCAGGCGGTACGGTGACGTATCCTGATACAGTGACTGTATCCTTTAACGACGGCACTACGGCGGAGTGTCCGGTTGAATGGAATCAGGAGGATCAGGCACAGGTAGATACGAGGGAACCGGGCGACCACACAGTCAGGGGTATTGCAACTTGTGAGTATACAATAAGTGATGGAAGTACCAGAACGGCAACAAGGTCAGTTACATTGACTATAACCGTAGAGATGACTTCGGTGGCAGGACTTGTCAATCCGGGATTTGAAGACGAGGATACTGGGAATTGGGAGCTGAAAGGAGCCACACGAAAGTCGGAAAATCAGCACAGTGGAGACTGGGTAGCACATTTCTATAGTAATAAAGAAACCACTGTCACCGTGAAGCAAACAGTAAAAGGACTTGAGGCAGGCACCTATATATTCGGTGGATACATAGAGGGTGCAAATGCGGATGCGGATGCTGTGGTGACAATATATGATAAGGATAATAACCAAAAAGGCGAAGTAATGAAATCGTCATGCTCTTTAGATGGATGGATGAGCTGGAAGAATCCGGAAATCGTGGGTATCGTTATTTCTGAAGGTGATTATCTGGTAGTCGGAATGGAAGTTGCAGTGCAGGCCGAAGGATGGGGCACCATGGACGATTTCTATCTGTACAGCGCTTATGAATACGACATTCTGATAGACGACCAGATCAAACACGGTACAGTATCCAGCGATGTTGCTAAATCAGTCGGCGGAGAGACAATTACGTTAAAGGTAGAACCTGATATCGGATATATCTTATATAAATTAACAGTTTCCGGTAGGAATGTAACCAGTGATACTCTGGCAAGCGAGAATGGCACTGTGACTTATGACGCGGCAACGAAAACCGCTACACTTACTTACGATGCCAAAGTCACCGAAGCAACAGAAGAATCCTTCACTATGCCGAACAGCAAGGTGACAGTCAGTGCAGTATTTAGGACAGATGTGGAACTGTCAGGGTTGAATAAAGCTATCGAAGAGTGTGAGAGCTTGACAGGCGATGATTACACAGAAGAAAGCTGGACGGCATTTACAGAGGCATTACAAGCAGCGAAGGAAGTAGCAGAAGATTTAGAAGCAACACAGACAGAAATTGACAAAGCCAAAGAAGCCTTAGAGACAGCTTATACAGGACTTGTCAAAATACCGATTGCCACACCGGAAGAAATCGCAGCACTTTCGGCTCTGATTGAAGAATATGGGGAGTTGACGAGCGACGGTTACACAGAAGAAAGCTGGAAGAACTTTGAGGATGCATTAAAAGCGGCGCAGGCGGCAGTAGAAAAAGAAAATGTAAAAGCACCGGAGATTGCCAGCGCTAAAGAAGCCTTAGAGGCAGCTTATAATGGACTTGCCAAAGCATTGGCTGCCACAACGGAAGAAATCGCAGCACTTTCGGCTCTGATCGAAGAGTATGAGAAGGTGACAAACGACGGTTACACAGCAGAAAGCTGGCAGAACTTTGCAGATGCTTTGGCAGCGGCGAGGGCAGCGGTAAAAAAAGAGGGTGTAACGACGGCCGATATTTCCAGAGCTAAGGCAGCTTTAGAGCAAGCTCATGATGAACTTACGAAAGCATCAACAGGAACAGTTGATCTTACGGGTCTGAAAGCTCTGATTGAAGAGTACAAGAGCGTGGAAGACGTCGGTTACACAGCAGAAAGCTGGAAGAACTTTACGGACGCATTAAATGCGGCGGAGGAAACGGCAGATAAAGCAAATGTAACTCAGACCGAAGTTAACAGCGCTAAGGAAGCTTTAGAGGCAGCTTATGCAGGACTTGTCAGAGAAGGACTCTGGATGGAAGAGATTCCTGCCCAGACTTACACCGGTACAGCGATCAAGCCTGATGTCAAAGTTTACCATGGCAATGACTTATTAGAGCTCAAGAAAGATTACACGGTAGCATATAAGAGTAACACCAATGTCGGAACGGCTACAGTAACTGTTACCGGTAAGGGCAACTTTAAGGGCAAGGCAACGAAGACCTTTGAGATCGAGAAGAAAGATATCGGCGACGAGGATATCATTGTAGCGGATGTCTATGCGATCATCAATAACAAGGGCAAAGTAACCAATCCGAAGGTGACCGTGAAATATGGCAAGAAGACGCTAAAGCTCAATAGCGACTATAGAGTAGAATATCCTTCGTTTGATTTGGATGATGATGGTAATATTGTAGCGAAGGATTATAAGATTACCATCTATACAACGGAAGTAAAGACGCAGAAAGGCAAACTAGTTGATTCTGCAAACTATACCGGCAGCAGAGAGATCACGTACACAGTATGTGAAAACGATATTAAGTTGATGAGCAAGGCAACAATAACTCTGACTGCAAAGAGTGTGGATTATGCAGATCGCAATAATTCGGACATACGTCCGGCGGTAAAGACAGTCAAATTTGGCAAGGTGGAAGCCGAGTTAAACGATTTCGATATCACTTATAAAGACGAGAATCAGACTGGTAAGGCAACCATTACAGTTACAGGTAAGGATAAGGCAAAGTATTACGGAAGCAAGTCTGTAACCTACGATGTAAAGGGCACCAAGCTGGCAGCCAAAGATCTGACGATCGAGGGAATCAATGCAGCATATGATTACACAGGCGAGCCGATTTATGTAAGTGAAAACGGCAGCGATAAAGGAAGCCTGACAGTAACCAGAATCAAGGGCGTTGTGGAACCCGAAAAGCTGACGGAGGGCACAGACTACGAAGTATCCTACAAGACAGGCAAGAAACTTGGTGAGCATACCAACGTAGGCACAGTTACCGTGACGATTACCGGTATTAACGCATACACCGGTTCGATTAATAAGACATTCA
>JAAUZY010000021.1 GCA_014804355.1 Lachnospiraceae bacterium
TCGGAAAACCTCTCGCTAATATCGTTGACATATTCAGAGTAACAAAGACCGGCAGAAAAAGAAAAACATTATATTTAACTCTTATAACTGAAGATACCGCCACGGTAAAAACACCGAGCACTCCTGATACAACTCCAAAAAAAAGCGTTCCAATCACAGCATACAGATAAGGGGAATACAGATATATGCTTTTCATAAAGTAACGATTTACACCAATTCTGTAAGCACTGTCATATATTGACAAATATGATAAATCACCCGTGGCAGACAGAGGAAATGACAGACAATTCAAAATAATCTCCAACAAGAAAGGTACTGTAAAAATAATCATCGTTGTCAAAAATGCAGACAAGTATTTACTTACCTGATATGTAAAATTTCCTAATCTGGAAACCAAAAATACCCTTGTACCAAGCTGATACTCCCTTGCCAATGAAAACCCCGCCGGGCATACCACCAAAAGCGGATATAGCTGAAGCAACAGCAGCGTATTTGATGCGTTCCAATTAGTACGGTTATAACTTAGCAAAAGCAATTTCATTGGTTGATACATCTCTACAACATCTTTGCCTTGAAAATATAGTACATTACCAATAAAATTTATAATCACCATAAAAAAAAGAACATAAAATACACAAACAGATTCCTTTTTTTTCAACATAAAGGCAGTTTGTGATATTGTAGCTTTGAATATCATATAAAAATCTCCTATGAATATGTAATATGTAGATAAAATATAGCAAATGGCAAGCAATGTCAATAATATCATGTAATGTTATGATTGCTCGCCCGACTTTCCCCAGCAGCTTCTTCCCCGCACCTAATGTGTCTTTTTTCCCTACTACTGGTTTAGCATAAATATTAACCTCAAATCCATTTTCTCCATGCACAAACTATATCTATTTTTTATTTCGTTCATATTCTGAACTTTTTATTATAGATTATATTTATTTTTATGATTCTAATCAATTAGTTCTCCCTAAAACGACACATTTTTGCTTATTTTGTTTAATTTTGGTATATGCAACACATCATTCGAATCCCACTTATACCAAAATTGACCTTTTTATGTCTTTTCATCCTCTTCTTTGCAAAATATATCTTTCTATACTATAATTATCTTGCAACTTACTACTGATTTGCTTTGACCTGTTGTAACAAAATCCATATTTCGCTTTCATTTTGCTGTAAAATATCCGGTTTACAATCATGTTAGGAGAATCGCTTTGAGAATATGCATCTGTGATGATGACCCTATTACTGTTGAATGCTTATCAAACTCTATAAATACCTTTTTTAAAAAGAACCATATAAAAATTTCTGCACTATCGGTATTTCAAGATGGGAATTCTTTGCTGAAGGATCAAGGACCCAAAGATCTTGTTTTTCTGGATATAGAAATGCCTGAATTAAGCGGTATCCATGTCGCACAACAACTGGTAAAGCTCAATAAAGACGTGATCATCATCATTGTGACATCTTATGCCGAATATCTGGACGACGCGATGAAGCTGCGCGTTTTCCGCTATCTGTCCAAACCGATTGACGAGCAGCGCCTTTTCCGCTGCTTAAAAGATGCTTTGGAATTGTACTCCAACACGATGGCCACACTTCCTATTGAAACGAAGGACGGCGTATACACGGTTCGTACTTCACATATTGTATCGGTAGAAGCCGTAGACCATAAGGTTATCGTTCATACAATTGATAAAGATTATCACACCGTACAGAATATGCAGTATTGGCTCGACAAGCTCCCGTCCGGCATGTTTTTTCAGTCCCACAGAAGCTTTATTGTCAATTTCGCTCATGTGACCGGTTTCGACCATAGTCTGATACATCTGTATCATGATCAATTTACCGCGTATCTCACGCGCAGGAAATATACGGCTTTCAAGAATGCTTTTCTTTTATACTTGGAAACTCACTGACTATAACACTATCTGATATAATGCTTTTTCCTCCCATTTGTCAAGAAAGGACGTACTTTGAATTTTTTTATTTACTATTTGCTCATATACTTAGTGGAAGCGCTTGCATGGGGACAATATGCCGCAAATGTTTTCCAACCTAAACGGGACAGAAAGACATGCCTTTTTTCTCTTTTTGCTATATACACCGCTCTTTTTCTGATTTTCCAGTTGCATATTATATGGCTAAATATTGTCGGTTTCTTATTGGGTAATCTGGTATTTATATTTCTTTGCTATGACTCCAAACTGCCCACCGCCTTATTCCATGCCGGTGTTTCTACCGCGCTCATGAGTACATGTGAGCTCATTGCATACCCTTTTATGCTTCAAGACACGAATGATACACATTATTTTTTCAAAATGATTCTATGGGCGGTTTTCAGCAAAACCCTGTATGTCGTTTCACTTATTTTTCTATCTCGTGCGGCCCATGAAGAGAAAACTCGCGCTGAGAATAGCGACAGCATTATCTTGTCGTTGATCTGCTTTCCTATGGTTTCCAGCGTTATTATGTTTATTTTGTATATGATCAGCACCTCCTACCCGATCAGTAAGGAACATGGCCGGCTAATTTCCATTGGTGCCATATTGCTGCTGTTTATGAATCTTCTGGTTATTTACGTTTACATCCATAGCAAAAAAAGGAACCGAATTTTCACGGAAATGCAGCTCTCTCTGCAAAAGGAGCACGACCTATCCAAATACTATCAAAATATGCTAAAACAAAATGAAAACCAACGTATTCTGATCCATGATATCAAAAATCATCTGCATACGATCGCGCTGCTCAACATGCAGAATGCACGGGAACAAGTAGATGACTATATTCTTCAACTTACGCAGTCGCCCGCCCTTGCTTACAGTGCCCGTATCTGCGACAATAAACTGCTGAATATGATTCTCTACCAATATCAGCAGTTGTGCAATGAAAAAGCTATTAATCTCCACTTGGATATTCGGAGTTGTGTTATTGATTTTATGGAAGACAATGATATTACATCGTTTTTCTGCAATCTTTTAGATAATGCCATAGAATCCGCCGAAAATATAACCGGCGGATGCATAGAATTAGATATTAAGAAAGAAGCTTCCTCCCCGTTTACAGTCATTACACTGGTCAATTCCTGCCGCGTCTCACCTTTTTCCAAAGACGGCAGGAGATTGGTCAGCCATAAGAAGAACCCTTCGCGCCACGGGTATGGCATGAAAAGTGTCGAAAGAATTGTCAGCAAATATAGCGGTGAAATGAACACATATTTTGACTCTGAAAGTGTTGCCTTTCACACGGTTATTATGCTGAGAAATCAGTGAAAGAACTCATAAATCTGCCGCCCGATATGCTCCGGGATCTCCGGCACTTCGCACAGCTTCTCCACGGACGCTTCTTTGATTTCATTAATCGATCCGAAATGCTTCATAAGCGCCTTCCGTCTTGCCGGTCCCACGCCCGGTATATCGTCCAGCACGGACTTCACCTGTGCTTTAGAGCGTAGGGAGCGATGATATTCTATGGCAAACCGGTGGGCCTCGTCCTGAATCCGTGTAATCAGTTTAAACCCTTCCGAGTGCGTGTCGATCGGAATCTCCACATTCTGATAATACAATCCTCTGGTGCGGTGGTTATCGTCTTTGACCATGCCGCAGACCGGAATATCAAGGTGCAGCTCCTCCAATACCTGCAGGGCAATATTCACCTGCCCCCTGCCGCCGTCCATCAACAGCAGATCCGGGAACTTCGTGAAGCTGCCGAACTCGTGATCCACCTCTTTGCGGTTCAGCTCTTCCTTTTCCTCCATACCGTGTACAAACCGCCGCGTGAGCACTTCTTTCATGCACGCATAATCGTCGGGGCCGGATACCGACTGAATGCGGAACTTGCGGTAGTCGCTGCGCTTCGCCTTACCTTTCTCGAAGACCACCATGGAGCCCACATTGGCAAACCCGCTGATATTGGAAATATCATAGGCTTCCATACGGCTCACCTGTTCCAAATCAAGCAGCGCGGCGATCTCTTTCACCGCCCCGATGGTTCTGCCCTCTTCCCGCTTAATGCGCTCCTTATCCTGACTTAAGACGAGATGAGCGTTCTGTGCTGCCAACTCCACCAGCTTCTCCTTGGTACCCTTCTTCGGTACGCGGATATAGACTCTGGCGCCTTTACGGCTGCTGAGCCACTTCTCCAGAATCTCAATATCGGCGATCTCTTCCTGCAGCATCAACTCCCGCGGTATGTAGGGTGTGCCTGCATAGAACTGTTTCACGAAGTCCAGCAGAATCTGTGCCGTATCATAGCCCTCCACACGGGTCATATAGAAATGTTCCCTGCCGATCAGTTTGCCGTCCCGCACGAAGAACACCTGCACGACCGCGTCAGTTTCATCCTTCGCCAGCGCAAGAATATCTTTATCCTCACCGTCAGAATCCGTGATCTTCTGTTTCTGCGCCACACTTTTCACACTGTTATACAGATCGCGATAGCGTATCGCCTCCTCGAAATCCAAACTTTCTGACGCAAGCGTCATTTTCTCTTCTAGTTCTTTCAGAAGGGGCTTATAATTGCCGTTCAGGAAATCCAGCGCCTGTTCTACCCGCGCCCGATACGCTTCCTTGTCGATATATCCCTGACAGGGTGCCAGACACTGTTTAATATGATAATTCAGGCAGGGGCGTTCCAGCCCGATGTCTCTCGGCAGCTTCCGGTTGCAGGTCTTAAGCTGATAGAGTTTATTCATCAGGTCGATGGTATCCTTGACCGCCGCCGCACTGGTATAGGGTCCGAAATATTTGGATCGGTCCTTCTTCATCTCTCTGGAAAAGAGAATCCGTGGATATTCTTCTCCCATGGTCACCTTGATATAAGGATATGTCTTGTCATCCTTAAGCATGGTGTTATATTTCGGACTGTATTCTTTGATCAGATTATTCTCCAACACCAGCGCTTCCAGTTCAGAGTCCGTCACAATATACTCAAAACGTGCGATCTGCTGCACCATCTTATCGATCTGCGGTCCTCTGCCTACGATCTTACGGAAGTAGGAGCGGACGCGGTTATGCAGGTTCACTGCCTTGCCTACATAGATGATGGTATCAGCGGCATCATGCATGAGATAGACGCCGGGGGAGTTGGGGAGTTTTTTCAATTCTTCATCGAAATCAAACATTATTGTTTCCTTTTGTTTTGCTAATAGTTTACTGTAATATTAATAGAACAGACAGGGCAAAGTCAATTATCTGCACTGACTTTGCCCTGTTAAAATATCTCACTTACTTATGATCATCCTTACCGTCACGCGGTTCCGGTGCCTGTGAGAATCGTCCGCGGTTCTCCGGCTGCGGCTGATTAGGCGGCATCCAGCGCGGCTCCTGTGCCGGCTGCTGTCCTGCCGGTTGTCCTGCCTGTTGTCCTGCCTGTTGTCCGGGTGCGGGCTGCGGCTGTTCCCATGCGGGCTGTTGTGGCTGTTGCCCGTACACAGGCTGTTGCGGCTGCCCCCATGCGGATTGCTGCGGTGGTTGCCCATACGCAGGTTGTTGCGGCTGCCCCGCTTGCGGCTTTTGTCCATACGCCGGCGGAATCTGTGTCTGTCCCGGAACAGGTTGTGACCCTGCTGGGAATTGTCCTGCTGCCTGCATCCCCGGCACAGGAACTGCCGGCTGTTCAGTCATAGGCGTATCTGCTTTCGGTACTTCTGCAGATTTCTCTTGCTGCTTCTCTCCGTCCTTCTTATCTCCCGTCTCATCCTCTGTCGGTTCCGGAAGACCTTTTTCTTTACGGAAGATCTTCATGAACTCTTTACCCGTGATCGTCTCTTTCTCGATCAGATGAGCCGCCAGTTTATCCATAATCTCCCGATTCTCTTTCAAGAGCTTCTTCGCCTGCTTGTAGCTGTCGCGAAGCAGCTTCATCACTTCATTATCAATCTCCGCCGCCGTCACCTCGGAACAGGTCAGAGATGCCCGGCCGTCCAGATACTGGCTCTCCACCGTGGCCAGCCCCATAAGCCCGAACTTCTTACTCATACCGAAACGGGTAACCATATTGCGGGCGATACTGGTCGCCTGCTCGATATCATTGGCAGCACCCGTGGTAACGGTATCGAACACAATCTCCTCCGCCGCACGGCCGCCCAGCAGACCTACCAGTCTGTCGCGAAGCTCCGCCTCGGTATCCAGATATTTCTCTTCCTCCGGCACATGCATAACGTATCCCAGTGCACCCATGGTTCTGGGCACGATGGTGATCTTCTGCACCGGCTCGGAATTTTTCTGCAGAGCGCTGACCAGCGCATGCCCTACCTCGTGGTAAGAGACGATCTTGCGCTCCTCTTTGCTCATGATACGGTCTTTCTTCTCTTTACCCACAAGCACCTGCTCCACAGCGTCGAACAAATCCTTCTGGCTCACATACTCTCTGCCTGTCTTTACGGCATTGATAGCCGCTTCGTTAATCATATTCGCAAGGTCGGAACCCACCGCACCGGAAGTAGCCAACGCGATCTCGTTCAGATCTACCGTCTCGTCCATCCGCACATCCTTGGCATGCACTTTCAGTATTTCCACGCGCCCTTTCAAATCGGGCTTATCTACGATAATTCGCCTGTCGAAACGTCCCGGACGAAGCAGCGCCTTATCCAGAATCTCCGGCCTGTTGGTGGCCGCCAGAATAATGATTCCCTTCTTGCCGTCGAAACCGTCCATCTCGGACAGAAGCTGATTCAACGTCTGCTCCCGCTCCTCGTTGCCGCCGCCGTATTTGGAGTCCCTGCTCCTGCCGATGGCATCGATCTCGTCTATGAATACGATACAAGGTGCGTTCTTCTCCGCTTCCTTGAACAGATCACGCACACGGGAAGCACCCACACCTACATATAATTCTATAAAATCAGAACCGGACAGCGAGAAGAACGGCACATGTGCCTCTCCGGCAACCGCCTTGGCAAGCAGTGTCTTACCCGTTCCGGGAGGCCCCACCAGCAGCGCTCCCTTAGGAAGCCTCGCACCGATCTTGGCATACTTGCCGGGATTATGCAGGAAGTCTACGACCTCTACCAGCGACTCTTTCGCCTCATCCTCGCCTGCCACGTCTTTAAAAGTGATGCCCGTCTCCTTCTGCACGTAGGCCTTCGCAGTACTCTTGCCGACACCCATCGGCCCGCCCTTACCGCCCATCCGGCGGAACAACAGGCTGAGAAGCCCCCACATCAGGAGAATCGGCAGAATATAATAAAGCAACACTGTCATAATCACACTGGAACTGTCGGACACCTGTTTGTTCACGGCAATATTATGTTCCAGCAGACGTTTCGTCAGCGTATCATCATCTTCCATCCTGCCCGTATAGTAAGTGACGGTGCCCATACCGTATACATACATAAACGGAGATTCCGATTTTTCGCCTTTCGGATAGATCGTAATTCTGTCCGACTCGACCGTTACGCTTTCAACCTGCCCGCTTTCTATCATCTGGATAAAAGCATTATAGGTGATCTCCTGATTGCTGGCGCCGGTCAGCATTTTCATAAATACGCTGATACATAACAGTGTGACTAAAGCCGCGATCACCAGCATGATCAAGCTCTGTTTGCGGGGATCGTTACCGCTCCCGTTCGGACCGCCCGGCCCGCCGCCGTTATTGTTACCGCCCGGACCACCCGACCCGTTCGGTCCGTGGCCCGGCCCGCCGTCATAAGAGTTTAAATTATCATCCATGAGGAATCCTCACTTTCATTCAAGTTTTTTCTGTTATAGAAATTTTCCTGGCACATTTCCAAATCCGCAAAAGCAGATCCCGCCAAGTTGCTTCTGTGAAAAGTAAATCATAAATCCAAGAACTATATTTAGTATATAGAAGGAAAAATCATAAATCAATATGAGAATTATGAATTTCTGAACACATGTATAAAAGAATTATAAATTTTTTTACAAAATTTGACCTTAAGAGTAGATTTTTCCTGCTCTTCCATTGTATAATAGGCTATATATTGTGTTTGGCTGTAACTATTCACACAGCTTCTACTGTTTCGTGCTGAATAGTTACTTTTTGTTATTAAATCGCAGCGCTTCAAGCATGGAGGAAATCATGGCAGTAAAATACGTATTCGTAACAGGTGGTGTTGTATCCGGTCTTGGCAAAGGTATTACCGCCGCCTCACTGGGAAGATTGTTGAAAGCTCGCGGCTACAAGGTCACGATGCAGAAGTTTGATCCCTATATCAACATTGATCCCGGAACAATGAACCCGATCCAGCACGGTGAAGTATTCGTCACGGAGGACGGCACGGAAACAGATCTTGATCTGGGGCACTACGAACGGTTCATCGATGAAAATCTGGATAAAAATTCCAATGTCACCACCGGTAAAGTATACTGGTCGGTGTTACAGAAAGAGCGGCGCGGTGATTACGGCGGCGGTACCGTACAGGTCATTCCGCATATCACCAATGAGATCAAGAGTCGTTTCTACCGCAATTTCACCGATGAGGATACCCGCATTGCCATCATCGAAGTTGGCGGTACGGTAGGCGATATCGAGAGTCAGCCGTTCTTAGAGTCCATCCGTCAGTTCCAGCACGAAGTTGGACGGGAGAATGCGATTCTTATCCACGTGACGCTGATTCCCTACCTGAGCGCTTCTCAGGAGATGAAGACCAAGCCCACGCAGGCAAGCGTTAAGGAACTGCAGGGTATGGGACTGCAGCCCGATATTATCGTGTGCCGCAGCGAACGTCCCTTAGATCAGACCTTAAAAGATAAAATTGCGCTGTTCTGTAATGTACCCAGCAATCGTGTACTGCAGAACCTTGATGTGGAACACTTATATGAGGCTCCCCTTGCCATGGAAAAAGAACATCTGGCGCAGGTGGCATGTGACTGTCTGAAGCTGAGCTGCCCGGAACCCGATCTGGCGGATTGGAGGGCGGTGGTAGAATCCCTGCGGACTCCTGCCAGTGAAGTTACAGTTGCTCTTGTAGGTAAGTATACCCAGCTTCACGACGCTTATATCAGTGTTGTGGAAGCTTTAAAACACGGCGGTATTTCCAACCACTGCGTCGTCAATATTAAGTGGGTGGATTCCGAAACCGTCACCGCAGATAATGTAAGTGAACTGCTTGGCGGCGTCAACGGCGTACTCGTGCCCGGCGGATTCGGCGACAGAGGCATCGAAGGCAAGATCCATGCCATCACTTACGCGAGAACCAACAGCATTCCTTTTCTGGGGCTCTGCCTCGGTATGCAGCTTGCAATCGTGGAATTTGCCAGAAACGTGCTTGCCTATAACGATGCGCACAGCATAGAACTGGACCCTTCCACGACCCATCCGGTAATCGCGCTTATGCCCGACCAGAACGGTGTGGAAGACATCGGCGGCACTCTGCGCCTCGGTTCCTATCCCTGTGTACTGGACAAGTCTTCCAAGGCATATGCCCTGTACGGTGAAGAGACGATCCATGAAAGACACAGGCACCGTTACGAGGTGAACAACGATTACCGCGCCGTACTGACAGAGAACGGCATGAAGCTGTCCGGCTTATCTCCCGACGGCCGCATCGTAGAGATGTGCGAGCTTCCGAATCATCCGTTTTTCGTGGCGACACAGGCGCATCCGGAATTGAAGTCAAGACCGAACCGCCCGCATCCTTTATTCAAGGGATTCGTGGAAGCGGCGCTTGCAAATAAATCGAATTAGATTGTACGATACCGACTGACTCCAAATCACGGTTTATAACTTATAATACAATCAGCACATGAAAAGGCAGAGCCCAAAACGGATTCTGCCTTTTCTGATTACTATATTTTTACTTACTTCGGGTTACTCCTCCAGCGCGTTCAGCTTATCTACTAACGCCTGCACATCCGCCATCGTCACCTGCCCGCCGAAGCTGATCGGCCCACGCAGAGGTAAATACTCTACCATGGCATCATTCATCTCCTGCGTCATAGCTTCCGCGGCGCTCTCTCCCTCAGAGTTACCCTGCTCTTCACTAAAGAGTCCTTTCGACATAATCCCCTTCACAATCTCCCATGCCTTGGGGTCTTTCTTAACATCTCCCAGCGTCGTATCCGTGGTATATACGAAAGGCAGCTTCTCTGTGGATTCCACCGTCACTGTCTTAGTAAGCATAATGTCTCTGGAAGACTTGCCGATCATGATATCGAATTCACCCGTCTCCACATGCCAGTCATGAATCCTGACGCTATAGTACGCAAATGCTCTCTTATCCAGCGTAAAAGTCACCGTCTTCGTCTCTCCGGGCGCCAGCTCAACCTTCGCAAAATCCCGTAGCTCCTTGACAGGGCGTATTACCGTACTTTCCCGGTCGGCCACATACAGCTGTACTACTTCTTTGCCCGCCACAGAACCGGTATTGGTCACATCGACCGCCACACGAAGCGTATCGGTATCTTTCATCTGCTCTTTGTCCACAGTCAGGTTGGAATAGTCAAAAGTGGTATAGGACAGTCCGTAACCGAAGGGGAACAGCACATCCATCTTTTTCTTATCATAATAGCGATAGCCTACGAAAATACCCTCACGGTATTCTACCATGTCGCCCTCACCGATGTAGGACAGATAGGATGGATTATCCTCCAGTCTGATCGGGAATGTCTCAGGCAGCTTCGCACTGGGATTCACCTTACCAAACAGAATATCGCAGACTGCTCCGCCTACTGCCTGACCGCCCAGATATGCTTCCACAACGCCTTTTACCTGATCCACCCAAGGCATTTCCACGGGGGAACCGTTGTGCAGGACTACTACGGTATTGGGCTGCACCGCGGCCACTTTCTCTATTAATTCATTCTGGCAGTTCGGCATAGCCATATGCTTTCTGTCAAATCCTTCCGATTCAAACTTCTCCGGAAGTCCGGCGAAAATAACCGCCACATCTGCATTTCGCGCTGTCTCTACGGCCTCCGCAAGCAGCTGCTCATCGGTCTTGTCTTCCGCGTCATCGAAGCCCTGCGCATAGGTAATGTTCTTCATCCCTTCCGCCGCATCGAGTGCAGATGTAATCTTATGGCTGTTGATATGAGAACTGCCGCCTCCCTGATAACGGGGCTTCTTCGCATACTTACCGATAAAGGCAACCTTCTGCTGATCGGACAGCGGAAGCACGCCCTCATTTTTCAAAAGAACGATCGTCTCCTCGGCCACCTTACGTGCCATTTCATGATCTTTATCCTTATCAAAGACAGCATCCTTATCGCGGTTCTCCTCATAGCGGAACACGATATTCAGTATACGCTCCACCGCTTCATTTACTACGCCCTCGTCCAGCTCACCGCTTAAGACAGCGCCCATGATCATCTTATCATTAGCGCCGTAAGAGCCCGGCATCTCCAGATCCAATCCCGCTTTCAAGTCTTCCACACGGTTATTGACCGCTCCCCAGTCACTCACAACATAACCTTCAAAACCCCACTGATCACGCAGCGTCTCTGTCAGATACTGATGGTTCTGCGCCGCATAGGTTCCGTTGATCTTATTGTAAGAACACATAACGGTCCATGGCTTCTCCTTTTTCACCGCTCCCTCGAAAGCTGCCAGATAGATCTCATGCAGCGTCCGTTCATCCACACGGGAGTCGCAGGACATTCTGCGTGTCTCCTGATTATTCGCGAGAAAATGCTTGATGCTGGTGCCCACATTCTTGCTCTGTACTCCATGGATCAACGCACCTGCCATCTCGCTTGCAACAAACGGGTCCTCCGAATAATACTCAAAGTTACGTCCGCAAAGCGGGGAACGCTTAATATTGACTGCTGGTCCTAAGATCACACTGACGCCTTCCGCCTGACACTCATTGCCCAGTGTCTCACCCATTTCCTTTAGAAGTTCTCTGTTAAAGGAAGCCGCGGTTCCGCAGCCCGCCGGGAAACATACCGCCTTGATGCTGTCATTAATTCCCAAATGATCTCCCTCTTGGTTCTGTTTACGAAGCCCGTGAGGCCCGTCGGATAACATACTTGCCGGAATCCCCAGACGCTCTACCGCCTCCGTATGCCAGAAATCCGCACCGGAACACATAGCTGCCTTTTCCTCCAAAGTCATCTGTGCCACCAGTTCTTTGATCTTCTCTGCTGTCATTTTGCAATAACCCTCCTACCTTCTCTATGATACTTCGTGCAGATAGTCCCCAAGTATCAAATAGCTGTGATGCTTACAGTGTAGCACAGTGGCAACGGCTTTTCTATATCTTTTTTATCAGTTTCTTATACAATATGCGCGAAACCGCATCTCGCAGTAACTTCCTCCCTCCGCGTTATTCCGAAACAGAATCCTGCCGCCGTGTGCCAGCACGATTTTCTGTACAATACCGAGCCCTCTGATCTTCTGCTCCGCCCGTTTTTTCCTGCCACTGCGCAGTCCGCGCAGCACTTCATCGGAATAGCCGATTCCGTTATCCGCGAAGCTGATACAGCACCACTTTCTCTCCTGCCATACATGCAGCCGGATCAGCATAATCTTCCCTTTTCTGCCATGCTGCAAACTGTTATGGAACAGATTCCGCAAGGCTCTGATCAGCAGCTTCTGATCCGCCTTGATCCATACTTCTTCCGCATGCCCGGATATATCCACATCAATCTCAAGTTCGTCATCTCTCGCATCGCTTAGAAACGCCGCCGCAACTTCACGAAGCACCGCTGTGGGACGTACCTTCTCCATACGCAGCGGCTGCATGGAGTATTCCAGTCTGGAGGTCAGGTTTAGGTCTTCAATCAGCTCCTTCATAACCATGCTCTGATGCCTGATCACAGCCGCTTCCCGCCGCTCTTCCTCTGTAAGCGTTCCGTCACTCTCCAGCATATCCGCATAGCCCATCACCATCGACAGCGGTGTACGTATATCATGGGATATTCCGGCGATCCACTCGATTCGCGCCTGTTCCCTGTTCTTCGCTCCCCTCCTGAACAGAAATGCCGCCAGAGCCAGAATCCCCAGGGAATCGAACGCAATAATCCAGCCCCCGATTCTAATAATATACTTTATCCATGCAACCGGAAGCTCTACATTGTATTTCCACATGGAATCCTTCGGACGTGCCACCACCATGATCTTGTCTTCCCACACGCGCAGATAAACCGGATAATCGTTTAAATACCATCTGCACATGGCAGCAATCTCGGAACTGCTGTAGGAGTCTTTGATCTCCGACGGTTTCCTGAAGCTCCAGATAACATTCCCGTTTTCATCTAACAACATAGCCCACTGATCGAGTTCGGTCAGTCTTTCCTGCATAAGATTACTCAGCTCATAGCCTTCTTCCGTCAATGTCAGTTCCCCCATGACCATACCGCCGTACATATAATCCGGGCTGAATTGATGGTATCGGAGCAGCAAAATAAACAGCAAGATAAAATTAATAATCAAAGTCAACACAATAATCCATATAAAAGCTGTTGCGTAATACATGACCGTGCGGACTCCCGACCGTCTGTTTCTGATCCTCATATTGTTTCTCATATTCCTTTCAAAATTCTCATAACATTCTGCTGTATTCACCAATCTGTAACGAAGGCAGCGATCATGCGCCGCTATACCAGCTTATACCCAAGCCCGCGCACTGTCAGCAGATATTGCGGATGGGAAGGATCTTCTTCAATCTTCTCCCGCAGTCTCCTGATATGCACGATCAACGTGTTTTCATAACCGTAATTACCCTCCGGCCACACGGACTCACACAGTGCGTCGATGGTCACGATCCGTCCTCTGTTCGCCGCCAGTTTCTCTATGATGGCGTATTCCTTAGCCGTGAGGGTTGCTGTCTCCGTTTCTCCCGATTCCGATGATTCCGATGCGCTTTTCCGACTCACCACACCGCTGCCCAGATCAACACAGTAATCTCCTAACCGAATCATCTCATGCTCTTTCTCCGTCTCTTTCACGCGATACACCCTTTTCAGCACCGCCGTCACACGCAGGATTAATTCTTTGGGCAGGAAAGGTTTCGTAATATAATCATCTGCTCCCAGTCCCAAGCCATGCAGTCTGTTCTCATCCTCATCCCGTGCCGACAGGAAGATCACCGGCACTTCCGACTCTCTTCGCAGTTCGCCAAAAAGGCTGAAACCATCCCCATCCGGGAGCATCACGTCTAACAGAATAAGCGCAGGGTACTCCCTGTGATATACCGCCATCGCCTCCAGACAGCTTCCCGCACACACCACATTCTTAAACCCTTCCTTCGCTAAGAACTCTCCGACCATTTTACGCAGTGCCGGTTCGTCATCTACCAGCATGATCTTATATTCATGTATATTCATATCAGGTTTTTCTCTCCTTTTCTCCATCCCGAATCTACCTGTTTCATAAAGCCTGCTCTGCCAATCGGCAGCAAGCTATTTCCGATCATAATATCATCTGTGTAACTGTTCAGACCCCGGTTCTTCACAGAAAACACCTCGCGAAAGCACCTTCTGACCAGTTACTCATCCGCCTTATATCCCGGTATCTTACACATAGCAGTATACTATTTTTTATCCTTCCTCGAAACATCTTATCCCGAATCTTAATGTAAATGTAATGTAGGCTTCATCAAGCTTTAATGTGCCCCTCTTATTCTTATCGTGAAAGTCAGGCAATTGCCGCAAAATAACTTATAGTAAAAGAGGAGGGACTATGGCTACACAAAATTTAATCGAAACCACTAATCTCACGAAACAGTACGGTAAAGTCCGTTGTGTCAGTTCTCTGCATATGCAGGTGCCACAAGGCGCTGTTTACGGATTCTTAGGTCCCAACGGTGCAGGCAAATCGACAACACTCAAGATGATCCTCGGACTTGCCAAGCCTACCGACGGTTCCATCACGCTCTTCGGTATGCCCGTAAATGAAAAAAACCGCATAAAGCTTCTTGCCGACACCGGTTCTCTGATCGAATCGCCCAGTTACTACGGTCATTTGACCGGAGAAGAGAATCTGACCATTCTCCAAACGCTTAAAGGCTGCCCCAAAGAAGATATCGATAAAGTCTTAAAGATCGTGCGTCTGAGCGAAGCGCGTAAAAAGAAAGTAGGACACTACTCTCTCGGCATGAAACAGCGTCTCGGACTGGCGGCGACACTGCTCGGTTTTCCTAAACTGCTCATACTTGATGAACCCACTAACGGTCTTGATCCAGCAGGCATACAGGAAATGCGCGACCTGATCTGCACTCTTCCCCGGGAATACGGCATCACGGTAGTCGTCTCTTCCCACCTGCTCAGCGAAATTGACCAGATGGCCGACCATGTAGGCATTATTCGCAAAGGTGAATTGGTTTATCAGGACACACTGGACTCTCTGCACTCCCATGCCAGGCAGCAGATTGCCCTGCGCACCGACCGGGCGGACACGGTCATTTCCCTGCTTCATCAGGATGGCATTGAGGTACAGAAAGAAGATGATTATCTGCTGATCCCCATGATAGAGGATGCGTATATTGCCGGGCTGTGCCGAAGGCTGATCGAACAGAATATTGCTTTATACCGCGTTGAGAAGAGGGAGAAAAGTCTGGAAGATATTTTCCTGTCTCTGACCGGAAAGGAGTCAAGTCTATGAAAACATTACGATTGGAATTCTATAAGACCAAAAGAAGAAAAGTCTGGCTGACCATGTTTGCCCTGTTATCCGTGCAGCTCCTGTGGGGACTCTGGTCCATGAGCAACCCAAAAGAGTGGGAACTGCAAAGCGGCTGGATGTCGTTATTGTACTTCCTGTCACTTCTGGACGGCATCATGGTTCCTACAATGATGTCCGTGCTCGCCTCGCGCCTTGCCGATATCGAGCATAAGGGCAATACCTATAAACAGCTTGAAACTCTCCGCAGCGCCGGAAGTCTCTATCATGCCAAAGCAGTATGCGGATGTATCATAATCGCCGCTATGTTTGCCGTCCAGTTCGCCTTTTTTATTCTGCTCGGCTATCATCTGGGTTATGAGGGCAATCCGGAGGTGAAATACTATCTGCTTTCCTATGTGTTGAAAGTTGCCGCCAACATTTCTCTGTTCCTGCTGCAGCTTGCCCTGTCCATGCTCTTCGCCAATCAGATGATTCCTCTCGTGGCCGGACTTGGCGGTTCCATGGCGGCGCTGCTTCTGATGTATGTCACAACTTACTCGTTTCTGCCCTGGGGCGGCAACCTAAGCGCTTCCCTGGTCCGGGCCGAGTGGGATGAAACCACCAGAATCAGCACATACTGCTACCGTGCTTTCTCACCGGCCGAAACAGCCGCCGTGATCTGCATATTCATCTGGATCGTGGTTTTCTATGCGGCAGGCAGAATCTTATTTACACGTAGGGAGGTGTGACACTTATGACACTATCATTTATGAAATCGATTAAAGCAGAACAAATAAAACTGAAAAGGAGTCCCGTCTGGCTCGCCTTCTTCATTCTGCCGATTATATCCGCCTTCTTCGGCACTTTCAATTACATGGCAAATCTGGAACTGCTGAAAAGCGAGTGGTACAGTCTGTGGTCCCAGCACACTCTTTTCCTGTGTTATGTCTTTATGCCCGCTTTGATCGGTACCTACTGCTCCTATCTGTGGCGGCTGGAACATATGAGAAACAACTGGAACAGCTTTTTAACTGTGCCTGTCTCCCGCCTTTCCCTGTATGTGGGCAAATTGGTGCAGGCGATCATAATGGTTATAGCCGGTAACGCATGGGTTTTCTTCCTGTACTGTCTGTGCGGTAAGCTCTGCGGCCTGCCCGGTCTCCCGCCGAAAGCTTCCATCGGATGGCTCGCCGCCGGCATCCTCGGCGGCATCGTAGTCGGCTGTATACAGCTTACCATATCCATGATCATCCGATCATTCGCGGTTCCGATCGGCATCGGGCTCGTCGGCGGCATCGGCGGTCTTATGGTGACCAACAAAGGATGGGGCTTATACTATCCATATTCGCTCTATTGNATGGGAATGCGCGCCAACAATCCGNATATGGAACTCGAAACGGGNACNTTTGTGATNGGATGTATTGTTTATATNCTGCTTTTCTCNCTGNTNTCGGTGTGGGGATTGTGCAGACGGGANCAATAACAAATCGAGCTACGCTCGATTGCGAGCTCCGTTCAATTGCGNGCTGCGCTTGGCGAACTCGAAGTTTGCTGTGGANTTTTCTACAGTATAAACAGTCGGGGAGATTGTCCCCGGCTGTTACATACCTTATANAATGCTGACAAGTTTATTTTTATCTATTNNANCTCTGCTGNTCNAAGAGCTCTTTNAGCGCCTCGTCACCAATGCTGACCCACGCNTCNTCTTCCTCCGCNTTCAGTCCAAGATACTCCCGCAGNGTGACCGGTTCNTCACTGAANCCCCAATCCTGACTGTAGTCATCGATTTCTTCAAACTCAATTTCTCCTGCCAAATATTTCTCTTTGAATTTCTTTTCTGTAGTTTCCGCCATANTCTTTGTGCTGTCCTCTCTATGTAATATTTNTCACNCAANCCCNTCCGCTCTTGCCTTGTCCGCCACCATCTCATAGGTGGGTGTNGGCACNCCGTAACGCTGNCCCATCCGCACAACCTCATAGATCAGNCCGTCAATCTCGGACGCNTTGCCCGCATAGACATCACGCTGCATAGAGGTGCTCGCCTCAGGATTCAGNGTGTCAAGAATCTGCAGATTGGTGGTNACGATATCCACNAGAAAAGGCACTNCCATCGCCNNCGCCAGCGCGTCGATCTCCCGCATTAATTTCACAAAAGTATCTCTCGCGTCTCCGGTTTTCTGCACTTCACCCGCTGACACATGNTAGTACAATCCGCATGCCGCCATCGGTGATACATAAGCAAACTTCTGCAGCGCATCCCGTCTGATATTATCCGACAGCACACCNTCGATTCCGCTGTCCTTTAAATCTTTCGCCACCTCGAAAAGCTCCGGTCGGAGTTCCNNCNGATCACGCACGCCATAGACGATTCTGAAAATNTCTCCGCGAAGCAGNATCACNCCGGGTTCCTTGATCTCNCCCGCAATATAAATACANCCGTCCGTCACCAGCAGCCCCGGCAGCTTCTCCTGCATTCTGCTGCCTGTTCCGTATATATTCAGTATCGGAATGACAATCGTGTCATCTTTTGCCACGCGCCTGATAAATGGAATCGTGTCCTCCAGCGAGTATCCTTTTACACAAACAAAAATAACATCNGGCTGTTCATCGTAGTGTTCCATATCCGTGGCCTTAACAGGCTGCACGGTATAATTACCCTTCTTCGTCGTCTCCATACGCAGACCATGCTCTTGCATCTGCCGCAGGTGTTCTCCCCGCGCTATAAGCGTCACATCCTTACCCGCATCCGTCATATAAGCGCCTATACTGCCTCCCGTGCCTCCCGCACCGATCACTAAGTATTTCATTCCGCATACCTCCTTGAATCGTTTAGTTTCTCTTCATACCTATGCATACAAAACCGGGCACCCATTCACCCGATGATCATTTTCTCGACAACCGGCAGNCCGCTCCTAAATATTTCCAATCCCATGCCGTATATTCGCTTTCCATTCTATCATACGCTGATACTTTTTTCCACTTTCTCAGACAGCAAAGGCGGCATTAGCTTTCTACTAACACCGCCCACATAATCATTATATCAGTTTCTCCACCGCTCCCCGCAGCCTCTCAAGCGCTTCCCTCAGCACCGCCCGCGGACAGGCAATATTGATCCGTTCAAACCCTTCACCCGCTTTACCGAAGATCGCTCCGGCATCCAGCCACAGCTTCGCTTCGTGGACGATCAGATGCTCCAGTTTCTCCTCCGTAAGCCCTAATTCACGGCAGTCCAGCCAGATCAGATAAGTTCCTTCCGGTTCAATCANCTTGATCTGCGGCAGATTTTTCTCCAGGAAATCTCTGGCAAAATCCAGATTGTCCCGCAGGTAAACCTTCAATTCTTCCAGCCACTCTCTGCCCGTCTCATATGCCGCCTGACAGGCATGCAGTCCGATCATATTGACCTGACTGTAACCTACTGCGGACATCTGCTTTAGGAATGCCTTTCGAATCTGCCCGTTGGGAATAAAAATATTGGAAATCTGCAGTCCCGCCAGATTAAAAGTCTTACTCGGCGCCGTACANATGATGCTGATCTGNTCAAACGCAGGATCTATCGTCGTAAACACATGGTGTTTTCCGCCTTCATAGACAAAATCGCTGTGGATCTCATCGCTCACAACCTTCACGCCGTGCCGCAGACAGATTTCTCCCACTCTGCGCAGCTCCTCCGCCGTCCAGACTCTCCCCACCGGATTATGAGGACTGCACAGAATAAACAGCTTCACATGATTCTGAATAATCTTCTCCTCGAAGTCGTCATAATCTATCTCATAGTGTCCGTTTCGCAGGATCAGTTCACTATTGACTAACGTTCTGTCATTATCCCGGATCACCGCGCTGAAAGGATAATAGACGGGCTGTTGGATCATTACGGCATCGCCTGCTTCCGTCAGCGCCTGTATCGCAATACCGATGGCAAACACGATTCCCGGCGTCTTCACCAGCCACCTCTTCTCCACGTTCCAATCAAAATAATTCCGATACCATGCGGCCACCGCTTGGAAATAATCGTCCCTGCCCTCCGTATATCCGTAGATTCCGAGCGTTGCATCCGCCATCGCCTTCTCGATAATTCCAGGTGCCGTCCGGAAATCCATATCCGCCACCCAAAGCGGCAGCACATCCTCCGGCATCCCTCTCTCCACCGCGAAATCATATTTTAAGCAGTCTGTATTTCTTCTGTCAATTATCTCGTCAAAATTGTACTTCATTGCTTTCTCCCTTATTACTCTTATCTGTATCTACAATATCATATTTTATCTCCGATTACACCAAAAACTATACTCTGCATTCATCCCACGTCGGTGCAGTCTGAACTGCAATGATCTGCAATCTCATTCACCCAAGCGCCTGCTCTAAGTCCGCGATCAAGTCCCTCACATTCTCGATTCCCACCGACATACGCAGCGTTCTCTCGTCGATCCCGTTAGCCCGCCTCTTCTCATCCGGCACATCCGCATGCGTCTGTGTAAAAGGATATGTCATCAGGCTTTCCGTACCGCCCAGACTCTCCGCGAACTGAATAAGCTTTATCCGCTCCAATACGCTGTATGCAGTTTCCTGCGAGTCTACATGAAACGTCAGCATACCACCGTAACCCCGGCACTGTCTCTGCACTATATCATGCCCTGTGTGATCTTCCAGCCCTACATAGAACACTTCCTCCACCTTCGGATGACTCTTAAGCCATTTTGCAATCGCCAGCGCATTCTCCTGATGTTTCTCCATCCGCACAGACAGGGTCTTGATCCCCCGCAGAATCAGCCATGCGTCAAAGGGTGCAAGGCAAGCTCCCGTAGTCTTTACCATCTCTCTTATTTTATCGGCAATCTCCGCATGATTCGTCACCAGAAATCCGCCCAGTGTATCGTTATGTCCTCCCAAGTATTTCGTCGCGCTGTGAATGACCACATCTGCCCCCAGATCCAAAGGATTCTGGAAATAAGGTGTCAGGAAAGTATTGTCCACCGCAAGCAGACAGTTATGCCGCGCGGCAATCTCACTGACAGCGCGGAGATCTGTCACCAGCATCATCGGATTCGTAGGTGTCTCTATGTAGATCAGCTTCGTGTTCTCCCGTATCGCCGCCTCCACCGCGTCAAGGTTCGACGTATCCACGTAGGTAAATTCCATTCCGTTCTTCTCATTCACCTTCCTAAACTGCCGGATCACACCGCCGTACAGATCATCCGTCGCTACCACATGATCGCCCGGGGCAAACAGCTCCATAAAAGCGTTGACTGCCGCCATACCGGTGGCAAAAGCAATGGTATCCAGCCCATGCTCTAAATCCGTCACAATCCGTTCCAGTTCTTTTCTGGTAGGATTCTGCACTCTGTTATAATCATATCCCGTGCTTTGTCCTACTGCCGGATGTGCATATGCCGCCGTCTGATAAATCGGGAAGCTGATTGCTCCCGTGCTCTCAATCGCCTCTCTGCTGCCCTGTCCGTGAATACACACGGTATCTGTCTGATAACTCATCCGAATCCTCCTCCAAGGGGACTGACTCCTATGTATATGTCCGCCGCTTTGTATTTCATACTAATCATATAGGAATTATAAATATGATACCATTTTCTATGCAATTGTCAACCCCTTTTACCGGAATCTTTTTTGAAAAATTTTTCTCAATAAATATCGGGATTCTTTACATTTTCTTATCACCACGGAAATCAATTTTCAACAAAGAGGAAGTGTGATATTATGTAAACATGATGATGAATAACACAATAACAGAATATTTTACGGAAGTAGAAACCACAAAAGAATACAATGGCTATTTC
>JAAUZY010000022.1 GCA_014804355.1 Lachnospiraceae bacterium
ACGAGGAAGCTGGATTCTTATGTGATGAAGGTAAAGAATCTACCGGAAGTGGAGGCGGGATATATGACACTGGGAGACTGGATTGACATTATTTCGGAAGACATCAGGGAAGATATGAGAGAGGAAGTCACGAAGGAAGTAACTGAGGCGGTCACGAGGGAAGTAACGAAGACAATTACCGAAGAAGTATCAAAAGAAATAATAGAAAAAGATATGAAAGCATTCATTGAAATGGTTCAGGAATACCGTGACACGAAAGAGAATGCGGTAGATAAACTCCGAAACATATTTCCGGAGTATGCAGACCAAGCAGAGGAAATGACAGAAAAGTACTGGCAGAATTGACAGAAATATTATACAAGCTTGGCATGGTAATCAAATAAACAGTTATGGTAAAGCGAAGACAGTCCGATCGGGCTGTCTTTTTTGGGAAAGCAGGCTCCCGTGAAAATATCTACGCAAAATATTTTATGAGAGTGATGCGCGGCACAGGCATGCACATGGAAGAACTTTCAGAAAAGCGTAATTTTGGCAGAAAAATGCACAATCAAATTATACATATAGTAAAGTTGACATTTTTTTACTGGGGGGGGGTATAATCAAACTATGTTTTTATGCTTAGCGGCAACAATTATTTCGGAAAGAGAGGAAAAATATGGGAAGAATTTTAGAAAAAATGAAGCGGACAATTTCCGTTCTGTTGGCTGCAGCGATGATCGTTACCGCGCTGCCGCAGACGAGCGCGCCTGTTTATGCCTCGGAGGCACAAGATGTGTCTGACGAGAGCAGAGGAAGCGGGGAGACGGAGATTGTCGAGGAAAGAAACAAGAACAGCGATGTTGAGAACGGCAGCGTTGCGGCGGATAACGAGATTGGTTTTGATGAGTCTGCCGATTCAGATGAAAACGGGGCGGAGAATAATGCCACGGACGAAGCAGGATCGGAGGATTCAGATTTTTTGGATGAAAATGATCCGGACGGTGCAGTGACGGATGAAGCAGATGCAGAAGATGTAACCGATCCCGCAGAAGTAAAGGAACCGGAAGAGGACCAATTGTCATCTGATATCGTGGCGCCTGCGGAAACAGACCTGCTTGAGAATGCGCATGAGATGAATGTGCAGGCGGCGGAAGATAGCGAAACGGCGATGGTAAGGCTTAATATACCGCGCTATGCGAGCAAAAGCAGTTTTTTAAAACAAGTGTGGTATGCAACCGGTGATAGCGAAGAGTTTACGCAGGTGAACAATAAGCTCATTATAAATGAATCGGCCGTAGATATTCCCGCGAAAGCAGGAGAAAAACTGCGGATAAAGCTGGTGCTGCGGGATCGTGTACAGATTGAGGAAGTCAGTTACATCGGATCGGAAGAAGACGAAGACGCGACACCTACTACGATTAAGCCGGAGGAGGGGGATGAACATATCTATGTGATAGAGAACATTCCTTCCGGCAGCGGAACAGAGCCTGTTTATCAGGTCGATATCAAAGCCGACTACCACTATTCGATTAGTTTTGTGGACGTATATGCGAGCAAAAATCCTGACGACGAGAACAATAAGAGTGTGGCGTTTTATCAGTATGCCAAGGGCGCGTCAGGTGATGACGAGGCGATCGGTAAGGATTTGATTGGCGAGACGCTGGAGTTTTCCGGTCAGGAAATGCAGGAATTTTTCTCGGAGTATAACTATGCGCTGGAGGTGCAGGAGGGATATACATTCTACAGTATTGACGTGAACTCTTCTGCGATGAGAATAAAAGAAAATAGATCATTCTACGAGAATGGGTATATTTTGTCAGGGGATTATAACCTTGGAGCCGAGGATATTACCGTCTTCGTTCTGGCGGAACCGACGAAAGAAAATCACTTGAAATTCAATATTCCGGAAGAACTGAAGGATAAGGTGAATGTCACGGTAACCTGGGATGATCCGGAATATGGACCGGGGGGAGTGAGTTCCGGTCTGGAAGATGATGATGCCGTATGGATTGATAGTGACAGAAAGGTCAGCTTTGATGTAACAGTCAAAGACATGAATCATACCGTTCGCGTAACATGCGAGGAGAACGGCGGAGATGCGGTTGCCCTTCCGTATAATTACAGAAGCGAGCAAAGTGATGGGTGGAAAAATCACTTTGTTTTGGATGATGCAGATATTTCCATGAAAAATGGCGATGTTACGGTCAATCTGGAAGAGATCAATATATATCCGGTTGAGTTTCATCTGAACCCGGACGAGATCAGCCGCATTTATGTACATGCACCGATGGACAAAACTTTTTACTGCTCTGGAGATAGTGAATCTCAACCCTACACTGTGTGGGTTTCGGAAGGAGAGAAACTCACGTTCACGGTTGAGCCTGCGAAGGACGGAACACTCAACGTAAGCACATCAGAGGACGGAAGCGGTGAATTGCATGCTGGCTATGACTCTGGCTATGACTATGATGTTTATGACGCTTATATAGTAACACCTACGGAGCCGATGTCGGTTTATCTGACGGTGTCGCAAGGCTACCAGTATCAATTGGATTATGATGAAAGTGATTTCGACGTGAAAGTGTGCGACGCGTCTGGAAATCCGTTAGAGTTGTCGGCGGATCACAAGTTTGTAAGAAGCACAGATAATTGGCCTGAGAATTTCCGGATCATGGTCAAAATGAATAGTGAGAAATGGACTGGAGTTTCCGTTATTTACGACGGTGAGTTTGGCGAGAGAAGAGGGGCGGAACGAAGACCGGAGTATGATGACGAAGACAACGGATATCTCTGCTATTGGGCGGAAGATGCTAACGGCAAGACTTACGGAGCCAATGTCATCACCATTGAAGGCTATAGCACATATGCCATTACCTTTGAAGGAAATGAAGAGGCAGTCAACCAAGGTACATGGCTTAGACAGTGGGAAATAGATGAGTGGGATGATTGGAACTACAGAAATGACATAGAATTAGGTGAAAAACTTAAAGTGGAAGATGGAGAGGAAATTTATTTCACGCTGTACCAGACTGGGAGTACAACACATAGGCTCAACCTCAGCTTATCCGGATCGGGCGATCAACTGGAAGTTTGTGAGGATGAGGATTTTGATTCTGACAGATATGGAACGTTGTACCATTTCACAGCGGTCGGCGATGCAACGATTACCGCGGAACTGACAGAGCGCCAGCAGCATACCGTGACGATTGAAAAAGGTGAAAATGTTACGGATTTTCAAGTGTCCGGGAGCAAGACAAGACCCGAAGGGGAAACCGGAAAAACAGGCACATATCTTGTGCGTGACGGGATTTTCATTGCTATTTCGGGAGTCACGGGCAATGAATCAACGACAGGATATCGCGGCAAGGTAGTTTGCACGATAGGTGATAAGTCATATGAAGTTCCGATGAAATATGCAACGATAGAAGATGATTGGGAAGGTGCATATTTCGGTTTGGAAGTCACTTCCGATATGACGCTTACAGTCGATCTGGTGCCGACTGCGCAGGCGACCATAACTTTTGCCGATATGGATAAGATCGCATCAGTAAAAGTATGGGAGGTTGGCAAGAAACCGACGGAAGACAATCTTTATGACAGTGAAACGAAGGAAGCGGTTTTATCTGATGATAAGGAGTACCGTTTGGATTTCCAGTTGAAGGACGGCTATGCTGCTAAGAGTGTTGTACTGAAAGACAAGTCGAGCGGCGAAGAACGTGTGCTGGAACGAGATAAAGAAAATGAGTATAGGATTTACGAGATTGGCGTACCGCAGGGCGATGCCCAGATTACGATCGAGGCAGTGCAGGGCTATACGGTTATGTTTGACATTCCGGCAGGAGCGGATATTACGTTTGAGGAAGACATAACGGATTATGGTCATGATATTACAAAAGACAGCATACAGGTGATTGCAACAGACAGTTTCCCGTTCAGGATGACGGAGGGAGAAGGCCTGTATAAGTTGTCGGTGGACAGCGATGCATTTACGCTTGATAAAATTTTGCAGCGGAAATACTACGACTACAGTGATTATGACGAATATTACCAATATGTTCTGAAGCCTGTAGCGGGAGCGCAGCTTCCGGAAATCGTGAAGATTAAGGCGGAGGAATATGCGAAGCATACAGTCACACTGGATTATCCGGTGGAGATCAAGAAGATCTATCTGTTAGATGATAACGGAGAGGACTATGCAATTAGCGGTAAACAGGCGGAGGTACAAGGCGCTAGTACGGTACTTGGCGTAAAGGCGATCAGCGGTTACGCAGCGAAGGTAAGCGTTCAGGGAGAATCATCCGGCGAGAGCAAAGAACTTACACCGTTCAGGCTTGCAGAGGAGGATGTGAGCGAGTATTATTTGGGCGAGTTAAGCGAGGACGTGACGATTACCGTGACAGCGGAGCGTTCCAAACAGAAGCTGACATATTATAAAGTGGGCTTCTATAGCGCCGGAAATGGTGTGAGAATCAGGGATGCCGGAACGAAAGCGCTCTACAGCGCCAATGAGAACTATGATGGGTGGGAAGGATTTGAGTATCCTTACTCGATCCTGAAAGGCAGCAGTATTTCTTTCACGGTAGAGCCGAGAGACGGTTATGAGGTGGACGGTGTCTATGCTAATGGCAAAGTGGTAAATCCGGTGTTGAACATATCATCACAGCAGAATGTCTACACGGTGGTTCCCATGGCGGATACGTTGATTACTGTGAATATCAGTAAAATTGCGGAGAAATATCCGCTTACCTTTACCTACCCGGCAGCGGTTAAATCCGTAACGGTGAAGGGTTATGACTTGACGGATAAGAAGCTTGAAGTGAAGGCGGGAACGAAACTTGAGTTCGCGGTGGAACTGGCTGATACCAAACACAAGATCACCTCGGTTACGATGAATGGCAAAGAAGCTGCTTACAACAAAGACAGCGGCTGCTACAGTATCACTACGGTTGCGGAGCCCATGGAAATTGTGATCACGACCGTGGAGAATATTGACAAAAAAGTGACCTTTAAGAATACGGTTTCGCATATGCTCTACAGTGTTGTGACAAATACTCAGGTGACGGAAGCCGGAACGGATACTTATACAGTTGCCGCACTTGCGGGGGTATTGCGGTTTACGGTAACCTCTGCGAAGAAAGAGTCCGTACCGGCGGTCAGCTATGTCAATACGGCAGGCAGTAAGATCGTCTTACAGGCGAAAACGAAGCAGGACAGCGAATCGACTATTGCTTATACTTATGAGATATCAGTTTCCGAGCTTGCGGCTGAAAGCGAGATCGTGATTGGGGAAACAAGCACGGCAGGTGAAGAAGATAAGGCAAAGCTCGAAGAATGTATCAATAAGTATAAAGACAAATATAATCAGGAAGAGTATACGTCTGAATCCTGGTCGGCTTATACCAAGGCATTAAAGGCTGCCGAGGATTGCATGAAGAAAGATGATGCAACGAAGGCAGAGGTGGAAGCTGCAATCGCAGATTTGGAGAAAGCGGTAAAGGGGCTTACCAGGAAAGGCGAGGAGCCGACACCGGGTACGAAGGAAGGACTCTGGTTTGAGATCCTTGAGAATGATGAAACTGCTGATGGAAGCTATATCTATACCGGCGCAGCGATCAAGCCTGAGATCAAGGTATACTTTGGCGATAAGCTGTTAGAGGTTAAGAAGGATTACACGGTAGCTTATAAGAGCAATACCAATGCCGGAACGGCTACGGTAACTGTTACCGGTAAGGGCAACTTTAAGGGTAATGATAAGGCGACCTTTGAGATCGAGAAGAAAGATATCGGCGATGAGGATATCATTGTAGCGGATGTCTATGCGATCATCAATAACAAGGGCAAAGTAACCAATCCGAAGGTGACCGTGAAATATGGCAAGAAGACGCTGAAGCTCAATAGCGATTATGCAGTAACATATCCGGACTTTGAAACAGTAAAGGATGCTGACGGCAAGGATAAGATCGTAGCAAAAGATTATGAGATCACCATCAGCACTACGGCAGTTAAGAAAGATAAAAAAGGCAATCCTATAGATTCCGTTAACTATACCGGAAGCAAAACGATCAAGTATACAGTGCGCGAAAACGGCACGCAGCTGATGAGCAAGGCTGTGATAAAGCTGACAGATTCTAAGGTGGATTACGCCGGTGAGAATGGAGCTGACACGAAGAAGCCTGAAATAAAGAGTATTAAGATCGGCGGAAAAGATGTTCCCGACACAGAGTATACCGTAAGCTATGATGATAACTGGAATAAGATCGGTAAGGCGACTGTCACAGTTACGGCGAAAGAAGGCTCGGTATATTACGGAAGCAAGTCTGTAACTTACACAGTAAACGGCACCAAGCTGGCAGCCAAAGATTTGACGATCGAGGGAATCAATGCAGCATATGATTATACAGGGGAGCCGATTTATGTAAGTAAAAACGGCAACAATCCCGGCACCCTGACAGTAACCAGAACCAAGGGCGTTGAGACTCCCGAGGAGCTGAAGGAAGGCGAAGACTACGAAGTATCCTACAAGACAGGCAAGAAACTTGATGAGCATACTAACGTAGGCACAGTTACCGTAACGATTACCGGTATCAATGCATACACCGGCTCGATTAATAAGACATTTAAGATCACGGCAGTTGATTTGGCGAAGTTTGGTACGCTAGAAGCTCCTGCAGGACTTGAATTTTCGGCACTGGAAGCAGCAAAGTATACGAAGACAGGTGCAAAGCCCGGGATCACAAAACTGTCATTTAGAGGAGTTGATCTGGTAGAGAAACAGGATTATACGCTTACCTATCAGAAAAACAATAAGGTGGAAGCGGTGGCAGGTAATAAGTCCGCTACCATGATCATCAAGGGCAAAGGCAACTTTAAGGGTCAGATCAAGCATCCATATGCAGTGACAATTGCTTCTGCAGATGATGTGTATGCGACAGCAGTGGATATCGTTATGCCTGCTAAGTTTAACCAGCTGAAGTCAACTGTAAAGGTATTTGAGAAGGAGACGGGCAAGGCGCTGAAGACCGGAACGGATTATGAGAAGAACATCACATATTACAGTGATGCCGCATGTACGAATCAGATCACGGCGGAAACCTTTGCGACGGATGTGGATATCGATAAGGAGATCTATGCGAAAGTTGACATGAAGGGTACAGGCAGCTATGCCGGAGCAACGGCGACTGCGACGCCCGGATCTGTGACAGCGAAGTTCAGGGTATACGACAGCACCAAGAAGATGGCTAACAAGAAGATAGTTGTAACTGTCGATACTACAGTGGATAAAGACGGCAAAGAGATTTTGTGTGATAATTCGAAGGCGAAAAATCCGTACTATAGGGGAACAGCCATTGAACCGCAGGTGACCGTAACATTAAAGGGAACCGGAGGTGCTGAGGATACAGTCTTGAGAGAGGAGTACTACACGGTAGACTACAGCAACAATCTCAACAAGGGTAAGGCTACAATAACAGTAACCGGTATCGGTAACGGCTACGGCGGCTCTAAGAGCGTGAAGTTCACGATCGTACCCAAAGATATGAAATGGGCGGAGGAGGCAGTAAAGAAGGCTGCGGAATTCTTATCAAACTTAATGTTTGCGCCTAACTGATAAGGTCTGTATCCACTATGAGCAACCGGATGAAAACCGGGCATGGCATATAGGCATGCCGGATATCTGACGGAGAAACAATAAGGGGATTCCACCGCAACTTTGGGTGGAGTCCTCTTTTTAATATGAAAAAGGATTCGGCACTTCCCCGCGAAGGTCTTATAAGGATCTGATAAAAAGAAAAAGACTGTAACCGAGAAGATTGCAAACATTTTCCCCCTATGCTATACTTAAGGACGATGTAAAAGGCATGTTTTCGGGATGATTAGAGAAAAGACGGAGGGAAACTCATGTTAAACAATAAAACGATATTGATTACAGGCGGAACCGGTTCGTTTGGCAAATGCTTTACGAGATATGTGTTGACGCATTATGAGCCGAAGAAGATCATCATCTATTCCAGAGATGAGTTCAAACAGTGGATTATGGCGGACGAGTTCAAAGAATACGAAAGCAAACTTCGCTTCTTTATCGGAGACGTGAGGGATGTGGAGCGCTTAAAGAGGGCCTGCGAGGGCGTGGATTATATCATTCATGCGGCGGCGCTTAAGCAGGTTCCTGCCTGTGAGTACAATCCGAATGAGGCGATCAAGACCAATATACATGGCGCCATGAATGTGATCGACGCGGCGCTTGACTGTGGCGTGAGCAGAGTGGTAGCGCTGTCTACGGATAAGGCGGTCAATCCCGTTAATCTGTATGGCGGCACGAAGCTGGTGTCGGACAAACTGTTCGTGGCGGCCAATGCCTATGCGGGGGCGAAGGATATTAACTTCTCCATCGTGCGTTATGGCAATGTGGCAGGCAGCCGAGGTTCAGTTATTCCTTTTTTCCATAAATTGATTAAAGAGGGAAAGACTGAGATGCCGGTGACCGATGTGCGTATGACACGATTCTGGATCAGCCTGACGCAGGGAGTGGAGCTGGTGATCAAGGCGCTGGCGGAGGCGAAAGGCGGCGAGACATTTATCAGCAAGATACCGTCCTTCAAGGTTACCGATCTGGCGGAGGCGATGCTTCCGGGCTGTACCATTAAAGAGACGGGGATTCGTCCCGGAGAGAAGCTGCATGAGATCATGGTGACGACAGAGGATTCTCATACGACTTATGAGTATGACAAGCATTTTATTGTATATCCGCAGATGATATGGAATGACAGACAGCAGTTTACACCCAGCGGTAAGAAGGTTGAGGAAGGTTTTTCTTACAGTTCCGGGACGAATACAGAATGGTTGTCGGTGGAGGATATCAGGGAACTATTGAAGGATGTTGAGTTAGAGAAATAGATGTACTTGATTGAAGAGCATGCGGGCGGATCAATATTATTGGTCATAGTGTGAACAGTAATGAATGAAAAAGGACATGCATGTTAATTGCATGTCCTTTTTGGGAACTGTCGGCATAGCGGTATTCTGAAATGAAAATATGATTTGTTGTTTGAAAAAAGGAGTGGAAGCAGATATGGAGCAATCGACATTGAATAATTCCGATCTACCGGCAATTGAGGGCGGAAAGCCTGCCAGAGAGACAAAGATATTCTATGGGCACCAATATATAGATGAGGCAGATGTGGAAGCCGTGGTGGAGGTTCTGCGTCACGGTGACCTGACATGCGGACCGAAAATCAAGGAACTGGAGGATAAGCTGTGCTGTCTGACCGGCGCAAAATATGCCGTGGTGTGCAGCAACGGAACGGCGGCGCTTCATATGTCGGCGCTTGCGGCGGGCGTAGGCGAAGGGGACGAAGTGATCACGACACCGATTACTTTTGCTGCCTCTGCCAACTGTGCGCTGTACTGCGGTGCCAGACCGGTATTTGCGGACATTGATCCGGAGACATATAATATTGATCCGCAGAAGGTGGAGGAAGCGATCACGGAGCGGACGAAGGCCGTGGTCGTGGTAGACTATACGGGACAGTCCGTGGCGCTTGATCCGATCAGAAAAATATGCAGAGAGCACAATCTGATATTGATTGAGGATGGTGCCCATGTAATCGGTACGAAATATCGGGGGCAGGCGAACGGTTCGATTTCCGATATGACGACATTCAGTTTCCATCCGGTGAAGACGGTCACCGGCGGAGAGGGCGGTGCAGTGCTGACAAACGATGAGATGTTGTATCAGAAGCTGCTGCTCTATCGTGCCCATGGCATTACGCGCAACACCGACCTGATGGCTCATGAACCGGACGGGTCGTGGTATTATGAGCAGGTGGATCTAGGGTATAATTATCGTATGACGGATATTCAGGCGGCGCTCATTATCAGCCAGCTCGACAAGCTGCCTATGTTCAGTAAGAGAAGAAAAGAGATTGTGGAGCGGTATAATGAGGCGTTTGCGAAACTGCCGTCTCTGTTTGTGCAGCGGGAGATTCCCGAGTCAGACACTACGAGACACTTGTACATTCTGCGGATCGTGCCGGAGAAGCTGCGCATTGACAGAAGACAGTTCTTCGATGCGCTGGCGGCGGAAAATGTGTGCTGCAATGTGCATTATATACCCACATATTATTTCCCATATTACGAGAAACTTGGTTATCGTAGAGGGCTGTGTCCGAATGCCGAGAAACTGTATGAGGAGATCATATCTCTGCCCCTCTACTATGCCATGACAGACGAGGATGTGGAGAGTGTCATAGAGGCTGTGACTAAAATAGCAGTCTACTATGCGAAAGAATAAGAGGACGCAAAAGAGCTCGGGCGAAGAGCATAGCTGACGGTAAAAAAGGAAAAGGAAATGCAGACAAGAGAAATACCGACTAAGACAAAAATAATCTATATAGCAATTGTATGCTTTGTTACGCTGCTATTGTGGCTGGGTGACGAGGGCAGCCGTCCGCTGGAGTATCTGGGATCAGAGCTGAATCATTCCGTCGGCCTGATCGATTCGGATTACGGGATTGTCGTGCGGGAGACGGTGGCAATGAACGGGATTGTGGCATATACGCCGGAATATGTTCTGAACAAGGGCAGTTACACCGCGCAAATGGTTTATCAGGCGGAGGAAGAAGATTCGGTCTTAGAGCTGTGGGAACAGAACAGTAAAGTAGCTGCATGGCCGCTTGATCCCCGACAGTCGAAGATCACTGCGGATTTCACCCTTTCTAAAGATGCCAAGCAGATTCGGCTGCAGATCAATTACGGCGGCACAGGTTCGCTGACAGTTAAGCAGTTAAGCCTGTCTCCGCATACGGTGTTCTATACGGATACTTATTTTTTTATGGTGTTGTTTCTGGCATGCAGTTTGATTATATGGCTGTATGTGGTACAGGGCAGAGCGCATCTGACGCAGGAGAGGCTTACGGATATTTGTGTGATACTGGGTGTGGCGCTTCTGGCAACGACGCCGATGATGCAGACATACCTCTATAACGGAGATGATCTGTGTTATCATCTGGCGCGCCTGGAGGGGTTAAAAGACGGCATTCTGGACGGACAGATTCCGGTCAATATTCTTCCGGAAGGCATGCAGGGCAACGGGTATATGAATGCCATGTATCCGTATCTGTTCTTGTATATCGGCGCCTTCTTAAGAATATGCCGTGTGTCGCTGGGATTGTCTTATAAAACGCTTATTTTTCTTGCCAATCTCGGCTCTGCGATCAGTGCTTATATTGCCGTGAAATCCATGTGTAAATCGCGCCGCAGCGTGATACTGGCGGTGGTATTATATACGCTTATGCCCTACCGGTTTACCAATATTTTTTCCAGAGGGGACTTGGGGGAGATCTTAGCATTAACCTTCTGGCCGTTGGTGATCGCAGGACTCTATCATATCATTCTGGGTGAGAGGCAGAGATGGTATTATCTTGTGATAGGTGTCAGCGGTATATTGCAGAGCCATATCTTAAGCGTTGCGTTTGCGGCAGTGATCTGTGTGATCACGGCATTGGTCTACTGTGTGCGCATCGTCCGGGAGCGCAGGTATATTGAGGTCGGTAAAGCGGCAGGTATGTTTATGCTCTTAAATATGTGGTATCTGGTACCGTTCATATTTTATTATTTTGAGAAGGAACTGAGTACCGACGTGCTCAGATGGAGCGGTTATTTTGAGCAGTCAATCAACCCGTCCAACTTCACTCAGAGCCTCAGTTTGTACAACAAACAGTACTTTTCGTTTGGACTTGCGCTTCTGGGATGTGTGGGGATCGGTGTGATCCGCCTTATAAGTGAGCGGGATCAAAAGAAGACAGAGGAAGACAGATATGTGTTATATTTGTTCTTGCTTGGAGTGCTGCTTGCCTATATGACCACCGGATATTTTCCGAGCAGGAGACTGCTGGACAATGCCCTGTTTGAGAATATTGCTACAATGATTCAGTTCCCGTGGCGTTTCTTAGGACCGGCATCCGCCTGTTTCCTCTTCGTGGGGGCAATCGGACTGGAACGGTCACAGATCCTGCGGCCATACCGAAATTTTATATTTGCCATGCTGATAGGATTAAATCTTCTGATTATTATTTCGGTACCGGCAGATAATAGCCATATGCCGTATGATAACGCAGAGGCGGTGGCTTCCAAGGGACATGAGAGTAAACTGGGAACGAGCGTAGGACTGTTCTATCCGCATGAGTGGAGGCTTGCCGGCGCGACGGAAGAGTCGTTGACGAATAGCGTGGTCATTTCCGATCTGAATGCGATAGCAGTCAGACAATATCAGAAAAAAGGTACTCGGGCTACGGTAGCGTATACGGCAACGGAGGAAGGCGGCTATATAGAACTGCCGATTCAGGATTATTCGGGATATCGGGCATACGATGAGAACGGGAAGCGACTTGAGATCGGGCGTGGCGACGGTGCCAGAATGCGCTTTGCGGTGCAGGGTGACGGCATAGAGCATACGATTCGTGTGCGTTATGGCCCTAATCCTATATTTATTGCGGCGAATCTTGTTTCCGCGCTGACGATTCTTTACTGTGTATGGCGGAGGCGTAAAGTACATTCGAGATCCGAACCGGCTGCACCGCAGTAAAAAATGCAGGAATGAGGAACAGAATCGTGGCGGACAGACCGAAAACAGAGGTGCATCTACTATGAATGGCGTAAATAGAAAGAAAAAACAATTACAGTTTCGCTATTATGAGATTCCACAGAATGAGCCATGCCTTGCGCTGCTGGGAGAGACGTGGGTGCGTCCTTACGGGGACGGTATGGAATGCCAGCATTTCCATAATTATATGGAGATCGGGTTTTGCTATGACGGTGTGGGCGAAGTGATTCTGGATGAAGAAGAGATATTCTACTCCGCCGAGTTTTTTACCGTAATTCCGAGGAATTTTCCGCATAATACGGAGAGTGAGAACTTCTCCGTAAACCGTTGGGAGTTTCTCTTTATTGATGTGGACGCTTTTCTTCGCGATGTCCATAGGGACAATCCCATCTATGCAGAGGATTTGTCAGCGCTGATTAATAATCGTGCATGGGCAGTGAAAGTAAGCAGCTATCCCCAGACGGCGGCACTGATTCGTGCTATTATGGAAGAAATGCGGTATAAGAAGGAATTCTATGCTGAGAGTGTGTCGGGAATGTTGCAGTCGCTGCTTATGAACATTGCGAGGATGAACCATAAGGTTCCCGGTAAAGTACGCAAGCAGAGTAGCGGTGTATCCAGAGTTTCCTTTGCACTGCACCATATCAGTAAGCATTACGCGGAGGAACTGACGGTTGGTGAGCTGGCGGCGGTCAGTCACATGTCAGAGACACATTTCAGGCGGATTTTTCAGCAGATCATGAATATGACGCCGTCTGATTACGTGAATCTGGTGCGGATACAGATGGCGTGTGAGCTCATGAAGAAATCGGCGGACAGCATGGAACTGGTAGCTCAGAAGTGCGGGTTTCAATCGGTCTCTACTTTCAATCGTAATTTTAAGAAGATTCTGGGGATCACGCCGTATCAGTGGAAGATTCATCCGGAGAACTATGAAGGTAAACTGCTTAACTATAAAATTTCTGCCTATAAAGGATGGTAGTTTATGCCTTTTTAATAAAAAGTATGTTTCTAAGAATTATGATAAATACAATAACGTAAACGTTTAAGAGACAAATTTATGGTCGAATTTGCCTCTTTTTTGATTTTTGATAACAACATACGAAAGTGCCGTAGAGTTATAATGCATACATAATCAATCAAAAAGGGGCATATA
Source organism: Lachnospiraceae bacterium (assembly GCA_014804355.1). Classification (GTDB taxonomy): domain Bacteria; phylum Bacillota; class Clostridia; order Lachnospirales; family Lachnospiraceae; genus UBA3282. Next base: position 13,734 of record JAAUZY010000022.1, read on the forward strand.
GTTATACAAATTGACGAAACGCCTCTGGCGATTGAGAAATAAAGAAACAAGCTGATGCACAATGTGCACAAAAAAGGTGGTATTTAATACTACCGACAATGAATGGGAGGAAACTAAAATGAAAAGAAAGATTTTGGCAGCTTTAATGGCAACTACCATGATTCTTTCATTGGTAGGATGTGGCGGCAATGACGGCGCGGCATCGACAGACGGTGGATCAGCACCTGCGGCAGACAGCGCAGCAGATGACTCGGCAGCACCCGCAGCAGACGGAGAAGAGACACTGACAGTATGGTGCTGGGACCCGGCATTCAACATGAACGCAATGTATGAGGCAGAGAAGGTATATCAGAAAGATCATCCGAACTTCAAACTGAACGTGGTCGAGACACCTTGGGAAGATGTTCAGACCAAAGTTACCACGGCAGCTACTTCCGGAGATCTGAGCACACTGCCTGACATTTTCCTGATGCAGGATAATGCGTTCCAGAAGAACGTTATCAGCTTCCCGGATGTTTGCGCTGACTTGACAAACAGCGGAGTTGATTTCTCACAGTTTGCAGCAGGTAAGGTTGCTTACTCCGTAATCGACGGCAAGAATTATGGCGTTCCTTTTGATAACGGCGCAGTAGTTGCATGCTATCGTACAGATTATCTGGAGCAGGCAGGTCTGACAATTGATGATTTCACAGATATCACATTTGATCAGTATCTTGAGAACGGACAGAAAGTACTGGAAGCAACAGGCAAGCCCCTCATCTCCATGCAGGCAGGCGAATGTGACCTGATCATGATGATGATGCAGTCCGCAGGTTCTTCTCTCTTTAACGAGGACGGAACAGCAAATATCGTAGGCAATGACACGTTGAAGGTTGTTATGGAGACATACAAGAAGCTGAAAGATGCTGGCGTATTGATCGAGGTAAACAGCTGGGATGAGTATGTGGGCTCTCTCGTAAGCGGCGACGTAGCAGGTACGATCAACGGATGCTGGATCATGGCTTCCATCCAGACAGCAGAAGATCAGGCAGGTAATTGGGCGCTGACCAATATGCCCAGCCTCGTAGGTGCAGCAAATGCAACTAACTACTCCAACAACGGTGGTTCTTCATGGGCTGTAACAACTAACTGCCAGAATCAGGCATTAGCATTTGATTTCCTTGCAAGCACATTCGCAGGAAGCACAGAGCTGTACGATAACATTCTTCCGAGCGGCGCTCTGGCAACATGGGCTCCGGCTGGTGATTCCAGTGCATACGGCGAGCCGAACGAGTTCTTTGGCGGCGACGCAGTATCCGCTAAGATTGTTGACTTCTCTACTAAGGTACCGTCCAACATCACAGGCGTTTACTACTACGAAGGACGTGATGCAGTTGCAACGGCAATCACGAACTACATCAACGGCGCTGATATTGACGCAGAAATGCAGACAGCAGCAGATACTGTAAACTTCAACATGGGACAGTAGCATTAAGCCATGCAGCGGCGTTTTGCGAATGGGCATGGCGGAAGTACAGATAAGATATAGGGGAATAGTTTTAACAGGCTGTTCCCCTTTTTTTCTCCAAAGACAGAGAAGGAGGGAGTTTCTTGGGTAAGCCATCTAAAAAAATGACACTTAGCAAAAAACATAATCTGACAGGATGGGCGTTCCTTGCGCCCGGTGCACTTTTGATACTCTTTATGAGTTTCGTTCCAATGATAAGAGCGCTGCTTTTATCTTTTAAGACCGGTGTCGGTGCGAAGATGGAGTGGTGCGGCATCTTGAATTATACTCGAATGTTCAAGGACGCAGTATTTATTCAGTCCATTAAAAATACATTTTTCTACTTGATCATACAGGTGCCGATCATGCTGATTTTTGCATTGATTCTTGCATCGATATTGAATAATAAGAATCTCAAATTCAAGGGAATTTTCCGTACGATGATCTTCTTGCCCTGTGCTACATCATTGGTAGCATATGCGGTTATTTTTCGTTCCCTGTTTGCCAACAATGGTATTATCAATCTCATCTTGGTAAACTTAGGAATATTGGATCAGCCTTATGCATTCCTGACGAATACGTGGAGTGCAAGAATTGTTATTATCATCGCACTTCTTTGGCGGTGGACAGGATATAACATGGTTTTCTACCTGTCAGGATTACAGAATATCGAATATTCTGTGTATGAAGCGGCTAAGATCGACGGCGCATCCGCGGTTCAGACATTCTTTAAGATTACGGTGCCGCTCCTTAAACCGACGATCCTGTTGACAGCGATCATGTCCACCAACGGTACGCTGCAGTTGTTTGATGAGTCTGTCAACCTGACAGACGGTGGACCGGCAAATGCCTCTATCACGATGTCGCACTACATATACAATATGTCATTTAAGTATGTGCCGAACTTCGGATATGCGGCGGCAATGTCCTTCTTAATTTTGATTCTGGTTGCCATCTTGGCATTCCTGCAGATGAAAGTAGGTGATAAACGTGACTAAAGGTAAGAAATTTGGTATGTATCTGTTTTTGTGTATTGTTTCCTTTATCTCTGTATTCCCGCTGTACTGGATGGTGTGTGCATCGACGAATAAGAGCGCGGAGGTTGTCAGTGGGCGTCTGATCCCCGGAACATATTTTATAGAGAATTTTAAAAATCTTTTAGGGAATCAGAATATAGGAAGAGCGCTGGGGAATTCCTTTAAATATGCGATTATTCTGACATTGGTGTCACTTGTGGTCAGCTCTCTGGCAGGTTTCGGGTTCGAGATCTATCATGATAAAGGGAAGGATACTGTTATGAGCATTATCCTTCTGGCGATGATGGTGCCTTTCGTTGCGACGATGATCCCGTTGTTCCAGATGTTTTCTAAGGCAGGATGGTTGAATACGACGATTGGATTTATCCTTCCTACGGTTTCTACACCGTTCCTGATCATGATGTTCAGGCAGAGTGCGAGGTCGTTTCCGCATGATATCATGGAAGCGGCGAGAATCGATGGTCTTTCTGAACTGCGTATTTTCTTCCAGATGTTTATACCGACGATGCGCTCCACTTATGCGGCGGCTATGACGATTACATTTATGAATGCATGGAACAGCTACCTGTGGCCGAAGGTAATCATGACGGATGCCAACAGCCAGACGATGCCGATGGTAGTTGCGAACTTGACGCAGGGTTATGTAACGGATTATGGTATGCTGATGCTGGCAGTATTGATCTGTACGCTGCCTACGGCAATCGTATTCTTCTGCCTGCAGAATGCATTTGCAGAAGGTATTACAGGTGCAGTAAAATAATAAGACATGAAGTTATACTAAGACGCCAAAAGACGGCGTCTAAGTATAACTAAGTCATGTCTACGAGAATGCCGCTTGCAGCGGGCATTCTCTGTGGGCTGAGTGAGCCGATAGTAATTAAGTTGTAGCATGAGGGCGGATTGCATAATAGCGCAAACGCCCTCTGCTTATAGAAAAATGAGAGGAGGACTATATATGCAGCCTGATATTAAATGGCTGGATGATCCGCAGGTGTTTCGTGTGGGTCAGCTTCCGGCACACAGTGATCATAAGATTTACGGAAATGAAGAAGAATTGGAGCAAAAGGAGAGCTCGCTATGTCAGTCTTTGAATGGGACGTGGCAGTTTGCGTATTCTGTGAATCCGCAGGCGCGTCCGGAAGATTTCTATAAGACGGATTATAATGCAGAGGGATTCGGGGAGATACAGGTTCCTTGCCATATTGAGATGGCGGGCTATGATAAGATACATTACATCAATACGTTGTACCCGTGGGAGGGTAAGGTGTACCGCCGCCCGGCGTATGCACTGGGAGCGGATAGGACGGAAGCGGGTTCGTTCAGTGAGGCGGACTATAATCCTGTGGGCTCATACCGAAAAGTTTTTGATTTGGCTGAGGGACTTCGGGGTAAAAGAGTCTGCATTAGGTTTGAGGGTGTGGAACAGGCGGTTTATGTATGGCTGAACGGTCAGTTTGTCGGCTATGCAGAAGACAGTTTTACACCGTCTGAGTTTGACCTGACGCCTTATATTAAAGATGAAAATAATTTGCTTGCGGTGGAAGTGTACAAGAACAGTACCGCGGCTTATCTGGAGGATCAGGACTTTTTCCGGTTCTCGGGAATCTATCGTGATGTAGTATTGTATGCGAAGCCCAGGCTGCACGTGGAAGATGTGTGGGCGAAACCTTGTCTGACGGAAGATCTGCGTACGGGGAACTTAGACGTACAGCTGCAGATATCGTCGGAAGATGCTGAGGCGGAAGGCAGGGTAAGAATCATTCTGAAAGATCAGGACGGACAGGTTATAGAGGAGCAGAACGCAGCGGCGGCGTCTGAAGTTAAGGTTGCTTTTGAACCTGTGAAGGCGGTTGTGCTCTGGGAGAATAAGAATCCGTATCTATATAAGCTGATCGTTCTTCTGGAAGACAAGCAGGGTAACGTGACGGAAGCGGCTTCCTGTGACATAGGGTTCCGTCGTATTGAGATTAAGGATAAGGTCATTCTTTTTAACGGCAGAAGACTGATCATCAATGGCGTGAATCGTCATGAGTGGAGTGCTGAGGGCGGCAGATGCATTACGATGCAGGATATGGAGTGGGATATCGAGTGCTTTAAGCGCAATCATATCAATGCCGTGCGTACCTGCCATTATCCGGATCAGATCGCATGGTATGATCTGTGCGACCGTAACGGTATCTATATGATGTCGGAGACAAATCTGGAGAGCCATGGCTCGTGGCAGAAATTTATTCCGGAGCCGTCATGGAATGTACCGGGCAGTGTGCCTGAATGGAAAGAGGTAGTGGTAGACAGGGCGAGGACTAACTTTGAGACTTTTAAGAATCATCCGTCGATCCTGTTCTGGTCGCTGGGGAATGAGTCTTATGTAGGAGACAATATCGAGGCGATGCAGGCATTTTTCAAGGAGAAGGACAGCAGCAGGCTGGTTCACTATGAAGGCGTGATCTATGACCGTGCTTACGAGGACACTGTGTCCGAGGTGGAAAGCCGCATGTATGCAACCCCTGACGAGATTGTGGAATATCTGGAAAACGAGCCGAAGAAGCCTTTTATCCTGTGTGAATATATGCATGATATGGGAAATTCCATCGGAGGCATGAAGTCGTATATTGATCTGTTGGACCGTTTCGAGATGTATCAGGGCGGATTCATATGGGATTATATTGATCAGGCGGTTTATGCGCAGGATAAAGTGACAGGAAATAAGGTGCTGTGCTACGGCGGGGATTTCGATGACAGACCGAGTAATTATGAATTTTCCGGTAACGGTATCGTGTTTGCGGATAGGACGGAGAAACCGGCTATACAGGAGGTGAAATATTACTATGGATTGCACGAATAAATTACAGGTGATCGTGGGGGACGCGACGATCGGTATGCGAGGTGACGGGTTTTCCTATATTTTTTCCGGTGAAAGAGCGAGTATGGAGTCTCTTGTGCAGAACGGCAAAGAATGGCTGTACAGAGCGCCGAAACCGACTTTCTGGAGAGCACTTACGGATAATGACAGAGGGTGTGGATTTGCATTAAAGAGCGGTATGTGGATCGGCGCGGACTGCTTTATCAAATGCGTGGGTATCATGGTATCGATAGATGACCACCCGGTTACAGTGCCGATGGCTCCGGCAAATAATGTTTACGGCGGTGCGGTGGAAGCGGATCGCGCGTCGGTTACTTTTGTGTATGAGACGCTCACCGTACCCGAGACACAGGTTACGGTGTCTTATGAAGTGCATGCCGGCGGAGATATCCATGTGCGTGTGCATTACGCGGGTAAAGAAGGACTGCCGGAGCTGCCGGTGTTCGGTATGCGGTTTATCATGCCTACCTGTGCGGACAGATATCGTTATGAAGGCCTATCGGGCGAGACCTATCCCGATCGGATGGCGGGCGGGGTTCCCGGCATCTATGAGATAGAGGGATTGCCGGTGACGCCGTATCTGGTGCCGCAGGATTGTAATGTGCATATGCAGACGAAGTGGGTGGAGGTGTACCGCAGTACAACGCTTAATAATTCTGATAAGGAAGCAAAAGAAAGCGCCATCCGTGTGCGTGCGGAGGATGACAGCGATATCGCTTTTGCCTGTATTCCGTATACATCTATGGAACTGGAGAACGCGACCCATCAGGAGGAGCTGCCGCTGCCGAGAAGAACGGTGCTGACTGTGCTGGGCGCAGTGAGAGGCGTGGGCGGTATCAACAGCTGGGGTGCGGACGTGGAAGCACCGTACCATATCAGTGCGGAGAAAGATATCGATTATGGGTTTTGGATCGATGGGGTGAAGAATTGTTAATTGCGTTGATCATTCAATAATAGGAAGGCTCCGAGAATGCTTATTGTGAGTTGTTCTCGGAGCTTTTTTATATGTTATAGGATATTGCTCGGATTGTCACGAGTTTGTGAAGCGTAAGCGAACAAATCTCGTAATCGAGCTTTGCTCGATTTTTTATTGCTATGGGATACGGACAGTGTTAATATGAGAAAAAACAAACTACAGAAAGAGATAGAAGATGAACTCTGAAAACAATTTGATTCTTATAAAAGGGGAAATAAAGACAGCTGAGATTTTATCATGTAAGTATAATGCAGATACGAAAAAAGTGGATGTTAAGTTTAATAATGGAAGAACGTATTCCTATGCATATTCGAATGTAGAATGGTTAAGCGAGCCAGAAATTTTAAATCCTGAAATGTATCATATCAGCAAGGCGGGGCGAGAACTTTTTGATATAACTGCGATACGTGTATTTAGAGGCAGCTATGAATCGTATTGGCATATTTGCTTTGGCGATGGCAGCAAAAGGGATTATTGTCAAAGCGATTTAAAGATAGCAGAATCGTGTTTGAATCGAGGTCAGGCCGCAAATGTGTATGAATATATAAAACAGATTGCAAAGTTAAGTGACATTAAGAATGAGGAAACCGGAGAAAAATTGTTAGCGAAAAGATTTGAAAAAATATCTTTTGTAGGTGACGATGTAGCGTTGGCGAAGTATTTAAATCCGACTTCATTGCAGACTGATAGAACGGGACGTGAATATATACCGATTTTCCCGTTTGGATGTAATAACAGCCAATATAAGGCGGTTAAGAGGGCTATGGAAAATCAGATCAGTGTCATTCAAGGACCGCCCGGAACCGGAAAAACACAAACGATATTAAATATTATTGCGAATATATTAATGCAAGGAAAAACTGTTCAGATCGTTTCTAATAATAACTCGGCGACTGAAAATGTATATGAGAAGCTGGCGTCATCGAAATATAATTTAGGCTTTATTGTGGCGGCATTAGGCAGTTCGAAGAATAAGAAAACATTTGTTGAACAACAGGATATAAATTATCCGGATTTTTCATCGTGGAAAACAGAAGAAGATCAGTATGTTTTGCGGAATGAAGTTGCCGAAAAATCCATGCAGTTAAAAGCTGTTTTTGATAAACAGGAAAGATTGGCGCATTTAAGACAGGAATACGCCGGGTTGGTTACTGAGCACGAATATTTTAAACAATATGTTGCGGAGACGGATGTTGATACTGAGCGTATAAGATTTAGGAAAGAGCTTTCCTCAAAGGATTGGATGACAATATGGCAGGAGAGCCAAATGATTTTTGAAGAGAAGCAAAAAATCGGGATGATATTTAAAATCACAGCATTTTTAAAATATGGGATCACCGATTTGAATTTTTACAAGCAGGACATTGCAAAAATCATTACTACTTTTCAAGCTATGTATTATCGTGCAAAGCAGACGGAGCTGGCAAAGGAAATTGAGGAAATCGAAAATTATTTAAACAATAGCAATAAAGACTTACTTGATGATTTGTGCAGGCAATCAATGACGATCCTAAAAGATAAGCTGGCAAGAAAATATGCCGGCAGCGAAAAACGCAAAATATTCGATGAAGAAGATTTGTGGAAAGAGCCGTATGATTTCTTAACAGAATACCCGGTTATTTTAAGTACTACATTTTCATCGCGAAACAGCTTGAATGCAGATGTGGTATATGATTACCTCATCATGGACGAAGCGTCACAAGTGGATATTGCGACAGGAGCTTTGGCGCTGTCTTGTGCAAGAAATGTTGTGATTGTAGGAGATACAAAACAACTTCCGAATGTTGTTACAGAGGATATAAGAGTTAAAGCGGAAGCAATATTTGATAGTTTTCATGTTAATGCAGGATATCAATATACAAAGAGCTTTTTGCAGTCAATTCTGGATGTTATGCCTGATGTGACGCAGACCTTGTTACGAGAACATTATAGATGTCATCCTAAGATCATTAATTTCTGCAATCAGAAATTCTATCGGGGTGAATTGGTTATCATGACTGAGGATAAAGGTGAAAATGATGTTTTGGCGGTGGTAAAAACGGCGCCGGGCAATCATGTGCGCAATCATTATAGTCAACGCCAGATTGATGTGATAAAAAATGAAATAATACCCCAATATGGGTTAAAACCGGATGAGACAGGAATTATAGCGCCATATAAGAATCAAGTGGCGGCCTTGGAAAGAGAGATTAAAGATATAGATGCTGCAACGGTACATAAGTTTCAAGGCAAGGAAAAAGAAAATATCATTATATCAACAGTGGATGATGAAATTTCGGATTTCGCAGATGATCCTTATTTAATTAATGTGGCTGTCTCAAGAGCAAAAAAGAAATTAATGTTAGTTGTTACCGGTAACGAGCAGGTGAAAGAACGTAATATAACGGATTTGATAGATTATATTCAGTATAATAATTTTGAAGTTGCCGACAGCAAAATTTATTCAATTTTTGATTATCTTTATAAGCAGTATACCGAAGAAAGAAAAGCATATTTGCAGAAGCATAAGAAGGTATCGGAATATGATTCGGAAAATTTGATGTATTCATTAGTAGAAGAAGTTATTAGTGAAGAACGGTATACAAGCATAGATGTTGTTTGTCATTTTCCGATGAATATGTTAATCAGGAATCCGGAATTGTTGAATGAGCAGGAATGTCGTTTTGCAATGAACCCGGCTACTCATATAGATTTTCTGTTGTATAACAGAATTAGTAAAAAGCCTGTACTGGCAATTGAAGTTGACGGGTATGCATATCACAAAGAAGATACGAAGCAGGCTTCGCGCGATTTAATGAAAGACCATATACTGGAGGTATATGAGATCCCGCTATTAAGATTTAAGACAAACGGAAGCGGTGAAAAAGAAATGATTGTTGATATGCTGGATCAGTTGGTGGGATAGTAAAGTAGCGGACAACACGATACTATTATGGAAGACGAATGAGAAGAACTAACTATTTTATAGAAGGACTACAAGGCGCAGGCAAGTCTATTTTTGTACAATGCTTTTCAGAGTAATGGAAATCTGGACAGAGAGTCTTTTGAAAAATGTGATTTTTGAATGCTTCCAGAGGTGGGACGGTGAAGCTGTATGGTTTTGTTGCAGATGCATATATTAAGTTTAAGTTCCTAATAGTCTGCCATGGTTAATGAGATATTTTGTAAAGCAAAATATAAACAAATGCTTTACAATGAAATATGCAAATGATATAATCAATTGTAGAAAGGGAGTGATAATTATGGCACAAACAATGGTTAATTTCCGTATGGATGAAGATTTAAAGAAGAACATGGAAGAAATTTGCAAGGATTTGGGACTTAGTATGACAACTGCTTTTACCATATTTGCAAAAAAAATGACGAGAGAAAAGAGAATTCCGTTTGATGTGTCTGTCGATCCTTTTTATTCGGAAAGTAATATGGCATATTTGAAAAAAGTAGTAGCAGATATTGAATCTGGGAAGGCAGTTCTTACAGAACACGAATTGATTGAGGAATAATGCATGAAGATACTTTGGGAGGAGCATGCATGGGATGAATACCTTGCGTGGCAGATACAAGATAAAAAGACTTAATTAGCAAGGGGCATTATGAAGAGTAAAGAGAAAACAAAAGGAACATCTTGATGAAAAGAACTAACTATTTTATAGAGGGCCTGCAAGGCGCGGGCAAGTCTACTTTCGTACAACGTCTTTCCGAGTATCTGAGTGATTACAAAGTTTTTCGTGAAGGTGATTATTCTCCTGTGGAATTGGCATGGTGTGCCTACGTCACGGAAGAACAGTATCATCATGTATTAAGTGATTATCCGTCGATCAGAGAAGAAATCAAAGCGAAAACGTTCACTGAGGGAGAACGCAAGATCATTTGCTACACGCAGATATTAACGGATATTCCGAATTTTCATAAGAACTTGGAGAAGTTTGAGATCTATAACGGAAATTTGGACAGAGAGTCTTTTGAAAAAGTGATTTTTGAACGCTTCCAGAGGTGGGACGGCGAAGGACAGATTTTTGAGTGTTCCATTTTTCAGAATATCATAGAGAATCAGCTACTGTATCTCATGATGAGCGATGAAGAAATATTGGATTTTTATAAAAGGCTAAAGAATATACTGGGTAATAAAAAATATAAAATTATCTATTTGGACGTGGAAGATATATCGGGCGGAATTGATGTGATCAGAAAAGAGAGGTCTGACGATCAGGGCAATGAATTGTGGTTCCCGTTGATGATCAGGTATTTGGAAGAATCACCTTGCGGGAAGGCGCATGCGTTGACGGGATTGGAAGGGCTGTTGGTGCATTTAGAGCATAGAAGGAATTTAGAACGTCGGATTATTGATGAGATTTTTAAGGAAAATGTGATTGTTGTAAGGGCGAAAAAATATAGGTGGGAGGATGTTGTAGTATCATTGCAAGTATTAGCATGACGAAAATTTTTGCTGTTAGAAGCTAATGCATTTTGATTATTGTATAGATATTGAAGATGTGCCATATTAGAAATACAAAAGGAACAACCGCCCACAAGGTGGGTTGACCGATTAAAAATGAGATAGAAAATCCACCCCGCGATCGGTCAGAGTTTTGGGGTGGTTTTCTATGTATGCTAGTCATACATTTGTATAGCTGCTTACAAAACGTAAAAACGAATGTAAGTAATGCTATAAGGAATATGCCAAAAGTGAGCAAATCCTTAAAATTGAAATTCTGATTTTTCATAGCCTCCCCCATTCCTTCAAGAATAGAGATCAACGCCACCCTGCAACACGGTTGTCCTTGTGTAGTATTGTGTCATGTGAATTATGGTAAATACAACAAATGATTTTTTGTAAATTGCGGACAACTTAATGAGGTTAAATTAGTAACGGTGCATGTGCTTTCTGCAATGAAGCAGGCATTACTCATAATTTTACAAACGATCAATGTCCGATTTTTATAGGAAAATAATTATTTGTATGGTAATATTATAGAAACAGCTTCAAAGTATATTAAAGGCAAATGTAGATTAATCGTGTATAATAAACGAAGATATATAAGGCGTAATGAACAAAAGCATTAGTAATGAACTTTGCAGCGTCTATACAACAGCATGTATAGACGGCAGTGTAGTTTCTAACATATCTTAAAGACTTCAGTTTGTCTCCAATAACCACAAAGAGAGTAAAAAGGTATTGTCTTCTATTGAGGATGAACTTTTAGTATGTGATCATTTTCAGATCAGCGTTGCATTTATTACAATGAGCGGAATCACACCTCTCTTGCAGACGCTAAAGGAATTGTAAAATAGGGGAATTCCTGGCGAAATTTTCACAACTAATTATTTGAACTTCAGTGAACCGACAGCATTGGAGAAGTTACATGATTTAAAAATATTATGTAGAATTTTATGAAAAATAAGGTTTATAAATGTACTTAAGAATCAAGAGTAAATACTAAGGAGGCTTCTTTCCATGAAATCCGTTGAGTTACCACCGTATGCACCTACATTAATTGAATCTACACGTGCAATAGGTTATTCATTAGAAGCGGCAGTGGCCGATATTATTGATAATAGTATTGCTGCGGGTGCAAGCAATGTTGATTTATTTTTTTTCCCAATAGGCGAAGAGTATGTGGCTATATTAGATAATGGAAAAGGTATGGATGAAAATGAATTGACTTCTGCCATGCAATACGGTAGTAAGAATCCGTTGGAGGAAAGAAGACTTGGGAAGATTTGGGTTAGGGCTGAAAACAGCGTCTTTGTCACAATGTAGAATGCTTACGGTTGTAACCAAAATTGATGATTTATTACTAGCTAGGAGATGGGATATAGATTATGTCTCAAAAACTGGAAAATGGTCTTTATTGATTCTTGATGATTATGAAATTCAGGAAGTACCTAATATTGAGGAGTTAATGGGGTATGAATCGGGAACGTTAGTTGTTTGGCAAAAGTTAGATCGTTTAAAGACTGGAGAAATAAATTTTGAACAAGTATTAGGAAGAAAAATTGATAATGTAAGAGAACATTTGGCACTTGTTTATCATAGATATTTGTCTGGAGAAACAGGAATAAGGAAATTAATCATTAAAATAAATAATATGAAGATCGAACCAGCAGATCCATTTTTAGCATCTAAAAGTGTACAAGTGATGGATGATGAAACATTGGTTATTCGCGGAAAGAAAATAGAAGTTAGACCGTATATTCTTCCGCACATCTCCAAAATGACCTCGGATGAGATTAAAGCTATGGGCGGAAAAGAAGGTTTAAGAAGACAGCAGGGATTTTATGTGTATAGAAATAAACGATTATTAGTTTGGGGCACTTGGTTCCGAATGATGCGGCAGGGTGAAACATCTAAGTTGGCAAGAATTAGAGTGGATATTCCTAATGACCTTGATGATTTATGGACGCTGGATATAAAAAAATCCTCTGCAATACCACCTGCAGAAGTAAGAAATAATTTAAAAGTTATTATTGAAAAACTTGCAGATAAAAGTAAGAGAACATGGACATATAGAGGTAAAAAGGAAATGGATGATTCAATTGTTCATGTTTGGAACAGATATAAGACCAGATCTGGTGGGTTTGTATATGAAATTAATAGGGATTATCCATTATTGGTTGAAATACAAAAGGAGAATACTGAGATAGCAAGTAGATTATCTCTATTAATGAAACAAATTGAAGAGAATATACCATTAAATTCATTGTATTTAGATTTGACTAATGATGAGAAGATTGAAAATGAGAATGCTAAAAATAGCAAGGAAATTATTATAACATTACAAGAAATATTGAAAACGGCAGATAGCAGCATTCATAACAATTTGCTTGAAACGTTGAAGAAAACCGAACCATTCTGCAATTTTATTACAGAGATAGATCAAGCGATGAAAGCGGGGAAATTACAATGACGAAAAATATGGAAATTATATTTAACCAAATAAGACAAATCATAGAAACTAAGTACACAAATAAGCTTCCTACAGTAGACCAGATATATTCTGAGGCGGAATCATTGAGAGAAATTTTTAAGACAATGTATCCTGTTTCTGATGATGAATTTGAAAGTATTAAAAAGCGTCTTCCCGAGAATATCTTACATAGTATAGGCTATGCGGATACGTTACGAAAGAGGGATAGTTCACATCAATATGGATGGTATAAATTGAGTGAAAATGATGGATTCTTTTGGAACAGATATAAAGATTATCTTTCAAGTATAAAGAAATGGAGTCAGCCTATAGTAGAAAGATTACATAAAACAACAGAAGATATTATGGATGATATTGGTAATCCACAGAGCGATGAGCCTTTTCAAAGAAGGGGATTGCTTTTGGGAGATGTTCAATCAGGAAAAACGGCAACATATACAGCAATTTGTAATAAGGCAACGGATGCTGGATATAGAGTAATTATTGTCTTAGCTGGCATGATGGAAAATCTTAGAATTCAAACACAAGAACGTTTGGATGCTGAATTTGTAGGTTTAGATAGTAAATATACACTAGATAATAAGGCAGATAGTTCAGTGCGGAATATTCCGGTTGGAGTTGGTAAAGTACCGCCGTTTGTTCCAGATAAAAGAATTACACGGTTTACATCTGTATCAACAGATTTTAATGCAAATGTTATTAAATCAAATGGTCTTAATTTGAATGATTTAAAGGGAACTGCTTTATTTGTAGTGAAAAAGAATAAGAGTGTTCTTAATAATTTATTTAAGTGGTTGACAAAGGATGAAGATGTTTTGAATTTGCCGATGTTACTCATTGATGATGAGGCCGACAATGCGTCTGTAAATACAAATTCTGAAGAGATGGACCCGACTGCAATCAACGCTGCAATAAATAAAATATTGAGGGCATTCAAACAAACAACATATATGGGAATCACAGCAACTCCATTTGCCAATATATTTATTAATCCACAAATGGCAGAAGACGGAGCTGCAAAAGATTTATTTCCAAGACATTTTTTGACATTGTTGCCAACGCCAGAAAGATATATAGGTGCTGATAAAATTTTTGGAAATGGAAGCGAAGATGATTGGAATGATAGAACAGAAGGAGAATATAGTTCTTCTATAATTGAAATAAAAAATAAAGAGCAAGAAGACTACTTTGTGTTTAAACATAAAAAAGAGTTGGCTGATGAATTGTATGATCTGCCACCGTCTTTATATGAGGCAATAGGATACTTTTGTTTAATAAATGCAATAACAGATTACAGATATGATGTAAATGAACATCGTTCGATGATGGTTAATGTTAGTCGATATACAAAGGTGCAACTTGTGACAAGTGAGTTAATCGAAGAGTATGTTAATCAACTTAGATCGGATTTGGAGAATTTCTCTCAGTTACCACTTGAACAGGCGATGAAAATATATAATATTAGAATGCTTAATTATATTTGGGATAAATATAGTCTGGAAGACATTGCAAATTTGCCCTGGGATGTTCTGCTTAAAGAATATTTGTTTAAGGCTGTAAGAAGAATAGAAGTACGTTCGGTTAATCAAAAAACTGGAGCAAAAAGTTTGGATTATTATAATTATAAAGATATTGGAATGCGCGTGATTGCAGTAGGCGGAAATAGTTTGTCAAGAGGTCTTACTCTTGAAGGATTATGTGTAAGCTATTTTTATAGAAACACAATGATGTATGATACGTTATTGCAAATGGGCAGATGGTTTGGCTACAGAAATAATTATGATGATTTGTTTAAAATCTGGATAGGTGAAGATGCGGTGGGGTGGTATGGATATATTACAGACGCGTTCAACGAGTTAAAGAAAGAACTACGAAATATGGCGGCTCAGAATCTTACACCGGAGGATTTTGGATTAAAGGTAAGGCAGGATCCGGGTGCGTTAATTGTAACTGCAAGAAATAAAATGCGAAGCGGAACAAAAGTAAATGTTCCGATTACATTATCAAGGAGAATGGTAGAAACAGCAAGACTATGGAATAATGTTGATATTATTCTTGATAATAATACTTTGTGTGAAAGGTTTATAAAATCTATTAATGAGATGGAGCGAATAACCAGATATTATGATGAATATACAAAGGCATTTATTTGGCAAGATGTACCTAAAAAGGAAATTATAGATTTGGTTAAGGAATATAAATCACATCCATGGAATTTAAATTTTCAATCGATTGCACTCGCAGATTTTATAGAAAATGATGATTCATTAGAAAGGTGGGATGTGGCAATACCGATGGGATCAGTGGAAACAGAATATCCACTTGCTTTATCTGAGATAGAGGAAATAAAGATACATCCAGAAAAGAGAAAAATAACATGTGACAGTACATTTGATAAAATGCTAAGAGTAAATGATAGGCATGTAAGAGTTGGAGCTGGTGGGTGTACAAAGATTGGATTAGAAGAAGATAAAATAAAAGAATTAAGAAAAGAGGCCAACGGAAAGGCAACAGATAAAACATATCTTATTAAAGGAAGGCATCCATTAGCATTGATACATTTGATGAAGAATACGAATGAAGAATTAAGTGGTTTTCCAGAATTATTCTATGCAATAGGATTAGGATTTCCCGGAGGAAAATCTGAAAAAAGTGCAAATTATGTTGTGAATACGACAGAATTAAAAAATTATTTTACAGTAGATGATATAAGTGACGAGGATGACGATGATATTTAATGATTTGAAAGAAAAATGGGATAATATTCCAGCTGTAGGAAATGGCTTTTTGAAGTTGGGACTTAACCATCCGCTTGATTTGCAGATCGGCTATTCAATTAACGCTTATAAAAGTTTTGTTGTGATGAATACCGGTGTAATAAAAAATATTCCATCATCTTTTGCAGTTAAAGTAGCAAATATACAATTAAAAAATTCCTCTTGGATTTTAGAATTTCAATTGGTACATGTTAAATTTGAAGAAGAGTTTTTGAGATTATGCTGGGATATGATTGAATATAGTTTCGCAGAAAAACAACCGCTTAATGCGCTCATTCATCGTTATATGACCTGGCAAAAATTATTACAATATGAAAATAAAAGTGTAATGTCTTTTCAAAGGCAAAAGGGCTTATTAGGTGAATTATTATATTTGTTAGAAATAATGAATAGTCGTGGCATAGAGGATACAATTGATTCATGGACTGGACCTGACGGCGGCGATCAAGATTTTGTATTTTCAATAGATTGGACAGAGGTAAAAAGCATTTCATTAGCATCTAAAACCGTACATATATCTTCTTTACAACAATTGAAACAGGAAAATGATGGATATTTAGTTATTTACGTTTTGGAAAGTACAACTGCTGGAGAAAACCGAGTAAATCTTGTAAGCATAGTAAATAAAATCAGAGATAAATTATTGGATAATGCAAGATACCTAGACCGTTTTGAATTAAAGTTATATAAATATGGATATAGGAAAAGCCACGAAAAAGAATATTATAATAATCAATTTCGATTGATTGAAGAGCGAGAATATTTAGTAAATAAATCTTTCCCAAAGTTAACAGGGGATGATGTAAGCGTAGAAGTTGTATCGTGCGAGTATGATTTATCCTTAGCAGCAATAGAGAAGTATAGAAGGAGATAATTTATGGATTCCCAAGAGTTTAAAAAAGAATTTTTAGAAAGTGCAAAAGCAGCGGCTTCAGTTACTGGTGAAGGCTCTTGTGCATCCTTTGTAGAAAATATGGCACAATATCTTGTTGATACAGAGGTTATTCCGGATTTTTATCCTTCGTTTTATAAAGGGCATAGGGGAACTCGTAAATATCGTGTTGATGGATATGTTTTAGATGAATTTGATTATACAATGAATCTTATTATAGCTGATTATGTGGGGATTGATGAAAATCGAACTCTGACGAATACAAATGCAAAGAGTATATTTAAGCAATTACGATATTTTATTGATACTGCGATAAATACAAATCTTTATGAGGAAATTGAAATCAGTACACCATGTTCAGATTTAGTGGATATGCTTCGTTCAAATAAAGATAAAATTAGAAAATATCGATTGTTTATTTTTACAGATGCAGATATGAGCTCCGTAATAAAAACTGTTGACATAGAAGATTACAACGGAATATCGGTTGAGGGGCAAATATGGGATATAGAGCGATTATTTAGAGTGTGTTGTTCAGAGCAAGGAAGACAAATTATCGAAATTGATTTTACAGAATATTGCGAGAACGGAATTCCTTGTTTAGAAGCTAGCTCAGCTGTCACAGAACAGTATAGTAGTTTTTTGGGTGTTATTCCCGGGACGGTTTTGGCTGATATTTATGATAAACATGGAAGTAAATTGCTTGAGGGCAATGTACGCTCTTTTTTATCTACTAAAGTGGCTGTAAATAAGAAAATTAGAGCAACAATTTTGAATTCTCCAGAAATGTTTTTTGCTTTTAATAATGGGATATCTGCAACGGCTATGGATGTTCAAATAGAAACAACTAGCCAAGGGAAATTTATAAAATCCGCAAGGGACTTTCAAATTATAAATGGTGGACAAACTACTGCTTCGATATCAAATGCTAGATATAAGGATAAGGCGGTGCTTGATAATATATATGTGCAAATGAAATTGACTGCAATAGATGAAACAACTCAAGAAGAGTCTGACGAGTTAATTAGAAATATTTCCAGATCATCTAACAGTCAAAACAAGGTTAGCGATGCTGATTTCTTTGCTTCCCACCCTTTTCATCGGAGAATGGAGCAAATTTCAAGACATTTATTTGCGCCTGCAAGTTCTGGGGCACAGTATGAAACAAAATGGTTTTATGAAAGGGCAAGAGGGCAGTATTTGCAGGAACAAATGCGCTTGACACCAGCTAAAAAGAAACAGTTTGAGCTACAGCACCCTAAAAGCAAGGTTATAAAGAAAACAGATTTGGCTAAGGTGCAAAATACATGGAAAGGAAATCCACATATAGTAAGTAAAGGTGCACAAACAAATTTCACATCATTTGCAGAGTGGATAAATGATGAATGGGAAAGGAACGATACGCAATTTAATGAAAGATATTTTCAATCTACAGCCGCTTTATTATTAATGTTTCAGCTGTTAGAAAAACAGATTCCAAAACAAAATTGGTATGAAGGTGGTTACCGGGCAAATATAATTTATTATACAATTGCATTGTTCCACAGGCTGCTAAAAGAGCAATTTATAGGAATGGATTTTGATTTAATTTATATATGGAATAAACAAGAGGTACCGGATGTTGTATCTGAAACTTTAATTGATTTAGCAGAAAGAACATTTATAAAAATAACTGATCCAAGTAGAAAAGTTATTAACGTAACACAGTGGTGTAAGCGTTCTGAGTGCTGGGATGATGTGAAGAGGATAAGCTACCTGTTGCCAAAAGAGATTTATAATTATTTGATCACTACGGATGAAGAAAGGTCAGCTGAGAAAACAGCGAAGAAGGAACAAAGAATAACAAATGATATAAACAGCCAAGTTGATGTTGTGAAATATTCATCTAATGATTGGAAACGTTTATCTGAATTTGCCGTGAATAAACATTTAGTTTCTTCAACCGATGTTTCGGCTTTGGCGGTTGCTTGCAAAATACCAGCTAAGATTCCGAATGCTTTCCAAAGTAAGAGACTGTTGGATTTGTTGGAAAGAGCAATAGAAGAGGGGTTTAAAATATAATACAAAGGAGCAGGGAAAGTGTATAAAGTTGTTGATTTATTTGCCGGAGCAGGTGGTTTAAGTTTGGGATTTATGCAAACACAAAAATTTGATATAAAGGTTGCATTTGAAAATAATCCATGTATGCAGGAAACATATCGTTTAAATCATCCCAAAGTGGACGTTAAAGAAGATGTATGTAAGGCAAATTACGATGAAATAAAGAGAAATTATGGTGAAATAGATGTTGTGATTGGGGGACCACCATGCCAAGGATTTTCAAATGCAAATCGACAAAAAAATCATGCAATAAGCCAAAATAACATGCTCGTTAAGCAATACATACAGGCTATTGTTCAACTAAAACCTAAGGCTTTTGTTATGGAAAATGTCAGTATGTTAAAATCAGAGGTGCATAGATTTTATTTAGATAGAAAAGATCAAAATATAGTTGAGAAATATAAAATTCCAAAGAAAATAACGGAACTACAATTATTAGATGAGACATTTGTTTTTGAGGATGCGCTCGATATTGTAAAAGACAAAAGTAAAATTGAGATGTATTTATGGCCGGAAGAACATTATTTATTATTAAATGTTATTTACAAAGTTTGTAAGAATTCTGAGAAATTAATCAAGGCATTGGGCAAACACAAATCAAAATTATTAAAAATTGCTGATGAATATATAGTAAAAAAATCTAATCATTTCATTGACGATGTAAGTGGTAAAGCATTTGGAACGATCAGAAAATATTATAATAATGAAATTTCAGCAGACATGATTGTTGGGGATATAGAGCAGTCAATTATGATTCAGAGAATGCTTGGAAAAGCGAAAGAGGTATTTGACAATGATTTAGTTGTAGAGCAATATACAGATAATGGCGGTATTGCTGTAAATATTTATTCATATGCAGTATATGATTATCTGGAAAGTATTCTCCAGTCACAAGATTATGGCTATGTATTAAATAGTAAAGTTTTATGTGCTGCAGACTATGGAGCTCCACAAAAGAGGATGAGATTTATAATTGTTGGAGTAAAGAAAAGTATTTCTAAAAAGATAGCATTGCCTAATGGCAGTTTTGATGAGGATCAGTATAGGACAGTCAGAGATGCTATTGAGGACTTGGAAATGTTCAAACCGGTTTATTCTCCTGCTGAAGATGAGGGGATTGAACGACCGGCACTAAGTAATATGAAAAAGTTAGGGCATCAATTAAGAGATACAAATGTTTTGAGAAATCACATTGTTACTAAAACTACTGACACTGCAATGGAAAGGTTCAAAGTACTAAAACAGGGGCAGAACTTTCATTGCTTAGATGATTCTTTGAAGACGAATACATATACGGATGTTAAAAGAACACAGAATACGATTTATTTGAGGCTGAATTATGATGAGCCTAGTGGAACTGTTGTAAATGTAAGAAAATCAATGTGGATACATCCTACGTTAGATAGAGCAGTTAGTGTTAGAGAGGCTGCACGTTTGCAGACATTTCCTGATTCATTTGTTTTTTGTGGAACGAAAGATAAGCAGTATCAACAAGTTGGAAATGCGGTTCCACCAATTATGGCAAAAGCAATTGCTGAAAAAATAGCGAATGTACTTGA
Organism: Lachnospiraceae bacterium; assembly: GCA_014804355.1. Classification (GTDB taxonomy): domain Bacteria; phylum Bacillota; class Clostridia; order Lachnospirales; family Lachnospiraceae; genus UBA3282. The sequence continues at coordinate 34,353 of JAAUZY010000022.1, forward strand.
TAAATCTTTGAAGAAAAATGGTGCAACTTAGAAATACATTATAAGAGAATAACGAGCATCAGATTAGAATTTGCCATGTTTTCTTCCTAAAACAACGAGGAATATAAATGGGAGAAATTTGATAATGATTTGCTTGAGCCGGATATAGAGAAAAAATAGCAGAGTTGATTAGGGATCCATAGCTGAGGTGATTAGGTGGCAGATGATTTAACAAAGGAACAACGGCATAAAAATATGAAAAATATCCATGGGAAGGATACTAAAATTGAAGTGATGTTGAGGAAAGCTTTATGGAACAAGGGATATCGTTATCGGAAGAATTACAAAAAACTTCCGGGAAGTCCCGATATTGTATTGACAAAATATAAAATAGCAATATTCTGTGATGGAGAGTTTTTCCATGGGAAGGATTGGGAAGTATTAAAACCAAGATTAGAGAAAAGCAATAATAGTGAGTACTGGATTAAAAAAATATCCCGTAACAGAGAGCGAGATAAAGAGATTAACAAGCGATTGCTGTTTGAAGGTTGGACTGTAATCCGATTTTGGGGTAATGATATCAAAAAGCATATTGATGAATGTGTAAAAGTTGTTGAAGAAACAATACTGGATACTGTTTTAGAAGAAAAATAAGAGATATGCCACATTGTAGCAGGCAATAGTGGAATGGTATATGCAGTATGAAAACAATACGAGTAGTAGCGGCAATTATCTGTGACAATATAGAAAATCCGTCGAAGATTTTTGCGACAGCCAAAGGATACGGAGAATTTAAGGGGCAATGGGAATTTCCGGGTGGCAAGATTGAAGCAGGAGAATCACCGGAAGAGGCACTGATAAGGGAAATTCGGGAAGAGTTAGACACCGATATTGAAGTGGGCAGTTTGATACATACCATTGAATACGATTATCCGACATTTCACCTTTCGATGGACTGTTTCCTGGCAAAAGTGAATTCAGGCAGTCTTGTTCTCAAGGAGGCAGAAGCCGCCAGATGGCTTACGAAGAGTGAGCTGTATGATGTACAGTGGCTGCCGGCGGATTTATCGCTGATTGAGATACTGGAGAAGAAAATGAGATAATCTACACTTTCACAATTATATAAATCCGGTATCAAGAGCAAGTATGTCAGACGGGTGCGGAGGATATAGAAGGAGAAATCATATATGAGATATACATGGATCGATGAATTTCTATTAAGTAAACCAGGCGTTACGAAAGATCTTCAAAAAGACTGGAACTGGATTCGTTATCAGATCGGCGGCAAGATGTTTGCTGCGGTCTGCCTGGGCGAAAATGATGAGCCATATTATATAACACTGAAACTCGAACCGGATGAAGGGGATTTCTTAAGACAGCAGTATGCAGATATTGTTCCGGGATATTATATGAATAAAATGCACTGGAACTCCATTAAACCCGATGGCGAAGTGCCGGATGATCTGTTAAAAGATCTGCTGGACAAATCATATAACTTAGTGTTGGGCGGATTTAGCAAGAAGAAACAGGCAGAAATTCTGGGAGCGTAAATGACCGCCTTCTGCAGGCGTGTAGATAGGATTTTTGTAGAAACACCTGATTCCTTCCTCTTGACATATTTGGGAAAAATCAGCACAATAGAGTCATGTGGGAAACAGCGGAGACTATGTAAAGGTTGTCGCCGTTTCCGCAATATTATCATACAGACAGAGTGAGAATATTAATACATGAAACTCAGCATTATCGTGCCGGTATACAATATGGCATCAGATCAAAAACTGGAATACTGTATGGATTCTCTCGTCAATCAGACGTTGAAGGATTATGAGATCATAGCCGTGGATGATTGTTCCACGGATAATTCTTATGCCATTTTGCAGGAGTATGAACGCCGGTTTCCGGATAAGGTATATGCGGTTCATTCCGAAGTGAACAAACATCAGGGCGGGGCGAAGAACATCGGGCTGAAAATGGCGCAGGGCGATTGGATCGGCTTCATAGACAGCGATGACTGGATCACGCCGGACATGTATCGGAAGCTGATTGAGAGAGCGGAAGAGACGGGAGCAGATCTGGCAGGATGCGATTACTGTCTGACGGAAGAACATTCTATGCGGGTCGGTCAGATCGTTCCGAATAATAAGAGAGAGCAGAGCGGCATTCTGGATACAGAGAAGAGGCGCAGTCTGATATTGGACGGCGGCAGCCTTGTGGTGAAGATATTCAGGCGTTCCATGATTCTGGAGAATGGGCTTTGGTTTCCCGAAAATATTTTCTATGAAGACAATGCGCTCGGCAATTCCTATCTCGTGCTTGCGAAGCGCTTCGAGTATATTGAGGAACCGATGTACTATTATTATCAACATGATACATCCACGGTGCACACGATCTCGCCGAAGCGATGTGAGGACCGCATGGCGGCGGGACGCTTAATGCTGGAAGAGGCGCATCGGCATGATTATTATGAGACATATAAGCCGGAACTGGAATATAGTTTTACGCTTTTATTTTATATCAACACACTTTTTACCTATATGGCAGGAGTAAACCGCACGAAATACGGGTTTGTGCGGGCGATGGGACGGGAAATGCGGCGGACGTTTCCGGATTTTATGCAGAATCCGTATTATCAGGAGCGGACGCATGAAGAAGAGAAGAAGTTGATACGGATGCAGCAGCGTTCCACACTTTTTTTCATGATGTACTATAAGCTGCTGTGGGCATACCGAAGATGGAGAAAAGCCCGTAAAAGCGAATAAATTTACTTTGCGGGAGAATGTATTTTGCAGGACGAAGAGGATGTACGGTCGCACGCGCAGAGCAGGAGTGACACTGACGTTTGAAAAACACGATTGTGTCAGGGAGCATGGATGGATATGGAAATCGGCAGCATATATGAGTTGGATCCCGGTCTTTTAAGAGGCGCACGGACGGAATCAACAGGACGTTTAAATCTGGGGCAAGTAGAAAAGTACAGCAAAAAGTATATCAGATATACGGCCTCCGGAAGAGAGGCGATTGCGCTGGCGCTGAAAAGCTTTGAGCAGAAACACCCGGCTGCTTTAAAACGTTGCCTGCTTCCGGCTTACATGTGCGATTCGGTCTTTTTCCCTTTTGAACATGCAGGATGGGAGTTGCACTTTTATCATCTTGACAGAAAACTGGAAGCGGATGTTGAAGAACTGAATAAACTGATCGGACAGATCAGGCCGACGTTGATTTTCATTCATCCGTATTACGGAGTGGATACATGGAAATCCGCGCGGCCTTTCTTTCGTGAATGGAGAAAGCAGGGCATCTGCATAATGGAGGATGTAACGCAGTCTTATTATCTGGAAAATGCGGGTATGGAGGCTGACTACTGTGTTGGGAGCCTGCGCAAATGGTACGCTGTACCCGATGGCGGATTTGTGGCATCGGATGAAGAGCTTCCGGGGGACGAGCTCGCGCTGAATGAGGAGTTTACGCGGAAGAAAGAAAGGCTGCTGCAGGATAAATGGGAGTATCTGCACGGGCAGATGGAGCATGAGAAGAGGCAGGCATTAAAGGCGGAATATCTGCGGAAGAATCGGGAGACGGAGAGCTGGCTGGACGAGCATACGGGGATTAACGCCATGTCGGAGGATACGGCATATATTTTATCGGGGATAAATGAAAAAGAATGCGAAAGCAGACGCAAAGAGAATAGTAGATTTTTGCATGAACATTTAGGCGGAAGAACGCAGATTGTTCCGGTTTTCGACAGGGAGTGTACTGATGAGGAAACGGTGAGCACTTCAGGAGACGAATCAGGCGGCGGGAGTGTGTGGGAGGCGGCACCGTTATACTATCCGGTTTATGCGGAGAATAGAGATGATCTGCAGAAATATCTGGCTCTTCGAGGTGTGTATGCACCGACGTTGTGGCCGGTAGGGACAGAAAATAAAGATGTCTTGTCGCAGGAAGAACGCTATATCTACGAGCATATACTGGCGCTGCCTATAGACCAGCGATACGGAACACGGGAAATGAATCGCGTGGTAGAGGTTCTGGATCAGTATGAGGCGGAGAAGAACGGAAAAAATGCGAAGGACGGTAGATGGATAGAGAAGTTGAAGAGCACAGGTGTCGAGGGACAGGCAGAGTGTGAGCAGAGTTCTGACACTGGGAAGAGGATTGAAAGCAAGCGGCGTGGGGAGCAGCAACTGATTGGAATACGTGTGGATGCTAACGACACCGTCGCCACGGGACATGTCATGCGGTGTATAACGATTGCGAGAAAGTTGATGCAGGCGGGCAGCCGGGTTATCTTCTATACGGCAGATGAATATGCTAGTGAGATGTTGGAACAGAGCGGTTTGCAATATGTCTGTCTGCATTCGAAATGGGATGACATGGAGCAGGAGATACCTCTGCTTCGCAAGGAACTGGAGCGGGCGGGCTGTGACAAGCTGCTGATAGATTCCTATCAGGTGACGGGGAAATATTTTGAAGGTTTGCATGATCTGTGTAAACTGATTTATATAGACGACTGTTTTGAGGAAATATATCCGGTTGATATGATTATCAACTACAACGCCTATCATGTGCGGTTCCCGTATAAGAGCGCATATGCGGATAAAGCAAAACTGTTACTCGGCACAGCTTATGTGCCACTTCGGGAGGAGTTTGGCGAAATACCACAGGATTCTGACGAAGCATCGCATGTTTTGTTGAGTTCGGGCGGCGGTGATATGTACAATGCAATGGCGGGAATCCTACGCACAGCTATGAAGAACGAGACATTGCAGCGGGCTGTTTTTCATGTAGTGGTCGGAGGGTTTAACCGCAATGCGGAAGAACTGCGGAGGCTGGCTGAGGGAAATCCGAATATCTGTCTGCATGAGCGGGTAGAGCATATGGCGCAGCTGATGAGTAGGTGCACGGCGGCGGTGTCTGCGGCAGGTACGATGTTGTTTGAGTTGAGCGCCATGCAGGTGCCGACGGTTTTCTTCGTCAGTGCGGACAATCAACAGTACGATCATGAATTCTTCGCGCAGGACGGGCGAATGCTCTATGCGGGAGATATACGGACTGACCGTGATGGGTGTCTTGAGAAAATATGCGGGCAGTTGCGGAAGCTTCTGGAAGACGGAGATATGCGGGAGGCAATGAAGCGGAAACTGCATGAGGTGACGGACGGAAACGGCGCGCAGCGAATCGCGGCAGAGATATTGCGGTTATAACACAGAAAAAAGAAAGGCATGGTATAAGCATGAACGCTATAGCAATCATAACTGCACGCGGCGGCAGTAAAAGAATACCAAATAAGAATAAAAAAGATTTTCTGGGGAAACCCATCCTGTGCTATTCTATAGAGTCGGCGCTGTCATCGGGACTATTTGAGGAAGTCATGGTATCCACTGACGATGAAGAGATCGCGCAGATTGCGAGAAGCGCGGGTGCAAACGTTCCTTTTATGCGAAGCAGCGCTACGGCTGACGACTTTGCCACTACGGATGATGTCCTGATGGAGGTGCTTGCTGAGTATGAGAAACGAGGCAGGACTTTTGACTATATGGCGTGTATCTATCCGACAGCGCCGTTTGTCACTGCGGAGAAACTTAAGGAGGCGTTCAGGGTCTTAGTGCAGGAAGACGCATCGGGCGTTATGCCGGTGGTGCCGTTTTCTTTTCCACCTCAACGGGGTATGGCAGTGAGGGAAGGCAGACTGGAATACTGTTATCCGGAAAATGCCATGAAGCGTTCGCAGGATCTGGAGACGGTATATCATGATTGCGGTCAGTTCTATTTCTATCATACGAAACGGTATATGGCGTGCCGCGGCGACCTGCCTGACGGATATGTGCCGATCGTTGTGCCGGAGACGGAAGTACAGGATATTGACAATTTGACGGACTGGAAGCTGGCGGAAATGAAGTATCAGATGATGGGAGAGGGAATAGATTGAAAAATCAGAGATTTTTCAATCGCAAATTTGTGCCTTGCGGCTACAAATTCGCAGGCTGAGAGGAAGGTATAAATATTAGTATGGAAAAGAAAATCAGGATCGGGAACCGGTATGTCGGTGAGGGCGAGAAAACATATATTGTAGCGGAGGTATCGGCAAATCATCTGCAGGATTACAGCAGGGCAGAGGCAATTATACGCGCCGCGGCGGATGCGGGCGCGGATGCGGTCAAGCTGCAGACTTATACGTCAGATACTATCACGATCGATTGTGATAACGAGTATTTCCAGATCACACAGGGGACGATTTGGGACGGTACGACGCTTCATAAACTGTACGAGACGGCTTACACTCCGTGGGAGTGGCAGCCGAAACTGAAGAAGTTAGCAGAGGAGCTGGGGATGGAGTGCTTTTCCTCTCCTTTCGATGCGACGGCGGTGGATTTTATGCAGGAGATGGACATGCCGGCGTATAAGGTGGCGTCCTTCGAGATCAATGACATTCCGCTGCTTCGTAAGATTGCGAGAATCGGAAAGCCTGTGATTATCGCAACGGGCATCGCTTATCTGGAAGATATCGAGCGGGCGCTGTATGCGTGCAGAGAGGAAGGTAACGAGCAGGTTATCCTGTTAAAGTGCACGTCCACTTATCCTTCACCCTACGAGGATATGAACCTTAGCGTCATTCCGAACATGGCGCAGATTTTCGACTGCATTGCGGGCTTATCTGATCACAGTATGGGGTGTGCGGCTGCGGTTGCAGGCGTGGCACTCGGAGCAAAAATGGTGGAGAAACATCTTACGCTTGCCCGTGCGGATGGCGGACCGGATGCGGCTTTTTCCATGGAACCGGCAGAGTTTAAGCAGATGGTAGAGGAGATCCGCATCGCGGAAAAGGCGGTGGGCAGGGTGACTTATGAGTTAACAGAGAAACAGAAGCGCAGCAGGGAAGACAGCCGGTCTTTGTTTGCAGTACAGGATATTAAGGCCGGGGAGACTTTTACGGAAGACAACGTGCGCTCCATACGTCCGGCTTTCGGTATGCACCCGATGTATTACGACAAGGTGCTGGGACAGAAAGCAAAAACGGATATTGCGAAGGGGACGCCTATGGACTGGAAGTATATCATGTGAAATAACAAAGCAGAAGAAAACAGTGGCACGGTGGAAATGGCAAAGCAGAAAGAAATGGTGACACGGTGGAAATAACAAAGCAGAAAAAAATGATGATCTTAGGTGCCAGCGAACTGCAGGTTCCTGCGATCCGCAAGGCGAAAGAGTTGGGATATCAGATTATTCTCGTGGATTATAATGAGAAAGCGGTGGGTTTTGCGCTGGCTGATGTGAAGCTGGTGGTCAGCACGCTGGATCAGGAGGAAGTGTACCGTCAGGCGCTGATCTATAAGCCGGATGTAGTTATTACGTCCACCAGTGACGGACCGGTGAGAACGGCGGCTTACGTCAACGAGAAGCTGGGCAAGAAACCTGACCTGTCCTATGAGGATTCGCTGTGCGCCACGATCAAGAGCCATATGCGGAAACGTTTGGAAGAAAACCATGTTCCGATTCCGGCTTATTATGTGGTGCAGAATTTTGAGGAGTTTCAGGCGGCGGTGGAGAAGCTGCAGAGCGGATGTATTGTCAAGCCCGCAGACAATGCGGGCAGCCGCGGTGTGGTGGCGCTTGACGACGGCAGGAAGCGGAGCGGGGAAGAGCTGAAGCAGACTTATGAATACAGCAAAGCAAATTCCAGAAACGGAATAGTCATGGTGGAGGAATTCATGTCCGGTCCCGAAGTGAGTGTAGAGGCGATGAACGTGGACGGGGAGACGACGATTCTGACGATCACCGATAAATTTATCACGCCGCCGCCCTACTTCGTGGAGATTGCTCACAGTGAACCGAGCCGGCTGGATGAAGAGACACAGGAGCGTATCAGACAGGTGGCGATTCAGGCGATTGCTGCCATACGGCTGCAGAACGGTCCGTCACATACCGAGATCAAGGTGACAAGCGAGGGGCCCAAGATCGTGGAGCTGGCGGCGAGACTGGGTGGAGATTATATCACTTCGCGGCTTGTACCCCTCTCCACGGGAGTGGATATGGTGGGTGCCTCTGTGCTGCTTGCCACGGGCGGAGAAGTTGATCTTGCGTGTAAGTGGCAGAAGGGNTCNGCCATTCATTTTATACANGGAAAAGAAGGNGTCATNAAGAGCATAGANATCGATCCGGCACTGTCNCAGATGGAAGGTGTAGAGGAAGTGNCGGTNTATAAGAANGAAGGGGATGNCTGTGCACGGAACCAAATCCAGCAATGACAGGCTCGGACATATCATCACNGTCGGAGCAACCGCAGAGGAAGCGATGGAGATCGGGAGAAGGGCCATGGAGCTTGTTCGGGTNGAGGTGGAATGACGATGGCGGATTTTAAGAAATATATAATTATGAGGAACGACCGATTATGACGAAAGAAAGAATTTACGTATGTCACACTTACTATCACGTATATGTCACCTGCCTGAAGGAGCTGGNGCTCCCGAAAGAGAAGCAGGGCAAGGCAACGCTGGTACTGAGCACTATGTCCAATGATTTCGGGAATTTGAAAGAGCGNGCCGAAGCCTGCGGTCTGTTNGANGAAGTNGTGATGTTTGACGAGAAGGANGANGTATTTTTCCCTGAGTTACAGAAATATCACACGGACAGGGGCAATCTGGTGCTCAACATGCTCGCACGTATCAANTATACNAAGATGTTCGGCAGACTGGAGAAAGCTTATGTGCCGNTTGATTTCAGGCAATANCAGGATATCTATGTATTCTGCGATTCCGATCCCATCGGCTATTATTTAAGCTATGAGAAGATACATTACCATGCNNTNGAGGACGGTCTTAANTGCATTCAGTATTACGATACNGCCCGGTATGACAATCGNGGNCATTTCGAATTAAAGGCNTGGATGGCGGCGCGTAATCTGATTTTNATCCAGAANGGNTACGGCAAATATTGTCTGGATATGGAGATCAACGACTTAAGCGTGGTNCCTTATCCTTGTAAGAAATATATTGAAGTGCCGCGCGCTGGATTGGTGGACCGCCTGACGGCAGAGGACAAGGATCTNTTGATCCGCTTGTTTATCGAAGATATGGACGNNCTTCTTGNGCAGCTTAANCAGGGGGCNGAAGATAAGGTGNTGGTGCTGACNGAGCCGCTTTGTGCACTGGANGTTCGGAGAAGGCTTTTTGCGGATGTGATCGAGGAGTANGGAGTCNGTTGACGGCAAAAAGGGGCAGGTTCTGATCAAACCTCACCCCCGTGATGTGTTGGATTACCGAAAAGANTTTTCNGAGTATATCGTTNTGAANNCAATGTTTCCGATGGANATTCTGAACTTCATACCGGATCTTAAGTTNAGAAGAGTGGTGTCGGTGGCTACCGTGCCGAANGGGATCAAATTCGCGGAGGAAGTGCTTTTCCTGGGCGAAGATTTTCTGGATAAATATGAACCCCCGGAAGTCCATCGGCAGAATGAGATGATATAANGAGNGTCNCCTCTTTTNGGAAAAAACTATTTTTCCCCGATAATAATCACATGGTTACTCGCGCCTAGTATAGACTGCTCGCGGCATACGCTGTAGTGATATCGGCACCAGACATCAAATTCTGATTCGTTCCATTGATCGACTTGCTGCGACAGCAGAGGAGCCATGCCGTCCTGTGCAAAATGATCAATTATTTTAAGGTTTTTACTCAAATATAATTGCTCCATTTCTTCCTTGGATGAATAATAGGTGTCCGTCCAAAAACACTTTTCATCAGAGTGCTTTAACACGCCTGTTTCGATCAGTTGTTTTGCCAAAGGGCTGTCTATATATTTGCGATTGCTCATGGCAACATACTGGAAAATATAAAATCTGGGAATATACGCAGTCACCAAAATACCGTTCTTTTTTAGCACTCTGATACATTCATCCATGCATCTGTTTCGCTGCTNTTTGGATATTAAATGATAAAAAGGTCCCATATTCAACACAACGTCGAAGGACTCGTCAGCAAAAACAGACAGATCCGTAGCATCTAAAACGGCGGTTTTCATGCTGTATTGTTTATCAGCCAAATTTTGATTAATAATATCAATGTGCCGTGGTGTGATATCGGTTGCGGTAACATCATGTCCCTTCCCTGCAAAATAGAAGGCATATACCCCGGTTCCTGCAGCACAATCAAGTATTTTGCTGTTCTTTTGTATATGTTCGTCCAGCACTTTAGCCGTATTTACAAACTCTATTCTTCTTGCATTATTTGTTGTGAGTCTGTCTTCTTCCTTATAATTTTCATAACTTTCTACGACATAGTTTTTCATTGAAATCCCTCCGTAATTTTATCTTCAATTCTTTGTTTTCTTATAGAACAATCCATGTATTTTATCTCCAAATACGAATTTTATATAATAAAAAAGCTACCCTCCTTAAATTATATTTAAGGACGATAGCTCCAAGCTTCGTGATACCACCTTAGTTCATCTGTATTTCACAATACAGACCTCTGCAAGTACGGAATTACTTCGATACTCTGACGCTGTAATGGGCGCTCCCAGTGCAGCCTACTGTCTATAAATCGGTACACAGCTCCGAGACCGGTTCAATATTTATCCTCTGAAGTTTTCCACCGGACAACTTCTCTCTGTGAGATTCAAAATATTTACTATCTCTCTTCATCGCTTTTATTTNTTTTTTAAGATACTACAATTAATTCAACGTTTTGTCAATGCTATTTTATTTAAGATGATCCTAATTCTTCTATATAGCAGTTCAGCAGATAAGCTTTGTAATCATCTATAAAAAATACTCTTTGAGAATGAATATTTCCGTATCTTTCAACAAGCTCTTTGACCGTTACGGATTTTGCGGCATTTAAGGCAGGTGTATCCTCTTCCGTAATTTTTCTGATCATTTCTTCCGGCTTGGTATTCTTCAGATTACCGATTTTCCACGCCTCTGTCATGTGCGTAAAGTTGAAATACACATCATAAGTGTTGGACACATATAGCACAATTTGTTCTTCATTATGATATATCATATGAGATGTATCCTCTTTGAGTAGTTCGTAGCATTCATGTTCTGTGAGTGCCTTATGATAGTTTAAATAGTATGGTATAATTTGTTCCGGGATATGATCTTTTTCAATTCGGATATTATACAGCTTGCGGTTTTCACCATCACAGCTTCCGGAATGAACAAAGAACTCAAAGTTTTCTCCGAATGNGGTGCATTTTTGCTCCAGTTGCAAAGTGTCGGACAGATTCATTAATTGAATCATCTGGTCCTTATTATCCTCATTAATAAACGCCTGCCATCTTGGCGCAATTTGGTTGGCAGTGAGAAGATCGGTGGCTTTTAACAGTTCCTGAAACGCGCCTTTTCGTCCGACATAGCGATCGGTCATTTCTTCCATTCCGAAAAATGTAAGCTGGACTCTTTTCACACCGACTTCTTTTAAGAAAAGCACATAATCAGGNTCTCGTACCAGACGCCAAAAGCTTGCTAATTCAAATCGCTCAGGTTTTGCATTGACAGAGAGCTGAATATCTTTGTTCCAGCGTTCTCTGTAATCATTGCAAAAATCTGGTTCTCTTAACCAGCTATAGTAAGCAATTTTATTGAAAAACGGCTTAAAGTAATCAATGATCCATGTATCTGCACCCGCATCCATCTGTTTGTTCGGCATATGACCGATCCAGCAGTGCCTGCACCGGTTANGGCATCCGTACATATCTACTGTAAGTATAAGCGATTGATCAAACATAGCGATATTCCTTTCGTAGTTTCCGTTTGCCGATATTGGCGGCATTGAAATTATAACATACCGNAGCCCGCCTCACAAATCCTATATTTGCAATTTCTCTGCTTCCTGTGTTAAAATATAATGATATTTTATGTTTTGGCAGTCAAGCGCTTGGGTTTTGGAAAGGGCATACGGCAGTTATGATGAAAATATACAGAAAACTGATGGTCTTATTGGACAAGCAGCAGAAGCAGAAAATGGTGTTGCTTGTTTTTCTCATGCTGATCGGGGCGGTCTTAGAGACGCTGGGCGTTTCCATGATCTATCCGGTCATGAATATCGTATTGGAGGAAAATGCGATAGAGAATCATGTGTATCTGCAGGTCATCTGCCGGATTTTCCATACGGACAGCAGCAGGGATCTGACGATTATCGTTATGGGCGGACTGATCNTGATATTTGTTATTAAGAATATATTTCTGTTCATCCAGCAGAAGATTCAGCTCCGCTTCGTCTACACGAATCAGTTTGCCACATCCAGAAGGATGATGATCAATTTCATGGAGCGCCCCTATGAATATTACCTGAATGCAGATACCGCGGTGATCCAGCGGAATATCACATCGGACGTGAACAACATGTACGGGCTGATCTTATCGCTGCTGCAGCTGATCAGCGAGAGCATCGTCTTCGTCTGCCTGGCNATNGTCAGTCTGGTGACGGATGTCTGGATGAGCATAATAGTGACAGTTCTTTTGGTGGTTGCCCTGCTTGTCATTAAGTGTATTTTGAANCCGATTATGAGGAAGGCGGGNGAAGAGAACCAGGAATTTTACAGCGGACTGTATAAATGGATCGAGCAGTCGGTTATGGGAATCAAGGAGATCAAGATCGCCTGCAAAGAGAATTATTTTATCAATGAATACTCCAAATGCGGAGCCGGATATGTCAGTGCGGTACAGCGATACAATCTCTATAATGCGACGCCCAGGCTCCTAATCGAGACGATGGCGATTGCGAGTATGGTGCTGTATCTGATGATACAGATNATCGGAGGAACCGAGGCGACAGATATCTTACCGCAGATCGGGTTGTTAGCGGTGGTGGCNATGCGTNTGATTCCGTGNGCGAACAGAATCAANAATCANCTGACNTCGATCTCCTATTTTGAACCGTTCTTCATGGGTGTGAGNGATAANNTGCAGGAGGAGATACGGGACGANAATATCGACTATGGGGAAGAAACATACCGGAATAAAGTCGATGTGGAGAAACTTGCGATCAGGAANGANATCGTATTGAAAGATATCACCTATAAGTANCCCAACACGGATGTGCTGATTTTCGATCATGCCGANATGACCATACCTGTCGGTAAATCGGTGGGAATCGTGGGNACTTCCGGTGCCGGTAAGACTACNGTGGTGGATATTCTGCTAGGGCTNCTNGAGATCGAGAATGGCAGTATNCTCGCNGACGGTGTGGAAGTGAGAGACCATTATGCATCNTGGCTTAAGAATATCGGNTACATTCCGCAGACGATCTTTATGATCGATTCTACGATCCGTAANAATGTGGCATTCGGCTGTCCGGATGAGGACATAGATGACANTAANGTNTGGGAGGCGCTNANGGANGCACAGCTTGACGANTTTGTGCGAGGGCTTCCGGAGGGACTGGATACGAGCATCGGTGAGCGGGGCATNCGTCTGTCGGGCGGACAGAGGCAGAGGATCGGTATCGCCAGAGCNCTTTTTGAAGATCCGGAGGTGCTGGTGTTAGACGAGGCCACGTCTGCGCTTGACAATGAGACGGAGGCTGCCATTATGGATTCCATTAACAGACTGCATGGGCGCAAGACNCTGATNATCATTGCCCACAGACTGCAGACCATCGAGAANTGCGACATGGTCTANCGGGTGGCGAACGGCAAGGCGGTCATAGAAGAAAACAGGAAAACGCACTAAAACCATGNCGATGCGACTGCNGNGGCAAGAAGTGTNCNGCATGGATTTTCTGANATNGCAATGAGAAACAGAGCGGAACAGAATAAGAAAACAATGCAGAAATGGAGAAAATTATGAAAAAACTTTGGGATTTNGGATGGGGTATGTATAAGAAATATGAGGANGGGATCAATTANCTGATTTTCGGATTCCTTGCTTTTGTGCTTAATTATGTGCTCTACTATCTGTTTTCAAAAGTGCTCAGTCTGCATTATCTGGTTGCCACGGTGCTGTCATGGGCGCTGACNGTNGTGTTTGCGTANTGGACAAACCGTACTTTTGTCTTTAAGAGTAAGAATAAAGATGTGAAGGCNCTGTTCGAAGAGTTTGNTTCTTTTATCGGNGCCAGAGTTGCGACGGAGCTTTTGGAAGTGGCNCTTATGTTCCTGATGGTGGACTGTGCNCANCTGAATGAGTNTATCTCTAAGTTTGTATGTCAGGTGCTNGTGATTGTGGCCAACTATTTTCTCAGTAAATTATGGATCTTTAAAGAGAAGAAGTGANTGGTAAGAATAGAGGAGAAGTCTATGCAGGGAAAACGACAGGCGAATTTTGAGCTGNTGCGTATTGTGGCGATGCTTATGNTTATCGTCCTTCATTATCTGAATAAAAGCGAATTGGTNCTGTTATATACGCAGGAACATTCNGCAGTGAATTATACTGCGCAGCTTATAGAGGCTTTCTGCATTGTNGCGGTGAACTGCTATGTGCTGCTCAGNGGATATTTTCTTGTGGAGTCTGCATGGAAATTGGAGCGTGTGGTGTCTTTGGTAGCACAGGTTCTTTTTTATTCTCTGCTGATACCGNTCGTANTTGATCTGTGCCGGCGTGGTTGCGGCGGATGAGCTTTCTGTCTACGACTGGCTGAATTATGTGCTGCCGATTGAGACAGAGCACTACTGGTTCGCCACGGCATATCTGATTATGTATCTGTTCGCACCGCTTCTGGCGGCGGGCGTGAAAGCGGTGGAACGCAGGACGCTGCAGATGATTATCGGTGTCATGGCACTTTATTTCTGTGTGTGGAAGTCTGTGTTGCCTGCGTCGCTGGCTACGGATCGTTACGGTTATGACTATGGCTGGTTCCTGTTCCTGTTTCTGGTTGCGGCATATATACGTCTGTATGGTCTCCCGAAATTGGAGAAGAAGCGGAATGCGGCGATTCTTTATGTCGGTACGAGTATGGGGATCTTTGTGCTTATGGTGGTATCCGGTATCTTGGCGGAAGTCCTGCCGCCGTTTGCTTACTATATGGATATGCCGGACACATACAATCATATTTTGTGTCTGCTTAGTTCGATCGGACTGTTTATGCTGTTTAAGGATATGAAGCCGTGGGAAGGCAAGGCAGTTGAGGTGATCAGACATCTTGCGCCCTATACCTTCGGGGTGTATCTGTTGCATGAGCATATACTGGTTCGGTATCGGTGGATGCATTGGCTGGGTGTGGATGCGGTGTGGGGAAACTGGAAGTTTATTCCGCATATGATCGGTTGTGTGGCGATCGTCTATGCAGCCGGTACGGTAGTCGATTGGGTGAGAGCGTGGATTTTCCGTGGAGTAAAAGTTTTGTTCGGGCGGTCTGAAAATGGGCAAGCCTGACGCGTCTGATATAAATTTTTTGATGTTGTATGGTAGAGAAAACTATGAATTGCATGTTATAAATTGCAACAGGAAAGTGTGGAGTAAATGAAGAGTGTGACCGCCGAGTATGGCAGATGTCAAAACTTCATAGAGCGTATTGTATTTCCCTTCATTCTTGTGCTCTATCCGCTGCTTCGGATTCGGCTGGGAATTGATATGGCGGACACCACATACAGTCTGTCGAATTTCCAGTATTTTTCTTCTATGAACGGTACTTGGATGGTGGCGACATTCCTTGCAAACGTGGTGGGAAACCTGTTTATGCATCTGCCTTTCGGCGATAAGCTGATGGGGATGTATTTCTACACGTCGCTTATACAGTCGATGACTGCGCTGGCAGTATATGAAGCATTCTGCAGAAGTGACAGGTCTGCGGGGCAGATTCCGATGCCGCTTGTGTTTGTGGGTGAGATCATCGCGTTGGGACTGTGTTGGTGTCCATCTACGATTTTATATAATTATTTGACTTATCTGTTTATGACAGTGGGGATACTTCTTCTCTACCGCGGTATTCTGAAAGAAGACCGGAGATATTATGTGGCGGCGGGAGTATGTCTGGGAGCCAATGTAGGGGTGCGTATGCCAAACGTGGTACAGGCGTCGTTTATCGTGGCGGTGTGGTATGGCACGGCGGTCTGCGGACGGAAGTGGCAGCAGGCGATTCGTGATACGCTGTGGTGCATTGCGGGGTACGTTGCCGGATTCGGTGTGCCTCTCGCGGCAATATGCATTAAGTACGGTGCAGGCGCTTATCCCGCCATGATTCATACGATGTTTGCCATGACGGAGAAAGCTACGGATTATAAACCGTCGGCCATGCTGACGGGGATGTTTAGCGATTATAAAATAGGTCTTTTCTGGATGGTATTTGCAGGAATCTGCATGGCGGGCGGCTGGCTGCTCTTTATGCTGCAACGAAGATTATTTCCGGGGAAAAAGGGCATAGCGGGATTGTGCGGATTTGTCTATGCGGCGCTACTGCTGGTGCTGTTGCGCTTCTATTGGGGCAAAGGGGTATTCAATTTTCTGTATTATGATTTCGGCAGCATATATTATCCGGCAGTGCTGTTTCTCTTGATAGCAGTTTTTACAGCGGCATATTGTCTGTGTAGGAAAAGTGTTAAAGCGGAGCAGAAGATTCTGGCGGTGTTGGTGCTTGTACAGATACTGATAACGCCGCTTGGCGGTAACAATCAGTTGTATCCGATTATCAATAATCTGTTTATTGTCTTGCCGTTTGTGTTGTGGGTATGGTACGGGCAGTTAACTGTTGTGGCAGGAATGCCTCTTGTACTGCTTGTGGTGTTTATTCTGATTCAGAGTGTGGGTTTTCACCTGAGTTTTTCTTTTCAGGACGGAAGAAACGGCGAGGCGCGTGACACAATGCTGACGGTGCCTGACAAGGTGGCGGGAATCTACACGAATCAGGACAATGCGGCGTGTCTGGAAGAACTGGCGGAGTATGCGCAGCAGGCACAGCTTACCGGCAGGGAAGTGATTCTGTACGGAGAGGTTCCGGGTTTGGGGTATTTTCTGGATATGCCCTCGGCGCTATCCACTTTCTGGCCCGATCTGGATTCCTACCGCATGGTGGAATATGAGCGGGACATGGAACAGCTGGGGACACAGCCGGTTGTAATCGTGTCTTCTTCTATAGCCGCATATCTGAATGAGGATGCCGACGGCATGAACTGGTTCGGGGTAGAGAAGGAAAAGCTGGATCAGGATGAAAAATTGCAGATTTTAGGTGAGTATATGAAAGATCACTCCTATCAGGAGGGATTCAGTAACGCACGATATGTAGTGTATGTGACAGGAAGATAAGAGTGTGGTATACTATTTACGGTTTATCTAAAACGTTCGCGCAGATGGGAGCTAATATCTACGGAGCCGCACTTTCGCTCCGTAAAAAGCGTAGCAGACGCTAAACTCGTGAGTTGCGGGGCAACTCATAACCTCGTTAAGCGCTGACCAAAGTTAATTTCGAAGAAATTTACTTTTTTTATGGGGCTCCTTAAGATATTCACTTCCATCTGCGCTGGGTATTGGATTATGGCGTAACAGTAACCAGCAGGAAATTGTATTTATGAAAATTACTGAAGTGACAGCAAACAGGAAAAAATATATAGATTTACTTCTTCTTGCCGATGAGCAGGAGGAGATGATAGACCGCTATCTTGAAAAGGGAACGATGTATATTCTTGATGATAACGGGGTAAAAGTTGAATGTGTTGTTACCGACGAGTCAGGCGGAGTTTTGGAAATAAAGAATATTGCTACTGATCCGGATCATCAGGGAAAAGGTTATGGGAAAATGTTGATCGATTTTATCATAGAGAAGTATTCGGGACGGTACACTGTTTTGCAGGTCGGTACGGGCGACAGTCCTTTAACGATTCCGTTCTATGAGAAATGCGGATTTACCCGTTCGCATATTGTAAAAGACTTTTTTATTGATCATTACGATCATCCGATTTATGAGTGTGGTGTACAGCTTGTCGATATGGTTTATCTGCAAAGGAAATTGTAAATTTGCTGCTTATAAGCGGGTTTTTTTACGGCAGTAAATAGAGAGGAACATAGATATGATTAATTTTAACGTACCTCCTTATACGGGAAATGAAATCGAATATATGAGGGAAGCCATCGGGAATCAGAAGATCTGCGGAGATGGCCCTTTTACCAAAAAATGCAGTGAATGGATCGAACGTCAGACCGGCACGGCGAAATGTCTGCTCACCACATCGTGTACCCATGCTACGGAACTGGCGGCGCTGCTCGCGGATATTAAGCCGGGTGATGAGGTGATCATGCCTTCCTATACATTCGTGTCCACAGCGGATGCGTTTGTGCTACGCGGGGCTACGGCGGTATTTGTGGATGTCAGACCGGATACCATGAATATAGATGAGAAACTGATTGAGGAGGCCATTACGGAACGGACCAGGGCCATTGCACCGGTGCACTATGCGGGTGTGGGCTGTGAGATGGATACGATCATGGATATTGCGAAGCGGCATAATCTGATGGTGATCGAAGACGCGGCGCAGGGAATCATGGCATCTTATAAGGGGAGACCTTTGGGAACTTTCGGAGAATTCGGCTGTTTCAGCTTTCATGAGACGAAGAATTTCAGTATGGGTGAAGGCGGCGCGCTGCTCATACGGGATGAACAATATATTGAGACTGCGGAGATCTATCGGGAGAAAGGTACGGACCGCAGTAAATTTTACCGCGGCCAGGTGGACAAGTATCGGTGGCAGAATTACGGGTCTTCCTATCTGCCAAGCGACATGAATGCCGCCTATCTGTATGCACAGCTGGAGCTGGCAGATGAGATCACGCAGGCGAGGATAGACAGGTGGAATCAGTATAGAGAGCTTCTTACACCTCTTGCGGAAGCGGGGAAGATCGAACTGCCTTATGTGCCGGAGTACTGCACTCACAACGGGCATATGTTTTATATTAAGACGAAGGATATGGAAGAGAGAGCTGAGCTGATCAACTTCCTGAAAGAGAAAGAGATCATGGCGGTATTCCATTATGTACCTCTGCATTCGGCGCCTGCGGGGATGAAATTTGGCAGATTCCACGGAGAAGACCGGTATACGACAAAGGAGAGCGAGAGACTTCTGCGTCTGCCCATGTTCTATAACCTGACGGCGGATGAGGTAGAGTACATTGCGGATCAGGTGAAGGCATTTTATCGTTAAGAGAATATATTTTATATTATAGGTAATTGTTCATTTATGCACGGTTTTACGGATATGCGCAGCATCTCATAAGCAAATTTCGCAATCGAGTGTGGTTCGATTTTTTATGCAGGAAAACTATGATTGAGGGCATGTAGTTCATGGAATATGGTAAAAGAATAAAAAGCAATGAGAACTGCATACCGGCGCTGATTTTCATAGTGATCAACGTGGTTTTGATGGGAATCTGTTTTGATTTCTATTATGACTTAAATGACGACACGATGATGCATGACATTATGTCGGGCGTATACGGCGGAACGCCTGACGGACATAACATGCAGACATTGTATCCGCTGGGGGCATTAATCGCCCTGTGTTACCGATTATGCAGAAGCGTACCGTGGTACGGACTGTTTCTGTGTCTGTGTCAATTCGGCAGCTTTTACCTGATTGGTGTAAGGCTGTGCGAGTTATTTGGCAGCGTATACAGAAGATTTCTGCTGCTGTTAGGACTGTCCTTATGTATGTGGGGAATATGTCTGCCACATCTTATCAGCATACAGTATACGATAACCTGTGCGTTGCTTTCGGCGGCAGCAGTTTTTTTATTTCTGACGACACCGGACGGACTGGGCACACGACAATTTATTGTAAAAAATATTCCATCCGTTATTCTTGTGGTGGCGGCATACCAACTCCGGTCGGAAATGCTGCTTCTCACGTTTCCCTTGATCTGTCTGGCGGGACTGTGCCGTCTCGTGGGGGAAGAGAAGATATTTTTTAAAAAGAATCTGTGGAAATACGGTGGTGTGCTGGGCATGATATTAGTCGGAATGTTCTTGTCCTTTGCGGCGGATGAAGTGGCATACGGCAGTGCGCAGTGGAAAGATTTCAGGGATTTCTTCGATGCCCGGACGACGGTCTATGACTTCTATCCTGAGTTGATTACCGATGAGAACTACAGCGGGGAGCTTACGGATCTAGGCGTGGCGCCGTATCAGCAGACTTTACTGAATAATTATAATTTTGGACTGGACGAGGCGATCGATACGGAACTTATGACGAGGCTGGCGGATTATGCCGTGCATGCGATCGGTGCGTCGAAGGATTGGAGTAAAATTTTTCGTGAAAAGTTCGTTCTTTATCGGTATCGGACTTTTCACAGTGGGGATGCGCCTTATAATGTGATGGTGCTCTGGGCGTATGCGGCGGTATTTCTGGCAGGCTTTCGTGAAGCGCGGCGCACCGGCATACAGGATGGGAGCGAGCAGGATGCAAGTGTAAACCGGGCTGGGTCTGGAGAGCAGGACAACAGGTTGTATTCAAAGCCAGCAGAACAGGGAGTGCTTCTACGATATGACTTTGCGTGGCAGCTTATATTGTTGATCGCAGTGCGCAGTGGGCTCTGGATGTTTATTCTTATGAGAGGGCGTGACCCTGTGCGGATTACGCATTCCCTATATCTTGCGGAATTTGCCATGTTGACGGGAATGCTGGTTCGCAGGCTGCCGACAGGACGGATCGATACAAGCTGTGCGGTACGCGGCAGCACCGCGACAGGGAACGGTGTGGCACGCGGGATGGCAGTTCTGGCGGGGCTGATTCTGGCGGGAGCGCTGACGGGCAATTTGACTGCGGTGCGGGAGGATCAGAACCGGCGGGAGTGGGTCAACACCGACAGGGATGAGATCGACGCTTATTGCAGGGAGCATGAGGAGAATTTCTATTTTGAAGATGTGTATTCCACTGTGTCGTTCTCACGCAGAATGTTTGACGGTTCCGATAACGGTTATGCCAATTATGATATCATGGGCGGATGGATGTGTAAGAGCCCGCTCTATTATGAGAAGCTGCAGCGATCGGGGATCGAGGACGCAGAAGAGGCACTGTGCGAAGGGAAAAATGTGTATTTGATCATGTCTGACTTGGAGGCGGCGGAACGAGGAGTCGACTGGATTACGGACTATTACATGGTGCAGGGTATCGAGACCCGGACAGAAGAGGTGGACGTGATCGGAGAAAATGTGCGGTATCATGTCTATCGGATCAGAACAAAATGATTTATTTGACATGTGCAGGATGACGGCATATAAAATATGTGGAAGGTTTTTGGATAATGCAATGCAGGATGTGATATATCTGCGCCCGATGACGGTGGAAGATACGGACAGGATCGTCACATGGCGCAACAGGGATTTTGTACGGGAAAACTTCATTTATCAGGAGCCCTTTACAAGAGAAGGACACTTGTCATGGATTCGGGATCAGGTGGAGACTGGGCATGTGGTGCAGTTTATGATTTGTCTGTCGGACGACAGGGAAATCGGCAGTGTCTATTTCCGCGATATTGACAGGCAGGCGGGCAGCGCCGAGTACGGTATTTTTATCGGGGAAGAGGAGGCTCTCGGCCGCGGTTACGGTACGGCGGCGGCACGGCTGGCGCTTAGATTTGCGTTCAGGGACTTGCAGCTTCGCACGATATTTCTGCGTTTTCTTGCAGATAATATTGCGGCAAGGAAGAGTTATGAGAATGCCGGTTTCCGTATGACAGACCGGAAAGAAACCGTAATGACGAAGCAGGGTGAGCGTGAAGTATGCTTTATGGAGATCGATCGAAGGCGGTTTAGGGATATATATGGAGGAAAGCATGGGTAAACTTGTCAGTTTTGTAATACCGTGTTACCGTTCGGCGCAGACCATCGGTAAGGTAGTGGAAGAAATCGATACGGCGATGGAGAAAATGCCGGAGTATGAGCATGAGATCGTGCTGGTCAATGACAGCTCGCCGGATGATACGTTTGAGGTGATTCGTGAGCTTTGTGCACGGCGCAAAGATATATGCGGCATTAATCTGGCAAGGAATTTCGGGCAGCATGCGGCGTTGATGGCCGGCTTTCGTTACATCCGCGGAGAGATCGTGGTGTGTCTGGATGATGACGGACAGACACCCGCTGATGAAGTAGGCAAGCTGCTTGGTGAGATAGAGGAAGGTTATGACGTAGTCTATGCGAAGTATACCCATAAACAACATTCGGGATTCCGCAATTTCGGCAGTAAGATCAATGAGCTTATGACGAGGATTATGCTGGGAAAACCGAAGGAACTGTATCTGTCAAGTTATTTTGCGGCCCGGAGATTTGTGGTGGATGAGATGTTACGTTATACGAATCCGTATCCCTATGTGATCGGACTTGTACTGCGCACCACTAAGAATATTACCAACGTGGAAGTGTCGCATAGAGAGCGGGAAGTGGGGACTTCGGGGTATACTATCGGTAAATTGCTGGGACTGTGGTTTAACGGTTTTACGGCGTTCAGCATCAAACCTCTTCGTGTGGCAACGGCGATGGGGTGTATAACGGCATGCGGCGGATTTTTGTACGGTATTTATACGGTCATTAAGAAATTCGTCAATCCCAATGTACCGATCGGATTCAGCGCCATGATGGCGGCGCTTGTGTTTATCGGCGGCATGATCATGCTAATGCTTGGACTAATCGGGGAATATATCGGCAGGATCTATATTTCACTCAACAATTCACCGCAGTATGTTATCAAAGAATGTATTGGTGAAAAGCATAGAGATGAAGAATTACCCATTTAGAATGTCTTAACGGAATTGAGAAAAGATTATGAATGAAAACGAATTCAGAATAAAACTGAAATTGAGCACCGTGGCATTCCTGATCGCGACGGCGGGGACGCTGTGTTTTCCGCAGGTCCTGAATCTTAAGGAGAACACACTTGGTTTCACTAACAGTATTTTTGCCGTTTTCGTGTGGTTGTTGTGCTTGTATGCGGTGAACCGCTCGTTGCAGACGATCAATTTAAAGGACAAAAGGGGATGGATAATTGCGGGTATTTTAGCCTTTTTATTTACCACGGCAATGCTGTTCGGCGTTCGGCTGGATGCCGTCGGAAACGTTGATTTCAAAGATTGGAGATTATGGGTATCCCTGCCTGTATTGACATGTCTCTTTACGATCCTTGTCAGGAAATTCTGGGATTTTTTAAGCGGTATGGAGGATCGGAAAGACAGACTTGCAGAACATATCAAAATGCCCGGCGTGCCGGGAAAAACGGCGGAGTATGTGAATATACTGACTTTTCTGTTTATGCTTCTGTGCTGGCTGCCGGTGCTGCTGGCGGTTTATCCGGGGTTCTTTGTGTACGATGCACAGGAGGAGTGGCTGCAGGTCGCATCCAGAACATTTACTACCCATCATCCGCTTGTGCATGTGTTAATGCTGGGCGGGATCATCTGTGCGGTGCATAAGGTAACAGGCTCCTATAATCTCGGAATTGCCTGCTATATGGTGGTGCAGATGATGATGGTGTCGGGTGCATTCACATATTTGCTTTCCTTTATGAGAAAAAGGAAGGTTTCTAAAGCGGTGAGGCTGCTCTCTCTGCTCTATTTTGCCTTTTTCCCGGTTATTGTCATGTTTACGCTTTGTTCTGCCAAGGACGCGTTGTTTACGGCGGCGCTTCTGTTGCTTCTATTGGCTCTTCTGGATATGGGAAGCGATGAGGAAGAGTTTTTCGCTTCCAAGAGTAAAAAGATCTTTTTTGTTCTCAGTGCGGTAGCAATGATGCTGTTTCGTAAAAACGGTGCCTATGCATTTGCAGTAATGGTGCCTATTCTGTTGTTATATCATAAAAAGTATCTGAAAAAAATTGCGGCTCTGCTGGCAGTCATATTTCTGTCGTATTTCGTGATCAATACCGGACTTACGGTGGTATTTCATGCAGAAGGCGGGGAGAATCAGGAGATTCTTACGGTGCCCATACAGCAGCTTGCCAGAACCTACAAGTTCAATCAGGAAGTCTTTGAACCGGAGGATGTTGAGGCGCTTCATGAGATTCTGCCGGAAGAAGCGCTTGTATTATATAATCCTAAGTTGTCCGATCCGGTAAAAGTCCATTTTCAAAATGAAGTGTTTGCAGCGGACAAGTCCAAGTACGTCGGGCTTTGGGTGCGGATCGGTTTGAAGAAGCCTTTATCCTATATCAACGCATGGCTGATGAATTCGTACGGATTTTGGTATCCGGATACGGTGATTGATGTCTATTCCGGTAATACGGTGTTTACTTTTACTTATGAGGACAGCTCCTATTTCGGATATGAAGTGGAGGAGCCGGGATTTCGGGACAGCAAGATCCCGTGGCTTGATGCGGCGTATCGCAAGCTGGCGCTGGAGATTTCCCAGGAAAAGATTCCCATATACTCCATGCTCTACTCTCCGGGGGGAATCTTCTGGTGCATTGCCCTTGTGTTCGCTTATGTGCTGTATCGGAAAAAGTATCATGTTGTGATTCCTTATATGATGGTGCTACTCGTCTGGCTGACGGTTATTTTAGGTCCTACGTATCTGCCGCGGTATGTGCTGATCTTTTGGTACGGGCTGCCGCTGTTTGCGGCTATGCTTTTGGAAGAGGTGTAGCTTAGTTGTAAAAAATATACAATCGTGATATACTAAGCAATGATATTCTGACGGCTTATCAGTAAGCGTGGCGGAACTGATATGATATTTTGGAAAAGATCAGGAATGGATAATGAACAGGATACTGAATAGAAGACAGGCAATCTGTGGAACGGTCTGGATCATTGTACTGTGCGCGGTGTTTACGCTGTGGCCGGTTCGTCTGATCAAGGAGACGGTGAATGCCAACAGTAAGACACTGCCCGGAACTGTTATGGAATCTGAGGAGATTACGTCAGGCTATGTGGTACAGCAGATGTTCATCGCCCAATATGACAGATTAAAAAATATTGATATTTACCTCCATGAGGGAACGACAGGGGAAGAGTTCAATTTCGTGTTGTATGATGCGGCCATGAATGTGATCATGCAGCAGGTGATCAATACGGAAGACATGAAGATGATTCCGGGCTTCTGTACGGTGCAGGTCAATATCGATACACAGGTCGGCAGGGAATATTATTTCCTGCTGCAGGGGATCGAAGAGCCGTTTCGTGTAGCGTATCAATATACGGCGGATTCGGGAAATATTTATAACGGCACACTGTACTATGGCAATGTGGAAGATACGGAACGCTGCATGATAGCCGTGTATGAATATGAGGTGCCGCTTCGCAAGGGCAAAACACTATTGTGTGCTGCTCTGTTTGTGTTGTTTGCGGTTCTGGTCAATTATCTAACAGGCAGGTATTATCGGAGGTATCCGGAGAGAAATGTACTGGTCACGGTGGAGCAGACTGTCAAGGTTGTGTGTAATCCGCTCATTATACTTGCAGGCTGTGTGGCGTGCGCGGCGGTGTGGCCATGCAAATTGTTCACGACCAATACTGTCTCCATATTCTTCTATGAAGGAAGTATTCTGCTTACGGTGGCGCTTCTGCTCTATGCGGTCAATCATGACAGGACAGGCTGTGCCACGGACAGAACGTTCTTAGATGTTCTGAAAATAAATATGCCGGGCTGGTTGCAGTCAATGATGTTTGCAGGGGCGATCTGGGCTTGTTGTAATTATATGAACGGGCTGTATGAGATCCATCATACAGTAGCATACAGACAGCAGCTGATTTTCTTTGCGCTTGCGGTGATTGTGACCTATAGGCGCAAGGATATTTTAAATATAATTAACCTCGTGTACCTCATCGTGGCGGCGTTTATCGGTATGCATTATTATCAAGGTGCCTTGGCGGCACTGACAGACCCGGAAGAAACCCAGGTTCTCGCGGTGAAGCTTACCGTGTGGGCCGGTATTCTGGCAGGGCTTGTGGTGATTGGCACCATACGTGTTCTGATACGGGGGCAGGTCAGAGGCGTATGCGTTCCGTACTGTGTTTTAGTGACGGTGTTTTTTGCGGCGATTATCTTATATCGCAATACGAGAGGATGGCCGGTCTATCTGGTATGTTCGTTTGCTCTGTTTTATCTGAACATGGCGGCGTGGGACGGGAAGGCCGGGCTACTCCGGAATATCTGTAACGGAATCCTGCTTCACTTTGGAGTGATGGTGGTGTACTGTCTGCTGCACAGACCGTATATGTTCTTTCAATACTACAGATATCCCTTCATCTTCCATACGGTGACGATGTCGGCGGTATATCTTGCTCTGGTAGTGGGTGCCGCACTGGTGAAGTTTTTAGACGCATACAGGAGAGAGCAGAGATTGGCGGTTGTCTATAAAGAGCTGATTATGTTCGGCGTATCGGCAGTATATCTGCTGTTTACGTTGTCCAGAACGGGATATCTGGCGGTTCTTGTCATGTCGGTGGTGATGATTCCGGTGCTCTGTTTCTCTATGCGGAACAGATGGCGCAGCATGCTGCAAAGTATCGGTATGATGTTGCTTGCGGCCACGGTTTGTTTCCCAGTGGTATTTACGGCACAGAGGATGGTCCCGGCGGTGGTCGCCAGACCGCAGATGCATGAGATCGAAGAATTGCCCGTAGAGATCGTGCATGGCAGGGATATGGATTCTTATTATTACATTACCATCCAGCGGTTCATACAGGTGTTTCAGATGAAGGTGCTGGGCATACCGGAGGAGGAGAGTCTGCGGGCGATCTATATGGTTGCCGATGCGAAAGAGGAGGTGTCCGATGATCCGTATGTGCTGGAGGGAGAGGCAATTTTGCTTGCATCGTTACGGGATACGATGCCGGGAGCAGAGCGTCTTACAGCCGACGGGCAGATGATGGATATGGCATCTGCGGATACGCAGCCGGAGGGCGAGGTTCAGGACGCTGAGGATAGTGAGGAAGAATATTCCTATACAAACGGAAGATTAGAAATTTTCAGACTGTATTATAATAATCTCAACAAGGTCGGACATGAAGATATGGGGATTATGGAGCCGAACGGTCATTATAACGTTCATGCACATAATATCTACCTTCAGGCTGCCTATGACCACGGGATCTATGTGGGCATGATCTTTATTCTGTTGGGTGCCGGCACACTGGTGCAGGCGGCAGTCTATTTTCATAGACGCAAAGAGGACAGAGTCTGTGCGGCGCTGCCGCTTGCCCTGTTGATTCTTTTTGCGGTTGCGGGGCTGACGGAATGGATCTTCCATCCCTGCAGTTCGATTGCATATTGTTTACTGTTGACAATGGCACCGCTTTTGATCGACAGAAAGAAAGCGGCGTAGGATGAAACTATGAATAAAGAGAGAAAACCCTTTAATGTAAAGCTGTTTTATAGGAGAACCTGTCTAATCATATATGATGTGATCAGTGTGATTCTGGCGAGTTATCTGGCGATCGTGATGCGTTATGAATTCCGCGTGGACGCGATACCGGAGCATTTCCTGAGTCCGATTGAACATGTGATGCCGTTAAACATCGTGGTGACGCTGGCAATTTTTTACGTTTTCCGTCTGTACAGCAGTCTCTGGGCTTTCGCGGGCGAGTCGGAATTACAGAATATTGTAGTATCCTGCGTGCTGTCTACTATTGTAAACAGTGTGTGCCTGCAATTTTTTAAGACTACGTCCAGTGCGGTGCCCAGAAGTTACTATTTCCTTTATCTGTTCCTGCTGATCACATGTATATTCAGCAGCCGTTTCTCATACCGATTCTTCCGGAGCCTGAAACATAAGCAGCAGAATAAGAAGAACAGGATTGCCGTTATGGTGATCGGAGCGGGAGAAGCAGCGAATCTGATTATTAAGGAGATCGTCAACAGCAACTTTTCCACCATGGTCATCAAATGTATTATTGATGATGACAAGGGAAAATGGGGAAGATATATTCAGGGCATCAAGGTTGTGGGTGGTCGTGACAAGATCGTGGAATGCGCCGATATCTATGAGGTGGACGAGATTATCGTGGCGATGCCGTCGGCCACCAGGGCGGAGATTAAAAGTATTCTGGAGATCTGTAAGGATACAAACTGTAAGCTGCGCTCCCTGCCGGGCATGTACCAGTTGGTGAACGGAGAGGTTAACGTCAGTAAATTGCGGGATGTAGAGGTGGAGGATCTGCTGGGCAGAGATCCGATCAGTGTAGATCTGGATTCCATCCTTGGCTATGTACAGGGCAAGTCAGTGCTGGTCACCGGAGGCGGCGGTTCCATCGGCAGTGAGCTGTGCCGGCAGATTGCGTCTCACAGACCTAAGAGGCTTATTATTGTAGATATTTATGAGAATACGGTGTATGATGTGCAGCAGGAATTGAGGGCGAAATATCCGGAGCTGGATCTGGTAGTGCTGATTGCATCCGTGCGGAATACAAACCGTATGAACTATATCTTCTCGGAATACCGGCCTGACATTGTATATCATGCGGCGGCGCACAAGCATGTACCGCTTATGGAGGACAGCCCTACCGAGGCGATTAAGAATAACGTGTTCGGAACCTTCAAGACCGCACAGGCCGCCGCCATGAGCGGTGTGAAGCGCTTCGTTATGATTTCTACCGATAAGGCGGTAAACCCGACAAATATTATGGGAGCCAGCAAACGGATCTGTGAGATGATCATACAGACTTTTGACAAGCATTACGAGACGGAGTTTGTGGCGGTTCGGTTCGGCAATGTATTAGGCAGTAACGGCAGCGTTATCCCGCTGTTCCGTAAACAGATTGCTGCGGGAGGACCTGTTACCGTGACCCATCCGGATATCATCCGTTATTTTATGACGATTCCGGAGGCGGTATCGCTTGTCCTGCAGGCGGGCGCTTATGCACGAGGCGGGGAGATCTTCGTGCTGGACATGGGGGAACCCGTGAAAATACTGGATCTGGCACAGAATCTGATCAAATTGTCGGGCTATCGTGTGGGAGAGGATATCCAGATTGAATTTACTGGACTACGACCGGGCGAGAAGTTGTATGAAGAGCTTCTCATGGACGAGGAGGGCATGAAGGATACGGCGAATAAGATGATCCATATCGGGAAGCCGATCGAACTCAATGAACATGAGTTTTTCACGCAGCTGAAAGAACTGAAAGATGAATGTCAGATTGAAAGTTCGGATATCAGACCGCTTATTAAGAAGATCGTTCCGTCTTATCACAGTCAGGATGAGGAGAACCAGAAATAGAGATATTTTATTGATCCGGAAAGGAAAAGAGGCTGTTATGGAGAAGAAAAGGATATACTTATCGTGCCCGACCATGCACGGGGAAGAGCAGAAATATGTACAGGAAGCATTCGACACGAACTGGGTTGCGCCGCTTGGCCCTAATGTCAGTGCTTTTGAACAGGAGATAGCGGCATATACGGGGTGCGGTCATGCGGCGGCGCTGAGTGCGGGAACGGCGGCGATCCACCTGGCACTGAAGCTGATCGGAGTCGGACAGGGCGATATCGTGTTCGTGTCGGATCTGACTTTCTCGGCAACCTGTAATCCGATCGCGTACGAGGATGCGACACCGGTATTTATCGATGCGGAACCGGATACATGGAATATGTCTCCGGAGGCGCTTAAGCGGGCTTTTGAGAAATATCCTCACCCGAAAGCCGTAATCTGCGTGCATTTGTACGGTACTCCCGCAAAATTGGATGAGATCATGGCAATCTGCGAGGAACACGGTGTACCGATGATCGAGGATGCGGCGGAGTCTTTGAGCAGTACTTACAAGGGAAGGCATACGGGTACATTCGGTAAATACGGCATTTATTCTTTTAACGGAAATAAGATTATCACCACTTCCGGCGGTGGTATGCTGGTATCAGCAGAGGAAGAGGCAACGAAACGCGCTACCTTCCTGGCTACACAGGCAAGGGATCCCGCCAGACATTATCAACATTCCCAGATTGGGTATAATTATCGTATGAGCAATGTCACGGCAGGAATCGGTCGGGGACAGCTTCTCCATATAGAGGAGCATAAGACCAAGAAGAAAGCGATCTATAAACAGTATCAGGAAGCTTTCGCGGATATGCCGCAGATCAGCATGAATCCGCTGAATCCAGAGGGAGATGCAAACTGCTGGCTGTCCTGCATGACAATTAAAGACGGGTGTAATGTAACACCTGATATGATAATGGACGCATTGGCGGAGGAGAATATCGAGTCGCGTCCGATCTGGAAACCGATGCATTTGCAGCCAGTTTTTGAAAAATGTGATTTCATCGCTCACAATGAGGACGGAAGCAGTGTGGGAGAGGATGTATTCAACAGAGGGCTCTGTCTGCCCAGCGATATTAAGAATACGGATGAGGATATGGAACTGATTATCCGTACGGTTCGCGGGTGTTTTTAAGACGGACTATTACGCTCTGTATCGGGACGTGAGATAAAGAGGGACAGCGTATGTATAAAAACTGTATTAAAAGATGTTTGGATTTTCTGCTTTCTCTTTGCGGGATTATCGTACTCAGCCCTATTTTGCTTATACTATGTATTCTGGTACGTGTGAAGCTGGGAAGCCCTGTATTATTCCGGCAGGAGCGGCCGGGGAGGGACGAGAAGATCTTCACATTGTGTAAATTTCGCACGATGACGGATGAAAAGGATGAGAACGGAAAACTTTTGCCGGATGCAGTGAGGCTGACAAAATTCGGGAAGTTCCTGCGTGGGACAAGTCTGGATGAACTGCCGGAACTTTTTAATATTCTAAAAGGAGATATGAGTATTATAGGTCCCAGACCGCTGCTGGTGTCGTATCTGCCCTATTACAGTGAACGGGAGCGGCTTCGCCACAGTGTGCGGCCGGGACTGACGGGGTTAGCGCAGGTCAGCGGACGCAATTTCATCGATTGGGACAGGCGGCTTGCCAAGGATGTGGAGTATGTGGAGAACCTTACTTTCGGCATGGATGTGAAAGTGTTGTGGATGACGGTGAAGACGGTGCTTGGGCATACCGACGAGGTGGCAGAGGATACCAATGCGGTGGAGGGCAATTTTGCCGAGATACGCCGGAAGAGGCTGGAAGAAACGGGAGAATAGAGAAAGGTGCAGGTAGCGGGTTGAATATATTAATTTTGAGCGCAGGTACGAGGAATAAGGTAGTACAGTTCTTTAAGAAAGAGTTAGAGGGCAGGGGACGGGTCATTGCTACGGACTGCAGTAATCTGGCTCCGGCGGTATATGACGCGGATGCTTTTTATCTGGTGCCGCGAATTACTGCGCCGGGATATTTGGATGTGATTTTGGATATCTGCAAAAAAGAAAAAATAACGGGTGTATTTTCACTTATTGATCCGGAGCTGAGCATGCTGGCGAAGGAGCGGGAGAGATTCCTTGCAGTGGGAACGACACCGATTATATCGGATTATGATCTGGTAGAGACATGTTTCGATAAATACAGAATGTATGAGTTACTCTGTAAAATGCAGATTCCTACAGGGAAATGTTATACCGATAAGGGGCGTTTTTATCAAGCCGAGGCAAACGGTGAGATCACATATCCGGTGTTTGTCAAACCCGTGAGAGGCAGCGCCAGTCTGCATATCAACAAGGTCAGCGGACGTGAGGAGATCGAAGTTTTGTATGCTCTCCATGAGGATTTGATGATACAGGAGTACATGGACGGGCAGGAATACGGCGCGGATGTGTATATCGATATGATAAGCGGTAAGTGTACCTCGATCTTTGTCAAGAAGAAGGTCAAGATGCGCGCAGGAGAGACGGACAAATCAGTGTCCTTCAAGGATGAGAGGCTGTTTGAGCTGATACGCGGGTTTGTGGAAAAATGTGGATTCCGCGGTATGATTGATATTGATATCTTTGAGATCGGCGGTGAGTATTATATTTCTGAGGTCAATCCCCGATTCGGAGGCGGTTATCCTCACGCCTATGCGTGCGGTGTCAATATGGCGGCATCAGTGCTCCGTAATCTGGAGGGGCAGGAAAATAAAGCAGAAATCGGGAATTATTTGGAAAATATCTGTATGATGAAGTATAATGAAATTGCGATACGCGATATGAACGGGGAAGAAATTGTTCCATGATTTACGGAAGCTTCCGGAAGGTGTGTATGGATTACAAACTTGTTAATGCGCTGTCATAACGAAGCTGAGACAAGAGCGTGCGCAGGAATGAGGATTAATATGGGCAGAATATTGGTTTTGACAAATTCTTCCGGCGGGCTGTATGATTTCCGAAATGAGTTTATGCAGGCGATGTTAGCGGAGCATGAGGTCTATGTCAGTATGCCTGATGATGTGAAAGAGAAGGAGCTGACGGCGGAGGGCTGCCGGATCATAAAGACATCGATCAACCGCAGGGGAATTAATCCACTGGAAGACTTGAAATTGTACCGCGCTTACGGCAGACTGATGAGAGAACTGAAGCCTGATCTGGTGGTCACCTATACGATCAAGCCGAATATCTACGGTGGTTTTGCGGCGGCGCGGCGTAAGATTCCGTATATTGCCACGATCACGGGTTTGGGCGGCGCTTTTGACAGGACGGGGATACTCCTGAAAGTGATCGTTACCATGTATCGAACGGGGCTGCAACGGGCCGCATGTGTTTTTTTCCAGAATGAAGAGAACAGAGGGATATTTCAGAGACTCGGCATCACGGCGAAGAAGACGCGCATGGTTATGGGATCGGGTGTAAGTCTGGAAAGGCATCGGTATGAGCCTTATCCTGACAGCAAAGAGACGCATTTTCTCTTTGTAGGCAGGGTCATGAAAGAACGTGGTATACTGGAATATATCGAAGCAGCGAAGGAGTTACATAGTGATAACGTCTTCTTTGATATTATGGGATATTGCGACGAGGATTATCAGGACATGCTGGATGCGCTGGAAAAGGAAGGCATTTTGCGTCAGATAGGATTCCATACGGAAGTACATCCGTATTTGGCGGCGGCCAGTGCGATTGTGGTGGCTTCCTTCCATGAGGGAATGTCCAACGCGCTGATTGAGGGTGCGGCCACGGGAAGGCCGGTTATCGCTTCTAATATCAGCGGATGTCTTGAGGCGTTCGAGGACGGACGCACCGGATTTGGATTTACGCCCGGACATGCAGAGGAACTGATCGGTGCCATGCGGAAATTTTTGGATTTGTCTATAGAAGAGCGGGCCGAGATGGGACGCAGGGGCAGAGAGAAGATGGAGCGGGAATTTGACCGGAGGCTGGTGACAGGAGCCTATATGGATGAAGTAAGACGGCTGCTGGGGCAGAAATAGCGTGATCATAATATTACATGCGATATATCTTTACGTCTGCAATGTCTGAACAGAGGCCGAATAAAGCAGCACAGAAAAGTATACGGAAAATGGAGGATAAAAATGGGCTTATATGAGAAGATTGTGAATGGAGAGGAAAAATTATCTCTCGTGGGACTGGGTTATGTGGGTATGCCGATTGCCGTTGCTTTTGCTAAGAAAATTAATGTGGTGGGATTTGATCTGAACGAGAAGAAGATCGAACTGTATAAGAGTGGCATCGATCCGACCAACGAGGTGGGAGATGAGGTGATCAGAAACACTAAGGTAGACTTTACTGCAGATCCTGCGAAGCTGCGGGAAGCGAAGTTTCATATCGTAGCTGTTCCCACACCGGTGAATGATGACCATACGCCGGATTTAACGCCGGTGGAGGGAGCCAGCCGTATTCTGGGGCAGAATCTGACAAAGGGATCGATCGTGGTATTTGAATCTACCGTGTACCCGGGTGTTACGGAGGATATCTGCGTGCCGATTCTGGAGAAAGAGTCGGGTTTAAAGTGCGGTGTGGATTTCAAGATCGGTTATTCGCCGGAACGTATCAATCCCGGCGATAAAGTTCATAGATTAGAGACTATCACCAAGATCGTGTCCGGCATGGACGAGGAGACGCTGGATATCGTTGCCAGGATATATGAGCTGGTTGTAGAGGTGGGCGTGTACCGCGCGGAGTCCATTAAGGTGGCGGAGGCTGCAAAGGTCATCGAGAACAGCCAGAGAGATATCAATATTGCGTTCATGAATGAACTTTCTATGATTTTTCACAAGATGGATATCGACACGCGGGCGGTGTTAGATGCTGCCGGGACGAAGTGGAACTTCCTGAAATTTATGCCCGGACTCGTGGGCGGACACTGCATCGGCGTAGATCCCTATTATCTGACTTATAAGGCGGAAGAGCTGGGCTATCACTCACAGATCATTCTGTCCGGACGCCGCATCAATGATGATATGGGTAAATATGTGGCGGAGAGCCTTGTGAAGAATCTGATCAAAGCGGATATCCCGGTAAAACATGCCCGTGTGGCGATTCTGGGCTTTACCTTCAAGGAGAACTGTCCGGATACGAGAAATACGAAAGTGATCGATATCTATAAGGAGCTGGGAGAGTACGGGATCAGTCCAATGGTGGTGGACCCTGCAGCAGATGCAGAGGAAGCGAAGCGGTTGTACGGAATTACATTCCGGTCGATGGAGGAAGTCAAAGACATGGATGCGGTAATTATCGCGGTAGCTCATGATGACTTCTTAAAGCTGGACAGAGAACGGATCAATTCTTTCTACGCAGCGTCACATAAACGGAAGGTTTTATTGGACATTAAGGGTGTATTGAACAGAAAAGAGTATCTGACAGAGGATTATCTGTATTGGAGACTGTAATCAATAGAAAATTTTCAATTAAATCATGGTGTATTCTTGCAGCGTTGCTTCTGTTCTTCTTAGGGATGCTGGCAGCCTGCGGGGTGGGCATCTATAATGACTCGGAGCAGTATATTATGATGCATATACACAGAGAGCCGTTATATCCGTTGTTTCTGGCTTTTTTTCGGAAAATATGCGGTGACGGTTATCTGACCGTGGCAGCAGTGGCGCAGAATGTGCTGACGGCGGTGGGAATATGGATATTTACGGAGTATGTCGCAGCGCACTTTCGTCTGCGGTTATGGGAAGAGCTGCTTGTTGTGCTGCTGCAGCTTGTGCCGCACCTGATGACGCGGTATGTGTCCGCATTGCATATATTTCTGGAAAATTCGGTGATGAGTGAGGCACTGTGCATTCCGCTGTTCCATTTTTTTATGTATTATCTGCTCCGTATGGTGTTTGAGCAGCGCAGACGGGATCAGATTATAAGCCTGGTGTTTGCTTTCCTGTTATCTATGACCAGAGGGCAGATGATGACTACGATCCTTATATGGATGGTGGTATTACTGATACAGATGTTATTTTGCAAAAAATATCAAATGTTATTTGTTCCGATAATAGCTGTTATTGCGGTATTTGGTCTGCGAAGCCTGACGGTTCATATATACAATTACAGCGTTACGGGATATTTTATGGGAAATACTTATGCGCAGGTCAATACGCTGACCAATGTGATCTATGCCTGTGACAGAGAAGACGGTGAGGTGTTTGAAGACGGTAGTCTTGAACGGGAATTTTTTGAGCGGTTCTACGATGAGGCAGATGCCATAGAGGCTAACTACCGGTACGGAGGCAGCACGTTTGCGCAGCGGGCGGCACATCTGGAGGGTCATCATGATGAACTGAAATTTCAAGTGCTGGAAGCCGATACATCCGCTTATTTCTTTGGACTGGGTAAAGTGGATTATTACCAGCAGAGCAGTATGTCGGACGAGCTGGCAGGGCGTATGCTTGCAAAACTTCTGCCGGCCTGTTTCGGGCAATGGCTGTATGATTATATATTGTTATGTGTCTATGGGTTTATCAGAAGTGTGGCGGTGGTACATCCGGTGCTCAACTGGCTGACGCTTGCTCTGTATGCGGTGGCGATCGGACTTGCCGTGCGGCAGGTATTTTGCAAAAGAGGGCGGGAGAACATGGATGTAAGGCTGAGAGAGAGCTGTCAGGATGCCGCGTGGGTGATGGGAGTAGCGCTTCTTTTTATTGCAGCTAACGTATGCGCCACATCCATAACGATCATGTGCCTGTCACGGTATATGATCTATGGATTTTCATTGTTTTATACAGCTCTGTTTCTGCTAATCAGAGAGGTAACATTAAAAAATATAAAATTTTAATTGCGTAATTTGCGGCAAGCAACGCAGAAATGAGGAGAAAATGGGATATCGTGATGTTAAGTTTAGAGAAGGAAGTGTGTTTTTGGTAAGCGGTGGCGCCGGGTTTATAGGCTCCAATATCTGTGATGCATTGATTGACATGGGTTATACCGTGCGCTGTCTGGATGATCTGTCCACCGGAAAGTATGAGAACATCGAGCATTTGGAAGGAAATGACAGGTTCACATTTATCAAAGGTGATATTAGGAATCTGGATACCTGTATGGAAGCTTGTAAGGGAGTAGATTATGTGCTCAATCAGGCAGCATGGGGCAGTGTGCCGCGAAGCATCGAGATGCCCCTTTTGTATGAGGAGATCAACATACGCGGTACATTAAATATGATGGAGGCAGCCAGAGAGTGCGGTGTCAAGAAATTTGTGTATGCTTCCAGTTCTTCCGTTTACGGAGATTCCACCACACTGCCGAAGAAGGAAGGCCAGGAGGGCAAGGTGATTTCTCCTTATGCACTGACGAAG
Organism: Lachnospiraceae bacterium; assembly: GCA_014804355.1. Taxonomy (GTDB): domain Bacteria; phylum Bacillota; class Clostridia; order Lachnospirales; family Lachnospiraceae; genus UBA3282. The sequence continues at coordinate 70,761 of JAAUZY010000022.1, forward strand.
AAAGTGGATGAGGAATACGGACGGCTGTACAAGGAGCTGTACGGCTTGGATACTTATGGACTGCGATATTTCAACGTGTTCGGGCGCAGACAGAATCCCGACGGTATGTATGCCGCTGTCATTCCGAAGTTTATTAAGCAGCTTCTCCATGGTGAAGTGCCTACCATCAACGGGGATGGCAGACAGTCCAGAGACTTCACTTATATCGATAATGTGATCGAGGCTAATCTGCGCGCGTGCAATGCTTCCACGGAAGCGGCGGGACAGGCTTATAATATCGGTGCGGGTGGTCGATTGTTCCTGATTGATATTTATAACTATCTCTGCAAGGCGCTGGATAAGGACGTGGAGCCCAATTACGGACCTGCCCGCAAAGGCGACGTGAGAGACTCCAATGCAGATATCAGCAAGGCAAGAGAGCTATTGGGCTACGATCCGGAGTATGATTTTGAGAAGGGAATTGCATTGGCAATCGATTGGTATAAGGAGTATCTGAAATAAGCATAAATCAGAAATCATGTGAGATTAGTAATCTGGATAGGTATTTCGAGGGCAGTGACTGAGGGAACGTTATGGAGTTTAAGATTGGGGGCTATCGGATACAGATAGCCAGAGAGTATGACATTGACGGTACAATGCCGAGAATATACAACGCGGAGGGGCAGCCTCTTGAGACCTATTTCATTAAGAACAGGCACTCAAGACATGCCCCTTTTGGGCATGAAGGGAAATATTTTTTCTGGGATCGATACAATTACGGTCTGGATACGCATTTCTACGGACCCGAGTCCATGGCGCATCCGCTGGGAAAGCCGCGGGTAAAGTATGGCATGCTGACAGAATCCCGAACTATCGTGCCGCAGGACTATGAAGTGTTTCATAAACACAGAGGGTTGGAAAAAGAGTTTCGCTATGTTTTTACTTACGATGAGAAAATCCTCAATGAGATAGAGAACGCCAGGTTTTATCCTATTGCGGCGGGTATATGGAATCGGGAGATGAAGGATGGACTGTATCTGAAGAAAGACCGCGATTTGTCCATTCTGTCCTCGGACAAGACTATGTGTGAACTGCACAGATTTCGTCTGGAACTCGCAAGAACGTGCAAAAAAGAACAGCTCGCCGATACATACGGCAGATTCGACGGCGGAGACTATGTACAGAGCGTGGATGAGACGCTGGATCGCTACCGTTTTTCGCTGATCATAGAGAATGACGTGTCGGACTATTATTTCTCGGAGCGCCTTACAAGCTGTCTGGCGGCGCAGACCATACCGGTGTATCTGGGAGCATGCAAGATCGGTGATTTCTTTAATACGGACGGCATGATCCTGCTTAAGAAGCCGGATATTGAGGAGGCGAAGCGCAGGATCAGGGAGTGTACGAAGGAGACTTACGAGGCGAAGCTTTCCGCGGTGCTGGATAATTATGAGCGGGTGCAGGAGTATGTGAATATGCAGGATTATTTGTATGAGCACTACTTGCGCGAGGAGTGAATCATATATAAAATGCGGAGGAGATAACATGTACGAATACACCAAAATACGTGATAACATCTGGCAGATCGCAGAAGACAACGGCGTGTACTGCACTCTTATTAAAGGAAGAGAACTGGCGGTATTGATAGATACCGGCTTCGGGAAGCGCGATCTTCGGGCGTTTGTGGAAGAAAATATTTCTACTCCGTATATTGTGATCAACAGCCATGGACATCCGGATCATATCGGAGGAAACTACAGATTCTGATCGCCGGGGATGCTTTAAATGAGAGTCTGTGGCTGTTTAATTACGGCTCCTTGTCAATGGAACATTTATATGAGACAATTAGGTCGGCCATGGAGTAGCCTTTTGGCTTATATCTTTGCGGTCATAGTGACAAGCTATATAAAAAAGAAAAGCTGCTTTCACTTGAAAATCGGAAGACGGAAGAAAGAGGAGAAATAAGATGAAATACAAAGTAGTGGTATTCGGCGTAAAGGATACTTCGGAAAATATCGTGAACTTCATACAGGAGCAGATCTGTCCGGTGGACCTGGTGATCACCATCAGCCCGGAGGTGACGAAGAAAAATCAGGTGTCGGGATATAAAGGGCTGTCGATTCTGACAGAGAAATACGGGATTCCGGTGCATGAGGCGGACAGCTATTTTCTGACGGATGAAAAGACCCAGAAGTTTATACGGGAAAATGAATTTGATATCGGTATTTCCATGGGATGGCAGAGGCTGATACCGCCTTCTGTTCTGGATGCGTTCAAATATGGTATCTACGGATTCCACGGAAACTGCGGTTATCTTCCCTTCGGCAGAGGGCGGTCGCCGCTGAACTGGTCTATCATTCTGGGGGATACCAGATTCAATCTGAATATGTTCCGCTATGATGAGAAGGCGGACAGCCCCAATGTGTTTGCAACGGAGATGTTTTCCATCACACCCCATGACGATATTCGCACGGCACAATATAAGAATATGATCTGCTCCAAGAATCTGATCCGGAAACTGCTAAAGGCTTATGAAGAGGATAATATCGTGATCCGCACGGAGTCTAAGGACTATGACTCATGGTATAATAAACGGACGGCGGCGGACGGCAAGATCGACTTCCACGCGAGAACAAGGGAAATCTACAATCTGATTCGCGGCGTTGCGGCGCCCTTTCCGGGGGCATATGCCATGATCAGAGAAGAGAAGGTGACAGTATGGGAAGCACATCCGTTTGATGAGATGATCGACTTCTCGGCTTATGCGCCGGGGGAGGTAATTGATATATTCGACGGTAAACCGGTGCTTCGTACGGTGGACGGTTCCTTGCTGATCGATCGGTACGAGTGCGCAAGACAGATTGCTGTGGGGGATGTGCTGGCGTAGGTCAAACAATAACGTGCGAAATATAACACTTGCAATTAAATTGTTAAAGGTAGAAAGGCATTAATATGTCAGAGACGATTCGAGTTCTGCATGTGCTGGGCGGCGTGGGTCTTGGTGGCGCGGAGAGCCGCATTATGGATCTGTACCGGCAGATGGACAGGAACGAAATACAATTTGATTTTTTGGTTCATAGCGAAGCTATGAACCGGAGCATGAGCGAAGCTATGAACCGGAGGAAACCGGAATTTTACGACGAAGATATTCTGAGTCTGGGCGGGCATATCTATGTGCTTCCCAAGTTTAAAGTATATAATTATTTAAGCTACAGGAAAGCGGTGCGGGACTTTTTCAGGCAACACCATGAGTTCCGTGTGGTACAGGGGCACATGACCAGCACCGCGGGTATTTATCTGCCGATTGCGAAGAAATACGGGATTCCTGTTACGGTGGCACATGCCAGAAATGCGGGAGTGGTCAAAGGTTTAAAAGGAATTGCGACAAGATTCTTCAGACGAGGTCTTGCGCAGAAAGCGGACTGCTGCTTTGCCTGTTCCAAGCTTGCCGGAGAAGATGTATTCGGCAAAGCGGCAATGGAGGAAGGCAGGGTGAAGATCATTTACAATGCCATTGATGCCGCCAAATTTACTTATGATCCCGAAGTGCGCTTGCAGGTGAGGGAGCGGTTGGGATTGAAGGACGAATTGGTGATCGGACATGTGGGTCGGTTTAATTATCAGAAGAATCATCCCTATCTGATCGATATTTTTGCCAAACTATGTGAAATCAGACAGAATGCAGTACTTCTTATGCTGGGAGAAGGTCCCGATCAGGAGAACATCAGGGAGAAGTGCCGTATGCTGGGAATCGAGGATAAGGTCAGATTCCTCGGCAATCAGAGGCGGCCGCAGGACTATTATCAGACCATGGATATTTTTCTGTTACCCTCCTTCTTTGAGGGGCTTCCAGGCGTGCTGGTGGAGGCGCAGGCGGCAGGGCTTAAATGTTTTGTGTCCGATACGGTCACGAGAGAGGCTGCGGCGACAGATCTGGTGACGTATCTGAGTATTGAACAGCCTGCCGGAGCGTGGGCGGAGCAGATCGCCGAGGCGGCAGGGTATGAACGGCAGAATACTTTTCAGAGAATGAAAGATGCCGGCTTCGATGTAAAGATGCAGGCGGCGGATTATCGCTTGTTTTATGAGAGAGGAGACAGTTCTAGGCTATGAAGAAACTGTTATTGATCGTGCCGTCCCTGCATCAGGGCGGATTAGAGAAGGTATGCGCGGCGACTGCGAGGCTTATGCAGCCGTATTTTGACGTACAGATCGCCATCTTTGATTCCCGTAATGTGGCGTATGATATCAAAGGGATTCCGGTGGCGGATCTGCGGCTTCCCAGCCGTCCGGATAAGATCGGTAAGATTATCAATGTACTCAAGCGCGGCTGGAAACTGCGCCTACTGAAGAAGAGAGAGCAGATCGACATTGCTTACAGCTTCGGTCCGACCGCGAACCTTGCAAATATTGCGTCCGGAGGCAGAGGACACAGGTGGCTTGGTATCAGGAGCTATATGGATATGGGCAATCCGAGACAGATCCGCCTGTTCTGTAAGAGCGCGGACAGAGTGATCTGTTGTTCGGAGACTATTTGCCGTGAAGTACAGGATAAATACCATTGCAATAAAGCGGTGACGCTGCAGAATCCCTTTGACATGAAGGAAGTGAAAGAACTGTCCGGGCGGGAGGAGGCGGAGCTGCCTTGGGATGATGGGCGAATTCTTATTTCCATGGGACGTGAGGACACGGTCAAGGGGTTCTGGCACCTTCTGAAAAGCTTTGCGCTGGTGCATAGGAAGCTGCCGGATGTGAAGCTTATGATCATCGGAAAAGGGGAATTTACGGACTACAGAGAGCTGGCGGTCGGGCTTGGCATTGATGATGCCGTCTATTTTACCGGTCTTAAGAAGAACCCTTATCCCTATCTGAAAAGAGGAAGCGTGTATGTGTTGACGTCTTATTATGAAGGATTCCCCAATGCCATGGTGGAAGCGATGTCCATGGGACTTCCCGTGATTGCAACAGACTGTATGACAGGTCCGAGAGAGATACTGGAGGACAAATATGGTATTTTGATTCCGAATATGAGCCCTGATGTGGATTTTGATCCTGAAAATATCACGGAGGAGGAGAAAAATCTGGCGCAGCAGATCCTGACGCTTCTGGAAGATCAGGATAAGATGGAGCATTATCGGGAGATGGCATGTAAGCGCGCAGGGGACTATACTGCGGAATCTTACGTAGAGAAGATACGGGAGTGGGCGGAAGCATAAACATAGTATAACAGGATACAAAGGAAATCAAGGTTGTGCGGATGAGCAGGGAATCAAGGGAAGTACATACAGCAGGTGAAAACAAAATAATCAAAATGCCAAATAAACGGCAGTTTCTCATACTGATCCCCTTTGCGCTGTTTTATACCATAGCGGCTATGTTCGGCGCATTGGAAAAAGCGGCATCTCTTAGCATTTTGCAGAATCTGGGACGGGCTTTACTATGGATGTTCGGAAGTTATGGGCTGCTCCTTGGGCTGTGTCTGATCTTATCTAACTGGGATGGGATTGTTTCTGAGGCGGTTTCTAAGATTCCGCTGTTATCCCGCATTCCCGAAAAGAAGGAGCGGCAGGGAAAGTGGTATGTTTATCTCCTGTTCGCCGCAGTCTGTCTGCTGGGTTATATGCCTTATTATCTGATGTATTATCCCACATGGCTGAACAACGATGCAGTGTGGCAGATCGAGCAGGCCTTGGGATGGGCGGCGGCATCGAACCACCATCCCTATTTTCACACGCTGATTCTGAAAGGCCTTTTTATGATCGGTTATCGGTTCTCTGGCAGTTATACGGGCGGAGCCGCATTTTATACTTTTATACAAGTACTTATTATGGCGATGGTGTTCGCCTTTTTCCTGTATCAGCTCTATAAAAGGGGAACGAGGATGCTGTGGCTGGTGCTGGCGGTGAGCTTCTATGCGTTCCTGCCGATCAACGGTCTTTTGACAATCTGTATGGGTAAGGACGAATTTTTTACAGCCGTGCTGCTGCTTTTTATGTGGATGACGGTGGAATATGACTTAGATGCGGAAGAAGCAGGGGACGAGGCAAGAGCAGTTGGATATATAGTCATCGGCTTCCTGCTCTGTGTTCTGCGCAGCAATGGCATTTTTATATATGCAGGCACTGCTGTGATTCTGCTGATCGTTAAAATAGTACAAAAGAGACACTTCCCGCGAAGAACGTTTCTCTGCGTGGCGGCAGTGCTATTGTGTTATCTGATCTACCATGGGCCGGTGTTAAAAGCGCTGCAGGTGGAACCGCCTGACACCATTGAAGGGCTGACCATGCCTACACAGCATATCTTGTGCGCTTATCTGAAGGGCGGGGAACTGACCGAAGAAGAAGTCGCGATGATCGACGAGGTTGTGCCGGTAGAAGAAGTAGGAGATTACTATAATCCGTGGCTGTTTGACATTGTCAAGAACTTCATACGCAGCGACGGAGATCAGCAGGTCATTGCCGATCATAAATGGGAATACTTCAAACTGTGGTTCCGAGTAGGACTTCGCAATCCTTTGCAGTATGTTGTGGCACAGGTCAGACAGACGGCGGGATATTGGGCTTATGATGTGAAGGATTATGAGTATGTATACGGAGAGTACTACATGGTGGATAATCCGTTCGGAATCACGACGCAGAGGAAACTTTTTACCTATAAGGCGGAGCTTGGTATGCACGATTTCCTGATGGGATTTCAGGATCTTTACAATAAAGTGTGGAGTCTGGGACTCAGCACGTGGCTTATGGTGTTCACAATGGCGTATACGCTGTATCAGCGGCGCAGCATCATGATCTATGTGCCGTTTATTATGCTGCTTATAACGCTTATGCTGGCAACACCGGTGTACAATGAATTCCGATATGCGTATGGGCTGTTTGCAGCGTTTCCGGTGCTGTTTAGTTACAGTTTCGGGGCTCGGGAGAGTTAGGGACATTTTTTGCGGAGAATGAGGATAGGAAGGTAAGTAAGATAATAATGCAGAAAGAGACAGTGAAGAAAAAAGCGGCGTTATTTGGTTTGATTTTTTTAATGCTATATACCAATTTTATAACATTGCAGGCTAGCTGCCATGTTGCCAGAAGGTTATTAATGACGAAGCCTGCGTATATATTATGCAATCTGTTGTTATTGACGGCTGTTTACTGCATAATAGCTTCTTTTTCGCTGACACCATGGATAACGGGGCTTATATTCAGTACGGCATGTGTCGTGTGGGCTTTGGTAAATGATTATGTATATGCACTGCACGGACAGGTATTTACTTTAGCGGAGATTTCGAATGCAAAGACGGCGCTGCACGTGATGGATGCGACATTGCTGCTGAAGAAAACGCCGCTGATTTTCGGTACGGCGGTCCTGATCATATTTGGTTCCTCTATTGTGTTATGTTATTTGCAGAAAAGGGTTGTTGCGGGAGAAGAGAAAATATCCGGAAAAAAAGCTGTGATATGCAGAGCCATGCTTTTACTTGCCGGTGGGTGTATGCTGTGGGCGATGTCGTTTCCCGCCAAGAATCTGCAAAGTGTGATATTAAGGGATTGGACGTCCAGAAATACTTGTATTGAAGAAGGATATCCCTTGTATGTGTATGCCAATATCTTCCTGAATGATATCAAAATTACGCAGCCCGACGGTTATGATGAAGAGCTTCTGAACGATTATGAGGACTATAAGGATGAAATGGAAGGTGTCGGTGATGAACAGCCGGATATTATACTGATTTTAAACGAATCCTTTTATGATCTGTCGATTTTGTGTGATCTGCAGACTGATGTACCTTATATGGAAAATTATTACAACATGGACAATGCGATCAAGGGAAATGCGGTAACATCCGTGATCGGCGGGGCGACAAACCGTTCGGAGTTTGAGCTGTTGACAAGCAATACGAACTACTTATTAGGGGAACTTACGCCCTTTAATGTTCTGGATATGTCCTGTACGAGCAGCATAGTAACGAATTTAGAGGAGTGCGGATATTACACGATGGCGGCACATCCGGCGGACGGCGGGAATTATAACAGGATAGAAAGTTATTCCGCCATGGGATTTGATGAAAGATTTTTTAAAGAAGATTTCGAAAACTATATGTATTATGGAAAACGTGAATGGATGATGGATGAAGGCGCTTATCACAATCTGACCGCATGGTATGAAAGCAGAAAAGCCGATCATGACAAAATCTTCTCATATTTGCTTACCATGCAGAATCACGGTGATTACATGATGAACGATGCGGAGGAAGCACTGGTTCATGTTTCCGGATACAGCGGCGATCTGGAAAAGGAATTGAACGAATACCTTTCCTGCGTTCGTCTCAGCGATATCGCGTTTAAGGAGCTTACAGAGTATTATTCCGGAAAAGAACAGCCCGTCATCATATGTATGGTAGGAGATCATGCACCGAATTTTATACGGGAAGTTGCGGAAATTGATTCTCCCAGGCAGGAGATTTTAGCGCGGGCAACACCGTTTATTATATGGGCAAATTATGATATTGACAGTGAGGATATGGGAGTGATCAGCGTAAACGGATTGGTTCCGCTTTTGTTAGAAAAGGCGGGAGTGGAGATGATGCCGTATTATCGCTATATGAACTGTATGCGGGAAGAGGTTCCGGTGACGGGAAGTTTCGGAATGGTTATGGATGCAGAGGGAGAAATATTTTCTTATTACGATGATATGGAGTACTCTGACATGGTTTGGAAATATTTGTATCTATCCTATAATAATTTGCAGGAAGAGAGCGTACAAGGCTGGTTTCATCTTGATCATTAAGTGGAACGCGGGTCTTTATAAGATACATGAGGTATACGGATGAAAAAATGGTGTAAGGCTTTTCTATTTATCCTGCCGCTTATGTGTATGGTGGCGGCGGTCAACTGGTATGTGGATTCCTATGCATATCTGCGGGTGACCTATGATCAGATCGGTGAACAGATGGTGGGAGGTTCCATGAATGTGATGGGGCTTCAGGAGTCGGATTTTAACGACAGAAGCCTGCTGCTGGCCTGTCTGAAGCAGCAGGAAGAGGCGAAGGAACTGATCGTTGCGGGTTCCAGCCGGGTGATGAATTTCGACCACACAATGTTTGACACAGACTCTTTTTACAACACGGCATTGTCTGAATCTACGATCTATGATCTTTTGGCGGTAACCGGGATTCTGGATCAGACGGGGTGCCTGCCCGAGCGGATGATAATCGGGGTGGACGCATTTCTTTTCAATGCGAGTCATAATAATGACCGGTGGAAAGAGCTGGAGGAGTATGTTGCCTATATGGAGAAAGCCATTGAGCAGGCGGGATATGGGGCTATGGAGCAAAGTGAGCAATCGCGAAGTGGCTCCGGCATAGCAGGCGCGGGTATACATTCACAACCGGATACCGGCAGGAATAACAACAAATGGCTGTCTTTAGACTATTTCCGCTACAACGTTACTCTCCTTCCGTCGCATAAACGTTTCGCGGTCACGTACACGCAGGATTGGGAAGCGGAGCAGTATCTGAAGCATTACGACGGCAGTATCGCCTATCAGAAGAGTCTGCGGGATGTGGATGTGAGTGAAGTGGAAGAATTGACGAGGCAGTCTATGGATGAGCACGTTGTCTACCGTTTGACGGATTATGACGAGATGGATGAGGAAAGCGTGGCGCTGTTTAGCGGGTTGATCGACTATCTGCAGGCGCAGGGAGTGGAAGTGATGTTATACTTGCCACCCTATTCCCCCATGATGTATAATTACATAGAATCTGAGGAGCAGTTTCATATTGCTTTTGAGGTGGAAGACAAGATCAGACAGATGGCTGCGGATCGGGGAGTGGTTCTGTACGGTTCCTATGATCCTGCGGGCTGCGGACTTAAGATGACTGATCTGTATGATATCTATCATGTGAAAACTGAGAAGATGCCGGATACGTTCTATCCGGTATCCCTTAAGGAGAACTAGAGTATGAAAGCAAATGTTACCTATTGGCTGGACGAAACTGCAGGCAGACTGCCGGACAAAACTGCTTTTGCAGATGATCATAAAGAGATTACCTTCGGACAGCTCAGAAAGCAGGCTATGGCGCTGGCTACACATATGATCGGAAAAAATTTATTTAAGAAACCGGTAGTCATCTATCTGGAAAAAGGTGTTGATGTACTGGTTTCTTTTATGGGCGCGGCCTATAGCTGTAATTTCTACTCGCCTATCGATGTGGATATGCCTGCAAGCCGTGTGAATAAGATTCTGGAAGTGCTGCAGCCGTCACTCGTGGTGACGAGCAGGGAACTGCAGCCGGTCTTTGAACAGTTCGATTATAAGGGAGATTATCTGCTGTTTGAGGAGGCTATAGACGGTGCGGTTGACGAAAATGCCATTGAGGCGGCGAGAGGTAAAGGCATCGATACGGATCTATTGTACGTCCTCTTTACTTCCGGCTCCACCGGTGTGCCTAAAGGCGTGACCATCAACCACCGGTCCGTGATTGATTATATAGATTGGGTGACGGAGACCTTTGAGATTACGCAGGAGGACACCTTCGGCAATCAGGCGCCTTTCTATTTCGATAATTCGATTCTAGATATCTACAGCACGATCAAGAGCGGCGCGACTACATATATTATTCCGAAGAACCTGTTTGCGCAGCCGGTGCCGTTGTTGGAATACCTGAAAGAAAAGAAAATCAATACGATTTTCTGGGTGCCGTCGGCGCTGATCGTGGTAGCCAAGTTAAAAGCATTTCGTAATGTGGATCTGTCGGACACACTGCGCAGGGTGCTGTTCTGCGGCGAAGTAATGCCTAATAAACAGCTGAATACATGGCGCAGATTTCTGCCGGATGTTCAGTATGCAAATCTGTACGGGCCTACCGAAATTACGGATGCCTGCACCTATTATATTGTAGACCGTGAATTCACAGACGATGAGCCGCTGCCCATCGGCATCCCGATGGCAAATACGGATATCATCGTCCTGAACGACAGAAACGAGCCGGTTACCGGAGATGAGATCGGGGAGCTGTGCGTCAGAGGCACTTCGCTTTCCATGGGATATTACAATAATCCGGAGAAGACGAAGGAAGCCTTTGTACAGAATCCGCTGAATCCGTATGTTCCCGAAACTATTTACCGCACCGGCGATCTGGTGAAATATAACGAATACGGCGAGATCATCTACCTGTCCCGCAAAGATTTCCAGATTAAGCATATGGGACACCGGATTGAATTAGGTGAGATCGAGACAGCTGTTTCCTCTCTGGAGCAGATCGCGCTCTGTTGCTGTCTCTATGACGAGAAGCGGCAGAAGATCGTGTTGTTTATCGAGGAGGAATTGGACAAGGCATATATCAATGAACAAATTTCCAGTCTTGTGCCTGAATATATGCTGCCGAATAAGGTAGTCACACTTCCGGACATGCCCATCAACGCGAACGGCAAGATTGACCGGGTGAAGCTGAAGGAATATTTATAACTGTTCACATCTTCGACAAGAGTAGCATCTGGCTGTGTATTGATATGGGTATGTTAGTAACGTCTTAAATAATTATGACTATACAGAAAGGCATAGACACTGGCATGAAGACATCATTTCAGAAAGTTGTCATCCTCGGCTACGGCAAGGTAACCGGAGAAGTATTGCAGTATGTATATGACAGTAGAGAAGAATACGGGTATCAGGTAGAGTTTATCGAGCACGAGATACATCCCTTAAATATTACGGAGAAGATCTGTGCGGAAAACAATATCCCTTTTACACAGATTACGGATAAGAAAGAGCTGGCGGCAGTCCTTGACCGGATAACGGAGAAAACGCTGATCATAAGCGCCAGCAATAATTTCCTGTTTCCGGCCGCCCTTGTGGACAAGCCGAATATCACCATTATCAATTTTCACAATGCCCTTCTGCCCGATTACCCCGGCAGAAACGCGCCCACATGGGTTATTTATATGGGAGAAAAGAAAACCGGTATCACATGGCATTACGTGACTTCCGGTGTGGATGAGGGCAGCATTATTATTCAGAAACAATGTGAGATCACAGAAGATATGAAGGCCTATGAACTGACGGAACAACTCATGAATCTTGCGTCAGAGGCTTTTCGAGAGAGCTTCGCGGGTATCCTTGATGAGAGTGTGGCGGCGATCCCGCAAGGCTTTGACCCTGATCGCAGGATGTACCGTTCCCGTGAAGTGCCAGCAGACGGTTTCTTTGCACTGACGGATCAGCCGGAGAATGTCTATCGACTGCTTAGAAGCGTAGATTACGGCAAGAATGATATTTTCCCGCCGATGCGGACGATCATAGACGGACGGGAGGCAGAAATCCTGCGATACCGTAAGATACCTGTCGATAAACGTAAGGATGAAGAAGGATTTTTATATCTGAAATTAAGAGCGTGCGATTTGTTAAAGATGAAATATCGTTTTTTGGATGTAAATTTGTAATACATTACATAGACGTACGGCGATACACCCCTATCTTATTTTTTGAAAGGAGCATTACATAATGGAAGAAAAAATCTTAGAAATTCTGGAAGAACACTGTGAGGAAGCGCTGTCCTACGATGGCGACAGCATGATGGAGGACGGTGTCATCGATTCTTTCACCGTCATCAATGTAGTCAGCGACCTTGAGGATGAATTTGATATCGAAATTGACGCAAAATATGTAGTGGCTGAGAACTTCAAGAACAAAGAAGCTATCATCGCCCTCGTGCAGAAACTGTTGGAGGAATAAATGCAGCTCATATCCTATTCCTTTGTGGCGCTCTGGATGTTGACTTTTGCGCTTTATTATCTGGTTCCGAAGAAGTTTCAGTGGTATATCCTGCTGGCAGCCAGCCTGGTCTTCTATGTCATAGGACTTAGGGGCTTCCCGCTTGGTCTGCTGCTTACGGCTATCACGACCTACGGGTGCGGCATCTACTTGAAAAATTCTCTGGAACGTGAGAAGACAGAGAGTGCACAGAGTGCCGACAAGGAGAGCAAGAAGGCATGTAAGGCCGCATTTGCGAAGAAACGGAAACGGGTTCAGATCCTGTATATTGTCTTTAATCTGGGATTACTGCTTTTTTATAAATATGCGGTTGTTCTGGTGCCATTTGCAGAGACTTTGACGGGCTCGCATATCGGATTTTTGGAAAAAGTGATTATGCCGTTGGGGATTTCTTTCTACACCCTGACCGCCATCAGCTATGTGGTGGATGCGGGAAGAGAGAACTGTAAGGTAGAGACGGATTTCCTGAAGGTGCTCCTGTTTCTGGCATATTTCCCTGCGGTTACACAGGGGCCTTTCAATCGTTTTGACAAGATGAAGGAACAGTTCGAGCGGGAGCATGTATTTCAATATGATCGAATGCTTCGCGCAGTCCAGCGCTTCGTCTGGGGTGCGTTCAAGAAGCTGGTGATTGCCGATCGGATCGGTATTTTTGTAGACAGAGTGTACGGTGTCGAGACATCTTCTGTGGAAGGCAGTATTTTTGCCTGTGCCACGGTTTTTTATATGCTTCAGCTTTATGCGGATTTTTCCGGATATATTGATATGGCGGCGGGTGTCAGCGAGACATTTGATATTGTGTTGCCAGAGAATTTCAAGCGTCCCTATTTCGCAAGGTCCGTGGCGGATTTCTGGCGTAGATGGCATATCACGCTGGGAACATGGTTTAAGGACTACGTGATGTTTTCCTTTGTGATGTCGGGGACGGGACGTAAGATCAATAAAGCCTGCAAGAATAAGTGGAATGGCATGGGCAGGCAGGTGGTACCGATCATCGGAACGATGCTTGTCTGGTTCTTCACAGGGATATGGCACGGCAGGACGCTTGCTTATATGCTGTGGGGCGTTTATTACGGCGTTATCATGAGCGTATCACTGCTTCTGGAACAGAAGTATGTCGGTTGGAAGGTAAAACTCCATATCAAAGACGGCAAGGCGTGGTCTTTCTTCTGCATGGCGCGGACATGGGTCATTGTCTTTATAGCGGATGTGCTGATCCGGAGTGAGAGTCTGGCACAGGCGGGTGCAATCTATAGCGCTTTCGTGACACGACTGAACTTGCGGACATTACTTTCGAGGGAGATCACTTCTTATGGACTCAGTAAATATGATTTTATGCTGCTGGCAGTGGTACTGTTGATTTGGCTGGCGGTGTCTGTACTGGAAGAGCGGGGAGAGGATGTGCGGACTTATTTTGCCGGCAGACCGATAGTCATTAGATGGGCGTTCTATTACGGAATTGTTCTGCTCGTGTTGATAACGGGAATCTACGGTGGCGGCTATGATACGGCAGCGTTTATGTATCAGAGTTTTTAAGTCCGGTTCTTGAGATGTAGAGTTCCCGATAGAGAAAGTATGTAAAAGACGGTGTATAAAAACAGTGTATCAAGACAGGTTAATTTCATGAGAAAGATTGCATTTCATTTAAATTGTTTAGAGCAGGGCGGCGCGGAGCGTGTGGTCACGAATCTGGCGAATCAGTTTGCGAAAGAAGGATATGAGGTCATTATCGCCACGGAATGGTACGGTGAGAATGAATTTCAGATTGATTCTAAGGTGAGACGCGTTCATGTGGGACTGCGCGAGGGGGATGATAAGAAGCATCGTCTCGTTCAATTCATGCTTCGCGTGAAGTACCTGAGGAAGTTTCTAAAGGAGGAGAAGCCGGATATTCTGATTCCTTTTGCGAGAAAAGCGCTCTACAGAGGTTTGATGGCGGCATATTTTATTAAAATACCGGTGCTTATATCCATCAGGACGGACCCGGCGGGACATTATGAGGAGCGGTCTGATAAAATACAGATTCCGCTGTTGTTTCCGCGGGCGGACGGGTGTGTCTTCCAGACAGAGGGAGCGAGAGATTTTTTCGCCCCAAGATTACAGAATAATTCGCGGATCATCTTAAATCCTATTCATGATAAATATATCGGGGTGCCAGTGCCGAAGGCGCGGACCAAGACGGTGGTGCAGTCCGGCAGACTGGTGGACTTTAAGAATCAGCCTATGTTGATTCGGTCGTTTGTCAATGTGCACGCGAAGCATCCGGACTATGATTTGAAAATATACGGTGGAGATTCCTTCGACGGAACGAAAGAGATTCTGGAAGGGTTGATCGAGGAATACCATGCACAGGATTATATTCACCTTATGGGCGCCAGTGACAGTCTGGAGAAGGAACTGACAGACTCTGCGCTGTTTGCTTTTACCTCGGACTGGGAAGGCCTTCCCAATGCTCTTATGGAAGCCATGGCACTGGGGCTTCCTATCGTGGCCACGGACTGCCCGTGCGGCGGGCCGCGGACGATCATGACGGACGGAGTGGACGGCCTGTTGATTCCCATCAAAGACCAGCAGGCGTTAGAGGACGGAATCAATCATCTGATTGAGAATCCCGAACTGGCAGAGCAGCTTGGCAGCAATGCGCGCAAGATCGCAGAGCGGGCAAATTCACAGGCGGTTTATGAACAGTGGCGCGATTATATCGAGGAAATATGTGCGGCCTATGAGGGAAAACATCAATAAAGTTGAAAGCAGTAAAGCGGGCGATGACACGGTTGGGCGGAAATGCCGGAAAAGAAGGAGGAACACTGAATTGGCGGATAAGGGTGAAAGAATAACGGATAAAGCGGATAGGGGTTCAATTTTGATGAAACTCAGTCAATACGGAAAGAGGGTTGTAGTGGCGCTGAATGTACTTCTGATTCTGTTTATGGTGTATGTAGTGACTGTCAGCGCGGGATATACAGTTCTTTTAGGGGATGATTACACGCACGGTGTGCGGGTGGGAGTGTTCCATGTGCCCTTATTGCAGTATGTGGCGGCCTCCCTCCGCTATATGAAGGAAATTTATCTGGACTGGCAGGGAACGTATTTTGCCATGTTTCTGCAGGCATTTCTGTCGCCGATCAATAATTACGGGATGGGGCAGCTTAGGATCGTCATGATGGTAAATGCCCTGTTATTTTTTGCGGCGTTGTTTGGTGTTGTGTGGGTATTCACCGGTTTTGCACTGCGGGGCGAAGGGGCGGTGCATATTCGGTTGACTGTGTTTTCAATCATTTTGTTTTCTATATTGGATGCAGATGTTTTTACGGAGATTTTCTTCTGGTATTCCGGCGCGGTGTCGTACAGTATACCATTTTCCGTTGCCCTTCTGGCGATTCTGTGCTTTCTGCTGTCTAATAACGATTCATATTCCGATAAAAAAAAGACGACACTGGCGGTAATGGCGGCTGTTTTGGGATTTCTGGCATCCGGCGGTTCTCTGGCGGTCAGTGGGACGGGGTGCTATGCGCTTGTATTGCTTACGGTCGGTTTCTATTTAGTCACACGGAAAATCTCCGTTCGGAATATCGTGATCACGGCAGCGGGAATTGTGGGAGCATTGGTCAATACGATTGCACCCGGAAATTTCTCGAGGCATACCTATAACAGTGGTGGTGACAGTCATGCATGGCGGCTGCTTCAGTCGGTCAAATGGGCAGTTAAGACAGTTTGGGGTGAGACAGGCAGGCTTACGAAGGAGACGATGTTTGGCATCATGCTCCTTGCTATGATTCTGATCGGAATCCGTCTGTCGAAAAAGTTGGGGGGGGGTATTGCATAGTTACGGTACGGTAAGCGTATTGGCGCTTGCGGCAGGATATGTGACCGCATTTCCGGTGGCGTTGGGGTATGGCGGACCGGAGTTTCCGAATAGATGTTACTTTATTTTGGATATAGTTCTCGTTTTGTCACTGCTCAATTTTGCTTTGTTTATCGGAGTCTGTCTGGACAGATGGGCCGGATTGTGTGAGAACAGAAGCGCTCTGGCGGTGCTTTATGTGGTACTCTTTGCCGCAGTTCTGCTTGCGCCGGAAACGCTTTCGGATTCTGCCTTGATTGCTGTGGCAGAGTCTGAACATAACGGCTCTTATGCGGATTATTACAGACGATGTATAGAAATCTATGATTATCTGGAGCAGTGTACGGAGGATGACATAGTAGTGGATGTACCCGCATATATTGAGAATTTTGAGTGCTTTTATCTCGATGAGGATCCGGAGGGATGGGTCAATGTAGGGATGGCAGAGTATTACCATAAGAACTCTGTGAGGCGCATGGCCGAGTAAAACAAACTTGTCCCGTGGGGCGGTTGCGTATATAATTAGAGAAGAAATGTGCCCGTTATATCTTTTCGGAAAGTGCCGGGGAGGGTGCGGGATGTTGCAGGATGAAAGAAAGAGATGAGGTTTTATTATGTTTTCATACGACGATTACCGACAGATTATCAGGATCATACAGTCTACCGGGAGACACTGCGGTTATGCGGATGCTCTGGGGAAAGACAAGTTCATCATTATGCGCCACGATGTGGAATACAGCGTGGACAGGGCTTATCAGTTGGCGAAGGTGGAACAGAGTATGGATTTCGTCTCCACATTCTTCTTCCAGTGGACAAATAATACTTATAATATTCTTTCCAGAAAGAATATGGATATGATCAAGGATATGCATGAGAGAGGACAACATATCGGACTGCATTTTGCATTAAACGGCGTGACGAATATGCAGCAGATTCGCGGACGCATTAAGAAGGAGATGGAGATCTTAAGCGAGATGTTCGGGTTCGAGATCACGGAATTCTCGGTGCACAGGCCTTCTAAGGATATCCTGCGGGAGAATATTAAGCTGGACGGTATTCTGAATGCATATCAGGATGACTTCTTTACGTTTGCGGACAGAATCGATGAGAGTACGTCGTTAAATGTGAAATATATGTCTGACGCCAATCATATTTGGCGGTACGGATATCCGGATGAGGAGAATATCAAGGGGTACGATAAGGTGCAGATCCTGACCCATCCTTTCGCATGGAGTAAGAAAGGGTGTGGCAATTTCGACAACTACAGGGATCTGCTGCAGGAGAAGTACATAGAACTGGTAGAATCCGTGGATAATGAATGTAAAGATTTCGGTGAGTATCGGGAGTATTTCTCGGAGAAGAATGTACGTTGATAGTGTGAGATGTAATGTGATTGTTAAGCTGTATCGGATGGGAAATATATGTGTGGAATATGCGGTTATATCAGTAAAAAGAGGATAACAATAAATCAGTTGATAGACATGAACGATACGATGTATCACAGAGGACCGGACGACAGCGGCGCGGAAGTCTATGAGATGACCGGAGGCCGGCGGGTCGGGTTTGCACAGAGGCGGCTTTCCATTCTGGATCTGTCTGCGTTGGGGCACCAGCCCATGCACTCTGCGGATCAGCGGATCAGTGTAGTATATAATGGTGAAATTTATAATTATAGGGAACTTAGAGAAGAATTGGCGGACTATCCCTTCCGGTCCAACTGTGATACGGAGGTCATCATAGCCGCCTATTTAAAATGGGGCATTCGGTGCGTGGAGCGGTTCAACGGGATGTTTGCGATCGCGTTGTTTGACAGGCAGACGCAGGAAGTATATCTGGTACGCGACCGCATTGGTAAGAAGCCCCTCTATTATTGGTATGAAGACGGTAATCTGGTATTTGCCTCAGAGTTAAAACCGATCATGAAGTGTCCGGGCTTTACGGGTGAGATTGATCGCCGCGTATTGTCCCGCTATCTGTTCCAGCAGTATATCAATGCGCCGGAGAGTATTTACCGGAATGTATATAAGCTGGAGCCAGGGGCGGTTCTGCGGTTTACGGAGGGGAATATCAACACATGGAAATACTGGGATGTCAGTAAAGTGTACCGGGAAGCTGTGGGAAATCAGATCAAAGATTACGGGGAGGCCAAGGCCTGCCTGAAGGAAGCGCTACAGAAGTCCGTGCGTTCCCGCATGATCGCCGATGTGCCGCTGGGATCTTTCTTAAGCGGCGGCTATGATTCTTCACTGGTCACTGCCATTGCGCAGGAGTGCTCGGATAGTCCGGTGAAGACTTTCTCCATCGGTTTTCACGAGGAAAAGTATAATGAGGCCAAGTATGCCAAGGCTGTAGCGGATTATCTGGGAACAAACCACACGGAACTCTATATTGATGAGAGGGACATGTTTGATCTGGTGGAGAGCATACCGGCGTACTATGATGAACCGTTTGCGGATAGTTCGCAGATTGCCACAATGATGGTATCCAAATTGGCAAAAGAGCATGTGACGGTGGCGCTGTCGGGAGACGGCGGCGATGAGTTCTTCTGCGGTTATAATATTTATCAGAATGTGGCACAGGCGCAGAAGTTGGATACGCTCGGAGCAATGGTATACGGTGTATGTCATCTTCCGATACTTAAGCAGATGCATATGGCGGACCGGCTGCCCTTCAAAGTGCGTGTAATCGCTGGTAACAGGGAGAGAGAGAGTAAGACCCAGTTTGGCGCGGGAAACTATCTGGTTCGAGCGAAAGCGATGGTACAGGCGCCGCAAAGGGGAAAGACCGGTCGGAGAGAAGAGGCACTTCCCATCCATTATCTGTTTGAGAGCCGATATAATGTGAAGGACTGGCAGATCAGGAGAATGCTTCTTGATATGGACACATATCTTCCGGGGGATATTCTATGTAAAGTGGATCGAGCTTCCATGAAATATTCTCTGGAAGCACGCTGCCCGATTTTAGATACAGATGTTATGGAATTGTCTTACAGGATTCCGCATGCATATAAATATGCCGATGGAGATAAAAAACATATCCTGAAAGATATCGCTTATGATTATATTCCGAAGGAACTTTTGGAGAGGCCAAAGGTGGGATTTGGTGTTCCGCTGGATAAGTGGCTGCGGGGACCGCTTAAAGAACAGCTGTTAGATTACAGTGGTTATGATTATTTGAAACGACAGGATATTTTCGATGCGAAGTATGTTTCAGACATGATCGGGCAGTATGTCAGGACAGGAGATGCGGGTCCCGCGACGGGAGCGAACTACTCAAAATTGACATGGTCCTTCTTCGTATTCCAACAGTGGTATCAGACGTATCACGAGTGAAAAATGACGATTCTATAACTTTCGGAATGCTATAAAAGATAAAATAACGCAATAAAATAGTGATTTTTAGCGAAATGAGCGGTCAGAAAAAAGAATAAATTGTCGATGCAATTTAAAATCCAAAAATAAAAATAAATTTAACAAAAGTGTTGTTTTAAAAGGATTTTGCAAGAAAAATGAAGAAAAAATGCAGAAAAACTCTTTTTAGATAAGATTATGAAGGATTTTATTCAAAATGCATGAAAATGAGTCGAAAAAAAAACACATTGCTTTTTATATTGGGTCTTTGCATAAAGGAGGAGCCGAAAGAGTCTTCGTAAATCTGGCAGAATTTTTCCTGGGAGAGGGGTATCGGGTGACGATGGTCACCCAATATCAATATCCGAGTGAGGAAGAATATATGTTGCCGGGAGAGATTAAACGGGTGCTCTCCGATCTGACTTTAGAAGAATTAAATAACAGTCGAATCTTGAATTTTATACATCGGGTTCGTAAACTGCATCGAATTTGGAAAAATGAAAAACCGGATCTTGTACTTTCCTGTATCGGCAAAAATAATTTCATGACAGTTGTTACTACAATGTTTACCAAGACCAGACCGGTAGTGTCGGTGGTGGGTGAGGCGAAGGAGGAGTACCCGAACCGATTGATGCATTTGCTCGCCAATTTATTATTTCCCCTTGCGGATGGCATCATCTTACAGACAACGCGATCAAAGTTCTTTTTTAATAAGAAGATACAGAATCGGGCGGTCATTCTGCCCAACTCTCTGAATCCTGATTTTATCAGGCCAAGATATGAGGGAGAGCGGGATAAGCGCATCGTTTCGGTTGGACGTCTGGATGCCAATAAGAATCATGAGATGATGATACGTGCCCTCGCGGCGATTCAGGACCGGTATCCGGAATATACGCTGACCATATACGGAGAAGGCGAGCTGCGGACTTATCTGGAAAATCTGGCAAAAGAGCTGGGAGTATCCGACCGCGTATCGCTGGCGGGAGTGATTCCCGATGTGGCGGTGCAGATCGAGCGGGCGTCGCTTTTCCTATTGACATCCTATTCCGAGGGTGTGTCCAATGCGCTGATTGAAGCGTTGGCGACGGGGCTGCCGGTAATTTCTACGGATGTACCCAGCGGCGGAACGGTGGAATTAATGGAGGATGGAGTGAATGGGGTGATTATTCCGACTGGGGATCAGCGGGCGTTGGAGGTGGCGATGAATCGGGTGCTTGGTGATCCGGCATATGCAGACAGGCTTGGCAGGGAGGCTGTTAAGATTCAGGAGAGGTTGGCGCCTGAGAGGGTGAATCGGATGTGGAGGGAGTATTTTGAGGGGATTATGGAGAAATAACGCATGGTATGTTAAATGTAGGATTAATAAGACGGACGCGCGGAACAGTATATATTTACCCTAAGGACGCGCTTTCGCTCGGTTCCAAACGCAACGGTACTAAGCTCGTGAGTTGCGTTGCAACTCATAACCTCGCTAAGTGCCGGCGTTTTCCAACGGTCCTTATGGCAAATATATACTGCTCCACGCTGTATGTCTAAAAGGCTTTAGCTGAATAATGGCTTATATGAGTGATATTTAGACAAGTATTGTAAAAAGCTTTATGAGATAAACTGTAGAAAGATTATGACGGCATATACTGGCGATGAAGGTGTTATATAACGATAGAAATGTTAAAACTGTATTTAATATTTTGGGAGAAATGAGAAAAATAACGCATGGAACAAAAAGAAGAAATTGGAATCGGAGAACAGAATAGAGCTTGGATTGTCTTGCAGATTGGTGGCTTTATTGCGATTTTTTTGGTGTTGCTGTTGGTGGTGTCTTATATGGTAAGGACTAACGGGGATGTGAAGGATCGGTTTGCGGGATTTTATGCTGAGAAGAAGGATTCTCTGGATATCGTGATGATTGGTTCGAGTCCGGTTTTTCCTTATTATGCAGCGCCTAAGCTTTGGGGGGAGAGCGGCATCGCGATGTATCCGTTGTCTTCCAATGTACAGCGGCCTGTGGCGATGAAGTATCTGGTGGAGGAGGCGGAGAAATCCCAGAATCCTAAGCTGTATATTTTCGAGATGAGAATGTTTACTATGGAAGACGCGGGGCTTCGGGAGAATATGGCGTACACCCGGGGCGTGACGGATAATCTGCGGTATTCGGGACTCAGGAATAAGACGATACAGGCGATGGTTCCGGAAGACGATGAGGAAGGAAGGATCAGCTTCTATCTGGATATCATGAAATATCACACGAACTGGAAGATGCTGGCGCTTCCGTCGGAGTGGGCGAATATGCTATACTACAATCCGCATCCGCTCAAAGGGTATACTTTCAAGGATGAAGTGGGACCGCTGCCCATGCCGGATTGTGGTAATGCGGGGGGAACGAAAGCGATTCCGGAGGAGCAGGAGGCGTATCTGCGGGATTTATTGGATTATTTGGAGCAGGGGAATCGTGAGGCGCTGTTTATTGTATCGCCCTACGGGGAATCGTTAGAGGACCAGCAGATGTACAATTATATAGGAGAGATTGTGACATCCTGCGGCTATCGGTTTCTGAATATGAACGATTATTATGAGCAGATCGGCATAATATTCGAGGAAGATTTCGCGGATTACGGCAGTCATACGAATGCCGTCGGAGCGGAGAAGTGCACGGGTTTTCTGCAGACGTATTTGTTGGAAAATTATGATTTCGCGGATAAACGGGGCGAGGCGGCATACGAGTCGTGGGATGAGGCGTATGTAAGATGGCAGGGCGAGATGGAGACTGCAAGGCAGACGATAGCCGAACGGATCGCGAACGAGGAGTATGCTGTTGTGGAAGAGTGAAGTGATATGAGCGAAGCTTAACTAAGAAGAGGACAAGACATAATTGAGCGAAACTCAGCTAAGAAGAGGACAAGATACAATAGAGCGAAGTTCAATTAAAGAAAGGAAAGATACATGTGTGGAATTGCCGGATTATGTAATTGGGGTGACAACTGGCAGCGGAATATAGAGAGAATGAATGAGAAGATGTATCACAGAGGGCCGGACGCTTCCGGTGTCTGGGCCTCTGAAGATCATGCCGTGGTTCTGGGACACAGAAGGCTCTCTATTGTGGATCTGACTCCATCGGGCGCGCAGCCCATGGAATCTCATGACGGGCGCTACGTGATAGCCTATAACGGAGAAATCTATAATTACCGGACGATTCGGGACAGGCTGCTGCAGGAGCACAAGACAGCGGATTTTCGGGGGACATCCGATACGGAGATACTTCTGGAGGCAATCGCGGCATATGGCATGGAAGAGACACTTCGCATGGCAAAGGGCATGTTTGCTATGGCTGTATATGATAAAAAAGAACAAGCGTTATCAATTGCCCGTGACAGGGTGGGGGAGAAGCCTTTGTACTATGGATTTGTGCAGGGAGACAAGTTTGTATTTGCTTCCGACCTGAATTCTATTGCGGCGTTGGATGGCTTTGAAAACCCCGTTAATACGGGGATTCTGCAGCAATATTTTCGATATGGCTACATTCCGGCGCCCTATTCTGTTTATCAGAATATATATAAATTAGAGCCGGGGAAACTCTTGAAAATTAAATTTCCATTTAATAAATACGACATAAAAACCTACTGGTCCATGCGTGAGGCAGCGGTTTACGGACAGTCGCATCTTTTTACGGGAAACGAGACGGAGGCGGCGGAGGAATTGGAACGACTGCTGAAAGAATCAATTCGTGGCCAGATGGTGGCCGATGTGCCGGTGGGAGCATTCCTATCCGCAGGAATCGACAGTAGCACGGTGGTATCACTTATGCAGTCCATAAGTGACAGGAAGGTGCGCAGCTTCACGATCGGTATGTGGGACGAGAAATTCAATGAAGCGGACATTGCCGGTCAGATTGCGGCACATCTGGGAACGGAGCATACAGAACTGTATATCACGGAGGAGGATGCCCGCGGGGTGATCCCGCATCTGGCGCAGATGTTTGGGGAACCTTTTGCGGATTCGTCTCAGATTCCCACGTATCTTGTCAGTAAGATGACCAGAGAGCATGTGACGGTATCTTTAAGCGGGGACGGAGGCGATGAGCTGTTCTGCGGTTATAATACCTACACCTCTATCGACAGAATCTGGCAGAAAACGCGAAAGATTCCCTATGGGCTGCGTAAGCCGGTCAGCGCACTTCTCGGTGTGGGTAGTGCCGGAAGCCACGGTGCTATGGCAGTCAGAGCCGGGCTTCTGGGAGCGCGCAGTATTGAGGATATGTATCTGCGATCCGAGATCGGAGAAGGGTTCCGGCTTGTGAGGAGACAGAAAGGCGCGGCTAAAACCGACGGAGAGTTATGCGCGCAGGCAGAGCGGTATGATACGGTTATGGATACCTATCCGTCAGGGCTTCTCCAGGAACCGCAGCACAATTTGATGTTGATGGATCTGCTGATGTATCATCCTGACGACATTCTGTGTAAGGTGGACCGCACTGCTATGGCGGTCTCACTGGAGACGAGGGTGCCTATGCTGGATCGGGATGTGGTAGAGTTTGCATGGACGCTTCCGCTGGCCTATCGCAAGCAGGATGGTGTGACTAAAAAGGTCCTGCGTGATATCCTCTATCGCTATGTGCCTCGTGAGTTGATGGAGCGGCCGAAGAAGGGATTCAGCATTCCCCTGCATAAATGGCTGAAGGAACCGGAACTACGCGAGTGGGCACAGAGCCTGATCGACAGGAAGACGCTGGATGAGCAGGGCATATTGGAGACTGATGTAGTATGGCAGTTGTGGGACGACTATATTAAGCGGGATATCTGGCGTGTGCAGATCTGGTATGTGTTGATGTTTCAGGAGTGGATGCGCACGTGTTATTCTCGGAACGATGATTAGACGCAAAGCGAGGTCATATGATGAAAGTGATAGAGCACTATCATCCGTCTATCAGTATAAGAGAGCAGACGGATCTGATTTCGATTATTGTAACGGCTTATAATATAGAAGAATATATTGAGCGTGGGGTAGAGTCCGTTCGCAATCAGACTTACGGAAATCTGGACATTATCGTGGTGGACGACGGTTCTACGGATTCTACCGGAGCGGTCTGCGACCGTCTGGCAGCTAAAGATGCGCGGATCAGAGTTATCCATAAGGAGCACGGAGGTCCCTCCGAAGCAAGAAATGTAGGGATTGCTGATGCAAAGGGCGCATATATCGGATTTGTGGACGGCGATGACTGGATCGATCCGGACATGTATGAGAAGATGTTCGGCTCGCTGAAAGAACAGAAGGCAGAGGTGGCAATTTGTCGTTATCGCCGGGTATACAGAACCAATACCGTGGATCAGTCGAAGGACAGGGCGGTTCTGTTTGAAGGACAGGAGGCGCTGCAATATTATGTGCAGGAAACGCCGGACTACGATATTCAGAATGCCGCCTGGAATAAACTATATAAGAAAGAAGTACTTGCGGGAATCGACTTTCCGGTGGGAAAATGGTACGAGGACATCATGTTTACCACCAGGGTGCTCGGTCGTGCGACTAAGTGCATTTACCTTGACAGTGCCTGTTATAACTATATAATAGACAGAGAGGGAAGTATCATGAATGCGCAGATCAATTCGCACACTTTTACGGATCAGATCCCGGCTTATTATGAGAAGACAGAATTTCTTAAGAGGCTGGGGAGAGAGGATCTGGCGGATATTCATGATTATTTTTTTTATAAAAGATTACTGCAGTTCTACGTTCAGGTGCATCATGCGGACATGCCGGAACGGGACAGCTACTTAGAACGGCTTGCGCAGATCATACGGGATAACAGGGAACATTACAGCAAAGCTTATGGATGCGCGGTAGCCGATCCGCGGGATTATCGGAAGATGAAGCTCTTCTTACGTTCTCCGAAGCAGTATGTGTGCAGAGTATGGCTGGACGAACGAGTGATCATACCGCTTAAGGTCAGGGTGAAGGCGGTATTAAGAAAAATGAAGCACAGTCAATAAATAACTATTGTTATTGAGTGAATTTGTGTAATCAAGAGGACAGAAAGCATTATAATATGGTCATCATACAGCTTGCGGGCGGGCTGGGCAATCAGATGTTCCAGTATGCCTTATATTTACAACTGAAAAGTCTGGGCAGAACCGTCAAAATTGATGATGTGGCGGGATTTGCACAGGATGCGCAGCGCGATCCGGCGCTTAAGTACTTCGGTATCGGGTACGAGCGGGCGACGGCGGAGGAGCTAATACAAATGTTGGATTCCTCCATGCTGCCTTGGGCGAGAGTGCGCAGGAAGCTGTTTGGCAGGAAGAAGAAATCTTATTTCGAGGCGGACAAGCGCTTTCATCCGGAGATCATGGAGTGGGATGATATCTATTTAGAGGGATATTGGCAGACGGAGAAGTATTTTGCCGGGGTGTCGCAGGCAGTCAGAGAGGTCTATGATACGGACAGATTGTTACAGTCTGCCGATGCTGTCATGCAGGATAATGGGGAGCGGTGCACAGCGGCCAAATGGCTGACGCAGATCAACGATACCGAGTCTGTCAGCGTGCACATCCGCAGAGGCGACTATCTTCTACCGGAGAATCAGGAACTGTTTGGCGGAATCTGCACGGAGGCATATTATCTGACAGCGATGGAGCAGATGGACCGGGAACATCCGGAGTGCATATTTTATATATTTACAAATGATAAGAAGTGGATTAGGGAAAAGATATCTGTTACAGTGAACAGGGCAGGAGCACCGGCTGAAGCGGAAGCGGCAGACAGATCCAAAACGGTGGATAGAGCAGAAACAGCAATGAAATTCGTAACGGCAGATCGGATAAAAATAGTAGAGCTACCGGAAACAGCAGGCACAGCAGAGCAGCGGGATTACGCGGAGTTTGCCCTGATGAGCAAATGCAGGCACCATATACTGGCAAACAGCAGCTATAGCTGGTGGGCCTCTTACCTATGCAGGAATCCTCATAAGACGGTGCTTGCACCCGATCGATGGATGAACGGCTGGGATTGTACGGATATCTACAGGGAAGATATGCGGCGCGTACCGAGTACGAAAGGAATCAACAATACATGAGTAAACAGTCAGTTGGAGAAGATAGTCAAAGAGATAGTGAGCAGACAGGGAAGAAAGTTACTCTGCTTCACAAAGTAGGATATCTGTTTGATCAAAAGCAAAAGAAGCAGCTGGTCGGTCTGGCAGTGTTAATCCTGATCGGCGGTTTGCTGGAAACGCTGGGCGTATCCATGCTCCTGCCGGTTGTGACGGCGATTATGGATCCGGAAGCCATCATGGAGAAAGAGCCGGTGCGCGATGTGGCACAGATGCTGCACATTCAGACAAGCAAAGATCTGATTATGTATATGCTTATTGTGTTGATCGTGCTGTATGTGTTTAAGAATGCCTATCTGTTGTTCTTGACTTATGTACAGAACACTTTCGTGACGCGGAACAGGAATCGTATGATCAGCCGTGTGATGCGGGAATTCTTAAACCGTCCGTATGAGGATTATCTGGGAGCGGATATTCCCACGGTATTCCGCCTGACAGACAGTGACATTCCAAACGCTTTTCAGTTGATTCTCGTGATGATACAGATGATTACGGAGATCGTGGTTGCGGTTTCGCTGTGCATCGTGCTGGTAGTGAGCAGCCCGCTTATGTGTCTCTTTATTGTAGTGATTTTCTTAGGACTGACCCTGATCATTACGAAGCAGTTAAAGCCGCGCCTTAACAGAATCGGGCACAAGAATCAGACGATACAGTCGCGTATCGCCAAGTGGCGGATTCAGTCGATCTACGGGTTAAAAGATGTGAAGGTGCTGCACAGAGAAGAGTTTTTTGTGCGCAATTATTATGAGAGCGGCGCCGTCGGTGCAAACGTGGCGAGAAATTATGCGGTGCTCAATAATCTGCCGAGGCTTCTGATCGAGACGATCTTTATGGCGGCAATGTTTCTGTTTATACTGCTGTATATGGTGCGGGGCGGTGATGTGACCGTGCTGGTTCCGCAGTTGACGGTTTTCGCCATGGCGGCGATCCGTATGCTGCCCGGAATCAACCGCATCAACACATACCTGTCGGAGATCGCATACGCGCAGCCCTGTCTGGATTATCTGTATGATAATCTGAACGAGAGCATGAAGAAAGACGTGAACGGCAGCGTGACCGGGCTTACCGGTGATAAGCAGCCGGAGCTTCCGAAGCTGGATCTGCAGGATAAGATCGTTTTAGATCATATCACCTACGCTTATCCGAATACGGAGAAAAATATATTCACGGATGCTCATATGGAAGTGAAGAAAGGACAGTCCGTAGGTATCATGGGACCGTCCGGCGCAGGCAAGTCCACGATCGTGGATATTCTGCTGGGGCTTTTGCATGTGCAGTCGGGAAAAATTACCTGTGACGGGATGGATATCTTTGACAATTATCCCGCATGGCTTGCCAAGATCGGCTATATTCCGCAGTCCATCTATCTGATTGACGAATCCATCAGGGACAATATCGCCTTCGGTATCGATGCGGATCGGATCGACGATAAACGGATCTGGGAAGTGCTGGAGGAGGCGCAGCTTAAGGAATTCGTGGAAGAACTTCCGGAAGGGCTGGATACGACCATAGGTGACAGAGGTGTCAGAATATCCGGCGGACAGAGACAGCGCCTGGGCATCGCCAGAGCGCTCTACCATAATCCGGAGATTCTGGTCTTCGATGAAGCAACTTCCGCTCTGGATAACGATACGGAAAAAGCGGTTATGGATGCCATTAACAGCTTCCATGGCAGGAAGACTATGGTGATTATTGCCCACAGACTCAACACGATCGCCAAGTGTGATGTGATCTATAAGGTAGAAGACGAGAAGATAACGGAGACGACGATATCATGTTAGGAATTGAGGTACAGGAAGGTTTCGGACTCGGAAACCAGTTGTTTTTCTATATTACGACCAGATGTATCGCTATAGATAAGGGGTATCAGTTCAGTGTGCTTGATCCGGAGCATTTTGCCAACAATATGCACAGCGACTGCGGACTTTATTTCATGGATCTGGATATGGGAGTGCCAT
Source organism: Lachnospiraceae bacterium (assembly GCA_014804355.1). Lineage (GTDB taxonomy): Bacteria > Bacillota > Clostridia > Lachnospirales > Lachnospiraceae > UBA3282. The sequence goes on from JAAUZY010000022.1 coordinate 99,753, forward strand.
CTTCGAAGGAAGATTATAAGAAGGTTTTCTACGAGAAAGAAACCAGGCTTTATGCGGGAAACTCCAAACATGATCTGACACATGGCGTGTATGTGACGGATGCCGACGCTAAGCTGTTTGATATTGAAGATGGTACGCTGATCTACGGCAATCTTCAGGCGGAAGACTATTTTATTTCCCATAAAGAGGAGATCAAGAAGTGGCTTGCGGTCAAACCGGAGTATGACTGCAAAGAATACAGCAGAGACAATCTTTGTATCCTGCACCTTCGCTGCAGCGATTATATGGGATCGCCGGAATTGTATCTGCGAAAGAAATACTGGATTATGGGCATGAAGCAGATGCGCAGGATCAATCCCGATATGGAGTTTATGATCATCACCAATGATGTCAAGGAGGCGGGAAAGTTTCTGCCTGGTATACCCGCTTATAATTTTGATCTGGCGAAAGATTACAGTGTGTTGAAGAATGCAAAATATCTGTTGCTGGCTAATTCTTCTTTTGCGTATTTTCCTGCGTTTACCAGTGATACCGTACAGTATATCTTAGCGCCGAAATACTGGGCGAGGCATAATGTGTCAGACGGTTACTGGGCGTCGGAGCAGAATATTTATGCGGGCTGGCATTATATGGACCGAAGGGGCAGGGTGTATACGGCCGAGGAATGTAAGAGAGAGCTGGCGGAGTATAAGCGGACATCGAAGAAATATGCGGCGGTCAATGTGAAAATGACAGGAGTGCGGCTGGCGTTTGCGAAACTGCATGCACAATATATATATAAGAAAGCGTATCTGTGTAAGATCGCAAGAGGCGTGGTGAGAAGAGTAAGAAAACTTTGGCAGTAACGCCTGAACAGATAGAAATTTTCCGACAAGTAACGGAAAGGGATGTAGATCGGATGAGCAGTACAGAAAAGAAGAAGGAAAACAGCATATATGTCAGGTTTACGGGATTCCTGCAGAGCGTTTGCAGCAGGATCTCGGCGCGCATTGACCGGATTCCCATGAAGCGGATGACAATATATGCGGGAATCCTGCTGATACTGTCCCTCATTCCGCTTCTGCTGCTGGGCAGATATAACGTGATGTGCATCGATGACTATGATTACGGAAAGCAGGTGCATGATACATGGATTGCCACAGGCTCTCTGGGACAGTCGATCCGGACTGCATGGAAGCAGAACATGGAATTCTATCAGAACTGGCAGGGCACTTATATATCCTGTTTCCTGATGGCACTTTGCCCCATGAATTTTCATTATGAGGTCGCTTACATGGTTCCGATTCTGATGATCGGGATGTTTGCGGTATCAACCTATGCGCTGGGCAGGCATATTCTGTACAGATGGCTGGGAATTGACAGAACGGGCGGCAGCTTTATCATGTTTATGATGCTCTTTGTATTCTATCAGGTGTTAGAGGCGCCTTTCGAGGGAATCTACTGGTACAACGGCTCTACCCACTATATTTTGATGGAGTCTTTATGGTTCTTCACGCTGACGGCACTCTCAGCCAGCCTGTGGGCACAGGACAGAACGAAGGAAGCGATTCTATGCGGAATCGCGTCAGTGCTGGCGGTGATTGTGGGCGGTGGCAATCTGGTGACGGGATTGCAGGCGGAGATCGTCATGGCGCTTCTGGTTATCTATGCGGCGGTGATGAACCGTAAGAAAATTGTTGCGGTGGCGATTCCTTTTGTCACGGGCAGTATAGGATTTATGATCAACACGATGGCGCCGGGCAATACCAGGCGGGGCAGCGTGGATATGGATGTGGGATATCCGGCGGTGATGTCGATTCTGCTTTCTTTTTATTATAGCGTAGTATTCATCATACGCTGGACCTCAGTGTTTGTGATTCTGGTCTGGCTGTTGCTTTTGCCTGTTATGTGGAAGCTCGTGAAGAAATCAGAGAGATCTTTTGATCATCCCGTATGGGTGACGGCAGGGGCTTTCTGCGTCTTATCCGCCATGTTTACGCCGACACTCTATGCGGTCGGTATGGTGGGGCTGTCCAGAGTGGATAATATTATTCAGATGGTATACTACCTGTGCCTGATCGCGGTGAGCGCCTACTGGCTCGGGTATTTTGCGCATAGAGAGGAGCAGACGGTCCGGACAGCAACGCGGGAGAAAGATTCAAAGAGTTTTACAAATAAAGCGGATCGAATGGCGGCAGGGGAACTGTTTGGGTATTTCTTAGAAAAAGCAGGGAACAGAATGACGGCAGCATTCCTCTTCCTGGTGCTTGCGATGTGGGTCTGTACGGCGGATAAGAATACTTATACGAGTGTATCGGCGGTACGGTCACTGGTCAACGGGGAGGCACAGACTTTCTACGAGGAAGCGATGGAACGGCATCGGATCTATACGGACGATACGATTATGGATGTGGAGGTGAGTCCCTATTCCGCCAAACCGGCGTTGTTCGACTTCCAGGATATGTCGGAGGACGCGGAAAATTGGCTTAATCTTGCGGTGACACGGTATTATCATAAGGATAGCGTGAAGGTGGTGAATTACTATGGCCGATAAATTGAAACTGCCGAATGTCACACTGGCGGCAATGACAAGCGTGGACATCTACGAAACGATCAAGGCGATGAAATACAGCATGAGACAGATCGAGTTCGGCGATGTGGTACTGATTACCCACAGGAAGCCGCTTACACTGCCGCGGTCCATACGATATTCCCATACGTCCAAACTGGATAATATTGATAAGTTTAACTACAAGATGGTGTATGAACTGGGTGAACATATTCATACGGATTATATGCTGTTGGTTCATGCGGACGGTTTCGTGGTGCACCCGGAAAGCTGGCGGGAGGAGTTTCTGGATTATGACTATATCGGTTCCCCGTGGCCGCTTCCGGAAAACGACTATTCCTATCGTGACGCGAAGGGACAGATCTGCCGTGTAGGCAACAGCGTTTCCATCCGAAGCAAGCGGTTGCTGGATTTCCCGAAGCAGGCGAACCTGAAATGGGAAAAAAATATAGAGGGAGATTATAATGAAGATGTCTTCCTGTGCTGTAAATACAAGAACGTGATCGAGGACGCGGGTATGCGGTTTGCGCCCATCGAAGTGGCTAAATATTTCGGACATGAGCATATGATTCCGGAAATCATGGATGTGGAGAAGCCCTTTATCTTCCATAAGTGGCGCGGCAGGAATGAACAGTATCCGAGATTCATAAGTCCGTGGAAAGTAGTTTGGAAAAAGACAAAAGACATTCTCAGACCCTTTCTGTTCTGGCGCAGATGGCATGCTTCATGACAGGATGCGTGAAATAATAGTAAAACAGTGGCATGGAACAAAGGGACGAATATGACGCATAACACGCGAAATATATAATGTAGATATAATATTTAAGATATAGCAGATGTAATTTCGGCAGAAAAGGATAAAATAACACATGATATATGATTGTATACCCTTTTTTAACGAACTGGATATTCTAAAACTCAGAATGCAGATCATGGCTCCCTATGTGGATAAATTCGTGCTGGAGGAAGCCACGGTGACTTTCTCCGGAGAGCCGAAGGAAATGATCTTCGCTAAGCATCGGGATATGTTTGCTGAGTTTGAGGACAAGATCATTTACGTGGCGGTGGATGATTCTCCCATGGAAGGCGTGACGACCCATGAGCGGGATAAGTTCCAGAAAAACGGGTTGATTCGTGGAATGACGGACTGTAAGCCTGATGATATCGTGATATTCAGCGACGTGGACGAGATACCGAATCCGCGGGTTTTAAAGGAGATTCTGCAGAATTTTGATCCGGGAAAGATCTATCATCTGGCACAGAGGATGTTCTACTGTTTCCTGAATATTGAGGAAATATCGGGTAATCTGCTGTCCATCACCGGAGAATTTCCCGGAGTGGAACAGAAGAAGTGGCTGGGAAGCAAGATCTGCAGCTTCGCCGCACTGCCTCCGGAGGGGATCGTGTATCTGCGTGAAGTATCGCCGGAAGATCCGCGCAGTGTACGTGTGGCTGACGGCGGCTGGCATTTCGGCTATATGGGCGGTGACGGCGAGCGGGATGTGGCGAAGCGTATCGGAGTGAAGGTGCAGGCGGCGGCGCATCAGGAGTACAATAAATCAAGTTATCTGAATGACGCGGTAGACAGATTGTTGTGCGGCGAGGATATCTTTGGCAGAAATGCGAAGTTTGTCCGCGTCCCCATAGATGAGAGTTATCCGGATTATCTGCGAAGGCATCAGGAGGAGTATGATTTTCTCATTGCTCCTGAGGTGAGCGGAGCAGTGGTTGCATGGAAGAAAACGAAGCTGGCTGTCAAGAAGTGGCTGCGCAGGGCACATGGCATTGTGGCACGAATATTGCATCGCTGATATAGAAGCCGGGGCAGCGAAGAGAGTATGTTCTGTATGGACAGGGAAATGATATGTGCAGATTATATGACACCGGACGGCACACAGGCAGTATACAGATAGAAGAAAGGGGGAGGCTGTGAATGGAATTATATCGTAGAATAAAGTCAGGTAAATTCCCGTGGCTTCTCTTTTACATCGGGCTGACCATTGAGCTTCTCATCGTGATCATCGATAAAAGCAATTATATTAATCCGATCGAAGGACGGCTGTTTCAGATCACTTTTCTGATTTTTGCCTGTAAGCTGCTGCTGACGGATTATAATAAGAAACAGTGGTGCGCTATTATCCTGCTGGAAGCGGTAGCGTTCGTGTCCTATCGGGTTACAGGGGCAAACGATCTGATCCGAATCGTCATCTTCGTGGCGGCATGTAAAGATATTCCGCTCAAGCAGATGTTGAAATATGCGTTTCAGGTGACGCTGCTCGGCTGCCTGATCATCATTGCACTGTCCGTGACCGGAATATACGGAGAGATCAGTCTGACACAGGCATACGGGCATGAATCCGTGGAGACGACACTTTATATCGGTGAGGAAGCAGCGGAGGAGACCCGATATACGCTGGGTATGGGGCACCCCAATGCTCTGTCGTGCATGTTCCTGATGTTGGTGGTGATGGGAGTGTATGTCTATTTTGATCGGATGAAATGGTATCTGTATCTGTTCGTCATGTTGATCAATGTGGGAGTCTATATGCTGACGGACTCCAAAACGGGCATGCTGATCGTAACCGGATTCCTGGCAGGAGCATGCATACTCAGTTATTGTAAAGTATTGCGTGAAAAAGCCTTGATCTATGTATGCGGGCTGCTTGTGTTTGCGCTATGTATCGGTTTCTCAGTAGACGCGGCAGTGTGTGCGCAGAGAGTGCGGGATGCCCGGTGGAACGAATTTTTCTATCTGGATCCACAGGATAATAAGCATATCGTGGTATTGGGGCGGATCGACAGGCATATAAGCGGCAGGATCGTGTCCCTCACAGACACGGCGAGGAATGACGGCATGATCCATACCTGGTCAGCTTTCTCCGAGCCGAACAATATGAAAAATTACTTCGATATGGGGTGGGTGAAACTGTTCTATCGCTATGGCGTTGTACTGGGAGCGATCTATGTCATCGCCCAGCTTGCGCTTCTGTGGAAGTTTTGGAAGAAGAAAGACGCCTGCGGACTCTTACTGTTTACCATTCTGGCAGTCTATACCGTGGTGGAGGCACATCTGATCTCGGTCTATATCGGCAGGAACTTCCTGCTTATGATGATGGGGTATTACTTGTTGACGGATGGGGAGAGTACAAGAAATCATGGAAAGGAAAAGATAAATCAACAAATTAAAAAGGTGTAAAGCCTTAATAATTCAATAGACTTTACACCTGATCTTGTGTGCTATTTTTTTTTGCTAGTCTTCGAGTGTTTGCTGCAAATTATCAGCTACTTTTTGCAACTTTTCTTTTTCTTTACCGTCTGACATATTTTCAAGAACTTCTTTGATATCGTCTAAAACGAATCTAACAAAACCCTTGAATTGACTATCTGTCATGCCCATACAATCACCTACTCTCTATATTGTGGCTTGTATTGCTACGATATAAGTATACCACAGCTAAGCTGTAAAGTCTATTCGATTATCATTCAGGTTTACCGTGGCCGTGATTTACATGCTTTACCTTATTTACATACGTGTAAACACGTGTTATAATAAATTCGGATACAGAAGGGAGCTACATAAGATGCCAATGACCTCGGTCGAAATGATTAAATATCTACGTAAGAATGGTTTTGAATCAGTTAGTCAGAATGGTTCTCATGTTAAAATGAAAAATGTTGAAACCATTATTAGTAGGGCGGTACAACTATGAATAAATTATTTTATCCGGCGATCTTTCACAGCGCAGAGGAAGGTGGCTTTTGGATTACGTTTCCTGATATTCCGGAATGCATGACGCAGGGTGATGATATGCAGCATGCCTATGAGATGGCAGTTGATGCTTTAAGGCTTGCAATTTCCAGTAGAAAAGAAGAAAAAATTGAGATACCCATTCCATCTGAGCCTTGTAAGATCACTACATCTGACGATGAATATTGCGTTGTTATTGAATTTGATATGCTTGCTTATCAGAAGCGTACCAATTCCAAGGCGGTAAAGAAGACTCTGACAATTCCCGAATGGTTGAATGAAGAAGCGATTGCTCTCGGCATCAATTTTTCTCAGGTATTGCAAGAAGCATTACTACAGAAAGTTACCGCCAATTCCGTCGAATAATTGTATAATTAGAATTACAAATGCATAAGGTATACTGAATGAAAGCAGAGGACGGAACGGGCAGCCGTCACCCCAGTTGGAGATGTGGGAAGTGTCACCCCACCTATTTCATTCAGGATTTAAGACTCGGCAGAAATGCTGGGTCTTTTTTTCATCACACCCTTTTAGTAAAAATAGATAAAAATAAACTGAAAATGTGTTGCAGAAAGTCAATAGAGGATTAATCTTTTTTGAGATATAATAAAACTACGAAAAATTACGAAAATTCTAATTACATATGTGGGAAGACAAAACAATGTTGGGGTTTTCGTAAGGCGGAAAGCGTTGGAAGATAGGGACAATGTGTTCCGCAGAAAGTAACCAAAAAGAACAGGAGGAAGAAAATGAGAAAGAGATGTTGGAAGACAGTGCTCAGTGCCATATTGGCATCGGCGATGCTCTTTACGTCAGTTCCGACGAATCTGACCATGACCGTGCATGCGGAAGAGCTCGGTATGGAAGATATGTCGGATGATGTAAGCGGGGCAGAAGACGAAGATGAGCAGAAAAATGAAAACTTGACCGGAAATGAAGCCGGTGAAGAGCAGAATGTCCAAAATCCTGTGGGAGAGGATGCGAACGTAGAGAACCCTGCGGATGATGGAGATGGAAATGATGTGACGGATGATACGCCCGTTGCACAGCCGGTGGAGGATCAGGACGCAGGCAGTGAAAAGAAGACTGGACATGTAGTCGAAGCCGATGGAAAAACAGTCACATTTACCTATGAAGGTAAGGATGATACTACCAGCGTGGTGGTTTCGGGAACCATAACAGAACCAGTATGGCAGCAAAATGGAGCGAATGCGTTCACATTAGAGAGAGAAGGAAATACTAATGTTTTCAGCGGTACTAAGGAGCTGAAGAAAGGCCGATATGAGTACAAATTTGTCGTTAATGGAGAATATGAGGGTGGCGACAATAAGATTATTGAGGCTTCAGAGTTTCCCGGCTTGAGTGATCAATTCATCACCGTGGTTCGTGGAGAGGAAAAAACTTTAGATGCTAAGATAGATGATACTAATGTGGAATACAAACTGACAGACGATACTACGTCCGCAGATACAGATGGCGCTATTTCTTTAACAGGAGAGTCTGGGAGCCAGAAGCTTACGGTCGGAGAGAAATGGGATATCAGCAAGACGTTTACCATGACGGCGACAGCGGTAGGTGGCACTGATACTTGTACCGTTACAGTAAAGGTTCTGGCAGGAAACTATGTGGAGGATGAGGACGGTAAACTCCCGTCAATCGATAGCACAAAGGGTGAAGTGACTTTCTACTATTTTGCGCCCGAAGCAGATAAAGTCACAATTAAAGGCGAAATGACAGGAAACGACTGGCCGGAAGTAGATATGGAGTTTGACTCCGACACCGGTTATTGGGCGAAAACCTTAACAGTAGCTCCGGGCTCCTACCAATATGGCTTTATGGTAGATGGTACTTTTGAAAAGGACGAAAAGCAGTTACATGCTGGAAGTATAGATGATAACAACTTTGTTATTGTTCCCGGACTAGCAGATGGACAGGATGTGAACGCAGTTCTTGGCGGAGAGGTTGTTGAATTACCCGGGAAATTGACGCTGTACAAAGCATATACCGGCACTTCTAAAATTAATGTTAAGGCAGAGTCTGAGGATGTGGCTGTAACATATTCGATTCCGGAAAATGTAGCATGGAAAGATAAAGTGACTCTGGCGGCTGCAACGGAAGACAAGCCGGCTACCATAGCGGTTAAGAGTGACTTCCCGACGGATGTTAAATCTTTTGATCTGGTAGCTACTGATGAAACTGGAACCTATACATCAAGAGTGATAGTCAATGTCGTAAGCACATTGTATACTTATACGATCTACTACTACGATGCCATGCATGAAATGAGTACAGAGGCTGTTGATCTCTGGGTATGGGAAAATGGCGGCGGTGGCGGTAATATTGCGGTTCCCTTTACAGCAAAGGAAGAATTAGAGGATGGTAGGGAATGGCTGAAAGCGACGGCTGAACTGAGCTTCACCAGTCTTGGTATGAAATCCCGTGCAAAAGGTACATGGGATGAATGGCAGGATGGAGTAGACAGAACATACAATAACAAGGAAGCGAAAGAGGAAGTTACGCTGTATTATGTGTTTGGACAACCGTTGACAGATACACTTCCGGAGATTAAAGAGGGAGCAGATCGTTATCTGGTTGTAGAATATACGCGTACTACTCAGAAAGACCAAGACTGGTTCTTCTATACGTGGAACAGCGGATATGGTAATAGTTTCGTTCCTTTTGAAGATGAAGACAAAGATGGTAAAGGCGTTGCTCAGGTTCCGGTTATGTCGGGAGTTGATTCAATTAGCTTCTGTCTTGAACGTACCGACGATAAAGGAGCACATTGGGGAGAGAAAGACGGTAACGACTATGTCTGCCCGATGCCTGCAGATCAGAATATTGTTAAAATCAAAATTGAAGAAGGTAAGGGTATTACTTACACCTATCCTTATAACACAGGTTATGAGATCAACACCAAAGAGCGCAAGATCAATTTCTATTACAGAGACGACGAGGCATTCCTTGAAGGCAGTGAGGGCGGATATGCTGATGTGACGCTGGAATTGATAGCGCCCAAGGAAGATGATGAAAATGCACAAGCGGCTGCGCAGAACGTGCAAATGACATACGATACGGAAGAACAGAGATATGAATGGACGCTGAATCAATTGAATTCGGGCGACTATTATTATCGTTATAGCAGAAAGAAAACTGCAGATGATGAGGCGGAGTATGTGCTGGATGCTTTTAATGAAAAGAAAGCAACAGTAGAGGAAACGGAATATTCCGCATTTAAGTATGAACTGCTTAACATAGAGATGGAAGCAGAGTTGCAGAATGCTACGATGGACTATAATGATAACAATGTCCTGTCTATCAAGGTGAATGCTACAGATCTGAAAGGTAACCCGATTGAAGAAACATCAGATTTTAAAGTGGTTGACAGAGCAACAGTAGATTTAAGTGCGGTCGGCGGCGGTATTACTGAGATTGATCCGGAACTATTGGCAATCTCTATTGCAGTGAAGCAGGGTACATCTGCAGGCGAGAAGACGCTTCCGATCATCATATATGACGTATATAACAATGAGTATACGACAGAGGCTAAGGTTACGGTGGTGGACCGCAGCAAGGGTTCAGATTTTGACTGGGATGAGGCAGTTGTTTATTTCGCAGTGACAGACCGTTTCTTTGACGGTAATGAGTCGAACAATGAAGGCGACGCGCCGGGTAGCTATGATAAGACCACCAATGACGGCCTTAACTCCAGCTATCATGGTGGTGACTTCGCGGGTCTGACCGAGAAGTTGGATTACTTGCAGGAGCTGGGCGTTAATACGATCTGGATTACTCCGATTGTGGAGAATCAGACGGTTGCAAACAGCGTTAATGATCCTACTGTTAAAGAAGCATGGGGCTATACAGGTTATTGGGCGAAAGATTTTACGAAGCTGGATTCCCATCTCGGAACGGAAGCAGAGTTTAGCGCTTTACTGAATGCAGCTCATGCGAAAGGTATGAAGGTCATGGTAGACGTGGTGCTCAACCATACCGGTTACGGTGATGAGATCACGAATTACTATAATGCATACGTTAAGAATGAAGGTGACGATCCGATTCGGATGTTAAGAAACAATGATGAGGTCGTTCCCGGAAGTGATCAGATGAGTTCCCTGTCGGGACTTCCCGATTTCCGTACAGAGGATCCGGAAGTAAGAGAACTGGTCGTAGAATGGCAGTCCAATTGGATTAGCAAATATCCGATTGACTATTATCGTGTAGATACGGTAAAACATGTAGATGATACTACATGGTCGGCATTCAAGAATGCATTGACCGAGATTAATCCTGACTTTAAGATGATCGGTGAATGGGCAGGTGCAGGCTACACAACAGACACTGGTATGCTGAATACAGGACGTATGGATGCTTTGCTTGACTTTGACTTCCCGGCAAAGGCAGCTGACTTCGTTACGGGTGACTTGTCGGGTGTAGAGGGATTCTTGTCCGCGAGAAACGGAGCTATTGACAATACCGCGTCTCTGGGATCGTGGTTAAGCAACCATGACCAGAAGGGATTTGTAAAGAGACTGACGAGTGAAAAAGGCATATCGGAAGATAAGGCTAAACAGCTTGCACTGGTAGCGGCATCCCTGCAGCTTACGGCTAAGGGACAGGTATACATCTATTACGGTGAGGAAATCGGCGTAAGCGACGGTGAAGAGAATTATCCGTACCAGTCGAACCGTAGAGATTTTGACTGGTCCAAAGTAACGGATGACAATGAAGCTTTAGCACACTACAAAAAGATGATCTCAATCCGTAACATGTATTCTGAGCTGTTTGCGAAGGGTGCTCGTAACACGGTAAGTACAGCCAATGGACTGGATGTATTTACAAGAAGCTACGGCGGCACTACGCTGACGGTTGCGCTGAACATTACAGATCAGGCACAGACCTATACTCTGAGTGGACAAACTCCGGGTAAGGTGATGTTAGATTATTACAGTGGTTCATTATTCCCTATTGACGAGAACGGTAATGCAGTGATCACGGTACCTGCTGCAGTGGACGGCGGTACAGTAGTGCTTGTACAGGATGAAGAACTTGAGAATCACCCTGAAGGAATGCAGATTAGAAAGATTCCGGATCAGACATACACAGGCTTAAGCATCAAGCTTCCCGAAGATGTACTGCAGGTATATGCCGGAACGGCTAGACTGACAGCAGGCGTTGACTATACTGTCAGCTATAAGAACAACAAAGCGGTTGGAACAGCAACTGTTACGATCAAAGGTAAAGGCAACTATAAAGATACGGTAACTGCACAGTTCAATATCGTAAAGAAGAATGTTGCACAGTTGGATATTGACTATAAGGATGTCCTGATTGCAAACGGAAGCGTACAGAAGCCGTTGTCGAAGATTAGCAATAACGGCAAGAAGCTTACAGCAAAGGAATATCAGGTTGAGTACTATCAGATAGTGAATGGACAGAAGACTCTGGTACAAGGTCAGGGTGTGAGAGAAGTTGGCGAGTATCAGATGGTCATCACAGGTCTTAATAATTACACAGGCACGGTTACCAAGGATATTTCGGTAAAAGCGGACGGTAAGTATATATCTAAGCTGACGATTAGACTGAAAGGTCTGGATAAGAACTCAATTGCTTATGACGAAGGAAATGAGATTGAGCCAGAAATTGAAGTTATGGATGGCGAAAAGACCCTAAAGGGATCGAAAACGAAAGACGACTCAGAGGCTGAATATATCTATACTTACTCCAATAACGTGAATGTGGGAACAGCAAATGTTATTATCACTGGTGTATCGGCGAAGGGATATTACGGTAGCGTAACGAAGTCCTTCAAGATCGCAGGCACGGAATTATCTAAGGTAGCACAGGTAGACACGTCGAAATGGCAGAATAAAGTAACCATCGACATAACAGGCAGTGCACAGCAGCCTAATGCGGTATTGACGGCTAAGAAAGGTCAGACCGTAAACTTGACAAAGGGTAAAGACTATACCGTAAGCTACAGCAACAACACTAAGCCGGGAACGGCGACCGTAACATTCACGGGTGCGGGAGCGTATACAGGTACGATCAAGAAGACCTTTAAGGTTACCGCGATTGCATGGACACAGGCTGATGTGGATAAGAAGAATCTTGTAATTAAAGTTGAACAGAGCGCTCCTTACTCCAAGAAAGGCGCGACGACACCTGTTACCGTAACCTATAAGAATAAGATGTTGACGGTCGGCAAGGACTATAAGCTGAGCTATAAGAACAATAAGGCTTTATCTGAAGGTTTGGCACAGAACAAGAAGCCTTTCGTAGAAGTTACAGGTATGGGTTCCTACTCCGGTAAGGTTAAGTCTGAAACATTCACTATCGTGGAAGCTAATCTGGCTGACGCGAAAGCAGGAATCACGGTGACAGCGCCAGATGTGGAACAGAAGAGTGGATGCATGACGAAACCTGTTGTGAAAGCAGCTGACGGTACATATCTGACAAATGGTACAGACTACACAGTGATGTATCAAAAACTGGTAGAGAACGGCGATCCCGTAGATGTGACAGAAAACGACACTACAATTCCGGTGAATACGCGTATGCAGGTTACAGTGGAAGGTAAGGGCAATTATACGGGTTCGGTTACTAAGGACTACAGAATCGTGGGAACAAGCATCAGCAAGGCAACGATCGTAGTTAAAGCACAGACATATACCGGTAAAGAGATTACCTTAGACGCGGATGACTTCTCTAAAGCGAGAATTGGCAAGACCCCCTTGAAACTCGGTAAGGATTTTGAGATTGTAGAGGGCAGCTATGAGAAGAACGTCAACAAGGGTAACGCTACGGTTATAGTCAGAGGTATCGGCGAAAACTATGGTGGTGAGAAGAAAGTTACCTTCAGAATCACATCGGCCGGTATGAGATGGTGGTGGAATCTGTTCGGCTGATTCTAAGGCGATAAGATCATCATAAGAACTAAATAATATTTAAACGGGCAGATCACTTGAAGAAAGTATCAACAGGTGGTCTGCCTGTTTTTACGAGTCGGACAATCCGCAATACGATTACTGTATTTTTACATTCCTATCATAAATTGCACAATACAAAAAGCTGTTGTTAATTTCCGGAAAAAGAACTGTCGTCCACAATATCTTGATGTGTTATATTTGATTATCGATATTTCGTCTTCACATTTTCTACATTATATTTTACTAAAAAACTTGTACCATCTCATTTTTTATGCTATGTATAATTTACAGTTATTTCATGTTTCTGTTTTATCTTGTAATCTTAGGCTGCGGTTTTATGTATCGTCGGCTGTCTTAAAGAAAGGCACTTCTATGACCCGTACTAACGCCACATCTGCGTTCCCGTCAATAAACTCATCCACTGCCCGGCATAAGCACCGTGTTAACTGGCATGAAGCCGCCGCGTGTGCTATAGAAATCGAGTTACGCGATTATGCGGACATGCTGCAGTTCCTTACTGAATATATTCTAGGCAGAAACAGCTACCGGATCGACCTTCTTGTCATCAGAAAACTGTCCGATTGCGCTATCCCTAAAAACATTGCCCGTATTTTCAGGGTTTACAACCTCTTTGAATTAAAGGGCGTTCACTCGTCCCTGACAGCGAATGCCTACTACAAGACGATCGGATATGCCGGAATTTTGATTGACCAGCTAAGCAATGCCGGCTCGGAACGATATACCTCGCTGGATGTCAGCATAACATTCCTGACGTTCCGCTATCCACGGAAGTTGATGAAACATTTAACGGTTGAACGGCATTTAACAGTTGAAAAATCCTCTAAAGGGGTATATCATATCAGTATAGAGACATTTGATGTACAGATTATCGTTACACGTGAACTACCGCCGGAAGACAATCTCTATCTGTGTTGCCTGACCAATGACCTGAAAGATAGGAACTTAATCAACCGGCTTACCGATGACTATACCATTCATCAGGGTCATGATGTTTACAGGAAATACATGAACCAGCTAGCAACTGCCAATATGAAAACGGAAGGAGAATCACCTATGGTATGTGAAGGCATTTTAAATCTATGTGGAACAAGCTCTGAGGAGATCATTGCCAAGGCCAAGAAAGAGTCGGATGATTATTATCTGCCTAAAATTGATGAATTGACAGCGTCAAATGAGCAATTAGCTTCAACGAATGAGCAATTAGCCTCAACGAATGAGCAATTAAGTTTATCCAATAAGGAATTAACTTCATCTGTTACACTGCTATCCTCCCAGCTTGATCATCTCCAAGACCTCCTGAGGCAGAACAATATTTCCTTTGAGTAAGATATTTTGTCAGTTTTCGGAGCCCTGTCAGAAAATCGCTTAGTGATTGAATTATTTCCCGAAAAATGGTATTCTAAATTGATATATTATTTTTATAAATAAGCAGAATACGTTTGAGGGATCAGAATGAACCGTAAAATGAAAGTGATTGAAGGCTACTGGCTGCTCTTCACGGATCTGGTCAGTATTGCCGTCTCATATATTATTGCAATTTTAATACGTTTTCATAGATTCAGATGGGTAGATGAGCCGGAGCTCCATTTTCTGGTATTCATCTGTCTTCTGTTGTTCTGTACGGTCTACAGCTTTCTGTTTGACTGGAACAGAGAGTTTCTGAAGCGGGGAGTCCTCGTCGAGTTCGTAGCGGTCATCAAATTTAATATTTTTATGGAACTGGCGATTCTTGCATTTCTATTTATGCTACAGAGAAGCGCAAGTATTTCACGTCTTGTCATGGGATATTTTGCAGTGCTGGACGTCCTTGTCGTGTGGGGAGTAAGGATCGGGATGAAAAGGGCTCTGCGCGTTTATTTTACCGCCAAGTCCAACATTGTAAAAATCATGATCATCACCAAGGATTCTGTGCTTAACAAGACGGTATCCAGGCTGAAAGCATCCATGGATATCAATTATGAGATCGTCGCACTTGCCTGTGTGGATGCGGATCGCAAAGGCGTAATGATAGATGGGGTCAGGGTAAATGCCGNCGGNCAGGATGTGCTTGATCTGGCAAGACAGATTCCGCTTGATGAAGTGTTTATCAATCTGCCGGAAGAAGACAAGGGATATGTAAAGCNTATCATCTATGATCTGGAATCCATGGGGATTGCATGCCATTACAATATCGATATCATTGAACGTCCTCAGAAAGATGTCAGAGTGGGCAGCTTCGCGGGCTATACGGTGGTGACGTACTCGATCAATCATTTTGATTACAGGCGTATGGCGGTCAAGCGCCTGATCGATATTGTNGGCGGACTGGTGGGGTGCGTGCTGACAGCGGTGATNACGCCTTTTGTNGCGATTGCCATACGCGTGGATTCACCGGGACCGATCTTCTTCGCACAGACCCGGATCGGTAAGAACGGCAGACGTTTCAAGATTTATAAATTCCGCTCTATGTATACGGATGCGGAGGAGCGCAAGAAGGAGCTGGAAGCTCAGAACGAGATGCAGGGGTTGATGTTTAAGATGGANAACGACCCGCGGATCACGAAGGTGGGTAAGTTTATCCGTAAGACAAGCATTGACGAGCTGCCGCAGTTTCTGAATATNGTGAAAGGCGANATGAGTCTGGTGGGAACNAGACCGCCCACGGANGGCGAGTTCGAACAGTACAACTCCCATTACAGAAGGCGNATCAGCATGACGCCGGGGCTTACCGGTTTATGGCAGATCAGCGGGCGCAGNGAGATCGTGGACTTTGATGAAGTAGTGAAGCTTGATTTGGAGTATATAGATAATTGGACGCTGGGACTGGACATCAAGATATTATTTCGGACGATATGGGTGGTTCTGACAGGNAAAGGTTCGAAGTGACGGGAAAGGCTTAAATGATGGNNAAAGGCAAATTCAAAGTATTGATGATCGGTCCCGACAGAAGCGTTCATGGCGGAGTATCCGGCGTAGTAAATAATTATTATGATGCCGGACTGGATAAGCTGATCGATCTGCATTACATCGGNACGATGGTGGATGGCTCTAAGTGGGCGAAACTAGTCTGTGCGGCAAAAGCGTATTTTCGGTTTCTCATACTGCTNCCGAGGTATGACATCGTGCATGTCAATATGGCTTCGGATTCCAGTTATTACCGCAAGTCCGTGTTTGTACGGACGGCAGGGATGTTTCATAAGAAGATCGTTATCCATCAGCANGGCGGTAANTTTCCGGANTTTTACGGGAAGGAGTTAAGCGATGCCGGCAGGCGGCGGGTCAAGAAGGTTCTCTCCATGGGAGATGCTTTTCTCGTGCTGGGNACGGCATGGAAGGATTTCTTCGGNTCGATCATCGGAGCGGATCGGATTACGGTATTACCGAATTCCATACGAGTNTCTGCGGNNGGCACGAAACAGTANGGAGTCAATAAAATATTATTTCTGGGAAGACTATGTAAGGCAAAGGGGATTGGGGAGCTNCTTACGGTTATGCCGANGCTGCGAGANAAATTCNCGGATGTGCACCTATATCTCGGAGGNATATGGGAGGATGAGGAGTTAAAGTCGCAGGCGCTGCCGCTCAAGGAATATGTGACAGACCTGGGCTGGGTCAGTGGCTCCGCNAANCAGNGNCTTNTGCAGGAGTGTGATATTTTCGTTTTGCCGTCCTATTTTGAGGGGCAGCCGGTGTCTNTTTTGGAGGCGATGGCTCATGCCTGCGGGATTGTGGCNTCGAAGACCGGCGGGATTCCCGATATGATTATAGAAGGGGAGACNGGAATTNTNNNCAGGCCGCAGGATACGCAGACGCTTGAGGAAGGTCTGTGCNGACTTCTNGCAGAGCCTGAACTGTGCCGAAGACTGGGGGAAAGCGCCCGCAGCAAAGTNGNGCGCGAGTTNTCCNTAGAAGATAATATAAAGCGGCTTCTTGCCGTATATGAGTCAATCAGCAANTCNGCAAATTAAGACAGACGAAAAGAAGAACAAGCGAAACTATCTGATTGTTTGTGTTTTGNGATACAGNTTAAAGGCTGTGAGAAAGGCATGGGTATTAGGTTGAAAAGTAATGAACCGCTGATCAGTGTGATCGTTCCGGTCTATAACGGACAGGATTATTTAGCCGATTGTATTGACAGTATCGAGAATCAGACCTATAAAAATCTGGAAATTATTATAGTCAATGACGGTTCCACTGACCGGACTTCTGCGGTGTGTGACAGCCTGCAGAAGGACTGTCATAATATACGCACATTGACACTGGATGACAGAGGAGTCTCTGCAGCGCGGAATGCAGGAATAGAGGCAGCGGAAGGGGCGTTTGTCACCTTCATAGATGCGGATGACAGGATTTGTCCCGATATGATTAAGATACTGTATGATTGTATGATCAGGACACAGAGCGATGTTGCCGGTTGCGGATTCTTCCTGTGGAAAAATGAGGATGAGTGGAAGCAGGCGGCGGAAGTGAAGCCAACAGATGTAACGACAATGTGCGCACAGAGCGCCAGTGTGTCGGCAGAACAGACTGCAACATATGATGCCGGCACATATTTGAGGGAAGAACTCCTTAATGGCAACAGCCGCTGCTGGAGCAAGCTGTACCGCAGAGAGCTTGTAGAGAAAGCGCGGTTCAGGGAAGGGCTCACGATCGGAGAGGACATGCTTTTTCTGGTGCAGATACTGCCTTATATCGATCGAATCGTCGAGACGACGTATGCCGGTTACGGATATTATCAGAATCCGATGGGAGCCATTAACAGAGAGTTTACGCCGCGGTATATGGATCAGATCACCTGCTGGCAGCTTGCGCGGAAGGAGATTCTGGACATGGATCAGAGCCTGGATTCGCAGGTCACGGCATTATGGATCATGGGGATCATGCTTACCGCAGGGAAACTTGCAATGCTTTCGACAGAAAAGAGGCGTGATAATAAGAAATATATCGAAATATGCCACGCAAGACTGAAAGAAGCGATGAAGATACCGGGTGCATACGGACGGCTGTCGTTAGGATACCGCCTTAAGACTGTGATATTTAGGGTATTTCCGAAGTTGTATTTGTGGCTGTATCATTTCCACAAGCAAGCGGGTTAACAGTGATGTTACGAGTATGCGAAGCAAATCTCGCAACCCCGCGAAGCTCAATTTGATAAGGAGCAGAATCTATGTTGATTGTCAGGGCGATGGGCGGGCTGGGCAACCAGTTGCAGCAGTATGCACTATACAGGAAGTTAGAGCATATAGGGAAAGACGTCAGATTGGATGTTTCCTGGTTTCGCAATGAAGCGTTTCAGGTGACTATGGCGGCGGGGAGAGAGCTTGAACTGGATTATCTGAATCCGCTTCCCTACAAGATGGCGACCGAGGAGGAGATACGCGCGGTTCTCGGCAGATTGTGGGAGGAACCGGAGAGATTTGCCGGAAAGATCAGGCGGAAATTACATCCTGCGCGAAGCCCCTTTTTTGAAGAAAATGATTTGTACCACGAGCAGGTCTTTGCCATGGATCATAAATATCTGATAGGGTACTGGGCGTGTGAGAAATATTATGCGGATATCATGGATCTTCTGCGGGCGGATATCACTTTTCCGCGAAGCGGAGATGAGGTGTTACAGAAGCGAAATGACGAGGCTGTCCGGCAGATGGAGGAGACGGTTTCAGTCAGCGTGCATATCAGGCGGGGAGACTATCTGGATGATATGAACCAAGCTCTTTTCGGGAATATCTGTACCGAGGCATATTATGAGAAGGCGCTGGGATATATGAGAGAGAGATTTCCGGAGGCGGTATTTTTCATCTTTTCGGATGATATCCCTTATGTGAAAGAGCACTATCAGGGGGAGCGGTACCGGATTATCGACTGGAACCACGGCAGGGACAGCTTCTATGATATGATGCTGATGAGCCGGTGTAAGCATAATATCTGCGCCAACAGTACGTTCAGCTTCTGGGGTGCCAGATTGAATCCCCATGATGATAAAATCATGATCCGGCCGTCCATTCACAAGAATACACAGGTGTGCGTACCGGAACAGATGAAGGAGCTGTGGAACGGATGGACGCTGATCACACCTCAAGGTGGACAGATAAATGGAGACTAGTATAATGCAGAAAGCGAAATATAAGATCAGTGTGATCGTTCCTGTTTATAATAAAAAGGATTATCTGAAAGATTGCATCGACAGTATTCGGGCGCAGAGCTACGGGAAGCTTGAATTGCTGCTGGTGGATGACGGCTCCACGGACGGAAGCGGGGACATCTGTGACCGGTATGCAGCTAAGGATGATCGCGTTAAAGTGTTTCATCAATCGAATGGAGGTCCGACCGCGGCGGCACTGACCGGAATGCGGGAAGCGGCGGGGGACTATTATACTTTTATTGACAGCGATGACTATGTAAGCAAAGACATGCTGGAGAAGATGGTGGGATGTCTTACCGGACGAGAGGGAGAGGTCGTCTGCTGCAACCATGTGCTGGAGAAGCAGAAGGAGACGATTCCGGTGATCCAGCCGCTTGCACCGGGGGTGTATGAGGGCGAGAAGCTGGATGAGGAAATTAAGGATAAGCTTCTGGGCAGGGAGAATCGTATTATCCCCATGTCCCGTTGTATGAAGCTCTGCGAGAAGTCGATTTTTGAAGGCAATGAGAAATATTATGATACGACGCTTCGCATGGGGGATGATTTTAATCTGATCTATCCGGTGCTTCTTAAGAGCAGCAGGATCGTTATAATGGAGGAAGCGCTGTTTTATCATTACCGCTATGTGGAAGATTCTATCGTGCATGCCTATGACCCTGACAATGCGAAGGGTATTGCCAGGTGGTACAAGGCGATAGAAAAGATTGTCCGCGACCAGAATGTTCCCGACGGAGAGGCGAAGCTTAACAGAGAATACTGTTATATGATGATGTACGTCATGAAAAATGAGCTGCGTAATCCCGATAAGAATTATGTGCAGAAAATACAGGGCATTTTCATGGAACCGGAGGTGCGGGGCAGGATCATGAACACGCCGCTGTCTGTTACGAGCAGGGCGAATGCACTTTTGTACCTCGGCATGCAGTATCCTAACAAAACACTTCTGCATATCCTGAGAATGATTGTGAAGCGGTATGATGCTTCCGGTAAGAAGGGCAATAAAAAGACAGGAATCTGATTGAGCAGGACAATGAGGAAAGGGCGCGGTTAGTATAATGGATAATCGTTTGGTAATGTATTTGCACGGGGGCAGCGGGAATCATGGCTGCGAGGCAATCATAAACAGCACATGCCACATGATAGAGGATATACCCAAACTTCTTGTGACGAACAGCGAGAAGGAGGACAGGTTTTATTCCCTGGAACCGCTGTGCGATATTTTACAGGAAAGGAAGATTGCGGAACATTTCTTCGCGCATGTGTTTTATTATATCTGGCGGGCTGTATTCCGCGATCCGGAGTCTTTCATGCGGTATCGATTCCGTAAGGTGCTGGGTAAGAATCAGGCGCCGCTGTATATGTCCACGGGCGGTGATATGTACTGTTATGAATTGTCTAAGAAGGAGGCGATCGTTGCGAACAGCACTTTTAACCGTGCCGGCGCGAAGACGATTCTCTGGGGATGTTCGATTGAGCCGGAGCTTTTACAGGAGGCTGCGGTTGTTGAAGATATGAAACGGTATGCATTGATTACGCCGAGAGAATCCATTACGGAAGAGGCGCTTCGGGCAGCAGGCATCACGGAGAATGTAAAGGCTTTTCCTGATCCTGCGTTTGCGTTAAAGCCGGAGAAGATGGATCTGCCCAAAAGGTTTGCGGTGGGAAAAACAATCGGAATTAATGTGAGTCCCATGATCGTGCGCCACGAGAAGGTGGAGGGAATCACGCTTGCCAATTATCGGAAGCTGATCGATCATATATTGCAGACTACGGAGGACTGTGTGGCACTGATCCCGCATGTGATGTGGAACCATAACGATGACAGACTGACGCTTAGGGAGCTTTACCGGGGGTATGAAGGAAACGGAAGAGTAATGCTGTTTCCTGATTTGTCCTGTCAGAAGGTTAAATATATTATTTCGAAGTGCAGAGCTTTTATCGGGGCAAGAACGCATGCCACGATTGCGGCCTATTCAAGCTGTGTGCCGACGCTGGTGGTAGGATATTCCGTGAAGGCAAGGGGCATCGCGAGGGATCTGTTCGGCAGTGAGGAGCACTATGTTCTGCCGGTGCAGGCATTGGAGAATCCGGAAGAACTGATCCGGGCATACGACTGGATGATGGACAGGGAACAGGAGATCAGGCAGAGGCTTAGGTCCCTGATGCCGGAGTATATTGCAAAGGCAGAGGCGGCAGGGCAAGAAGTCCGGAAAATATGGGAACAGGTAGCCGGACAACAGGAATCCGGAGATTCGGAAAGGCAATGCGATGGGCAGAGTCAGGCAGGCTGAGAAGAATATTTTCTTTGGCTATATCAGTAATATTATCATCATAATCATGGGGTTTTTACAGAGAACTGTTTTCATCATGGTGCTGGATAAAACCCTGCTGGGTGTTAACAGTTTGTATACGGATATCCTGAGCGTGCTTTCTCTGGCGGAGTTGGGAATCGGAAGCGCGCTCAATTACAGTCTGTATAAACCGGTGGCGGATAACAATCAGGAGAAGATTAAATCCTACATGCGGCTTTATAAGAAGGCGTATCTGGCAATTGCGGGCGTCGTCGCGGTTGTGGGAGTGGCGCTGATTCCGTTTCTGCCCTATCTGATTAAGGACAGTAAAGGAATCACCGAAAGGGAACTGGTTCTCTATTATCTGATCTTTCTTTTTAACACGGTCAGCACATATTTTGTGGCATATAAATACAGTCTGGCGAACGCGCAGCAGCGGGGATATATTCAGACTAATATCACAACCATCACGAAGATCATTGCGGTTCTTGCACAGATTGTCATTCTGCTTGTGACCGGCAATTTCCTGCTGTATTTGCTGACACAATCGGCAGTGGAACTGATGCAGAAAATTTTTGTCAGCATTTATTTTAATAAACTGTATCCATATCTGAAAGACAGGGATGTAAAGAAGCTGGATAAAGCGGAGACGGACATAGTCGTGACGAAGACGAAGGCGCTTATGTTTCACAAGATCGGTGATGTGGCCAGACTGTCCACGGATAGTATTATCATCACGTATTTTATGGACGTGGACTGGGTCGGAGTGGTAGGAAATTATACGATGATCATTACTTACGCCACTAATTTTATCAGTGTGATATTTAACTCCCTGATTTCCGGATTCGGTAATCTGGTGGCCACGGAATCGAAAGACAAGCAGTATGCCATGTTTAAAGTATACCGGTTCTTTGCTTGCTGGCTGTACGGTTTTGCAGCTGTCGGATTCTGGCTGCTGCTGACGCCGTTAGTCACGGGAATCTGGCTGAATGAGAGCTGGAAATTGGGGCAGATCGTGTTGACGCTTATCCTGATCGATTTCTATTTTAAGGGCGGCAGAGTGGTTCTGGTGAACTTTAAAATTGCGGCGGGTGTATTCGAGCAGGATAAATATCTGTCTCTGATTCAGGGAGCGGTGAATCTGGTCTTGTCGATTATCGGTATTAAGCATATCGGGCTGGCAGGTGTATATGTAGGGACAGTGGTTTCCGGAGTGATGGCGAATCTGATCCAGCCCGGAATCATCTACAGGGATTGTTTTGACAAGAATACCTGGTCTTATTTCAAGGATTCCGTTAAATATATCGGGGTGATTACAGGGGTCGTGCTGTTAATGATTCCGGTGAAGGCTTTGATCATGGCACAGGTGAGTATCGTCACATTTGTTGTGATGGCGGCAGTGATTACGATTGCTTACAATCTGATTTTCTTTCTGTTCTTTGGGAGAACGCAGGAATTTGCATATCTGTGGAATCTGATTACGGGCAGAGTGCCGTTGTTAAAAAAACTTAGCCGTAAAAGGTGATAGAAAAACCGGCTATTTCAGAATGCTGATTTGCATTTGAAGACGGCGGAGCATGAGAGGGTTGTTGAGGAGGTGCGAAGGTGGCACAGGAAACAACAGGGAAACTTTATAACAAAGTGAATAAGGAAGCACTGGCGCAGACGGCCTGTCGTGAGCTTATGACATACGGCTTGTGGGACGGAAAGACGAAAGTAAAAAGATGGATCAGGAAATATATTCTGCGCCGAAACACTGCTCCGGAAGACTTGATTTTCTGGTCTACCGGACTGCTGGCGGCCGGGTTGTGGGATTACAGTCAGACGATAAATTCTGCTGCCGTTGAACAAGCGCTTGATGCATACTATACAAGATGGATAAAAAAGGGATGTCCCGTTTATTATCTGGATGACCTCCTGGCAGGGGAAACGCTGTTGTCCGCTTATATGATGTATACGGAGAGCGGACAGGGTAACGGCATTGTCAATGAACAGAACGCGGATGCGTATCGGACTGCTATCGGGAAACTGGCAGACTTCGGAATGACTTATCCGACGGATGAGATGGGAAGTTTTCCGTACCGGGCGGCACAGAATAACGGCTATGTGTTCGTGGATGCCATCGGACTGGCGTGTCCGTTCCTCTATCGGTACGGCACAGTGTACCAAAGTAATGATGCCATGGAACTTGCAGTGAAGCAGATCGTTAATTTTGCGGCGTACGGCATGGACGGTTCTACGGGGCTTCCGTACCACGGCTATGAGATGAATACCGGAAACAAGTATGGTATTATAGGCTGGGGACGCGCGGTGGGATGGCTGCTTCGGGGTATGATCGGGTGCATGATCAGTGAGTACGGAGCCGAGAGGCTTAAGGATTCCTATATCGGCTTGGTGGACAGCGTACTGCCGTATCAGCATAAGGACGGATATTTTTCGTGGCAGCTACAGGCAATGGATGGTTCGGTGGACACCTCCGCCACGGGAATGATCTGTACGGCATTGGCACAGGGAATCAGGCTGCATATTCTGGAGGATCCGAAGTATGAACAGGCACTGCAGACAGGAAGAAATGCGATATACAGGTCGGTCAGAGACGGGCGGGTGTATGACTGTTCCGGTGAATGCGAGGGCTTCGGTCAGTATCCGCAGCGTTACGGTGCATATCCGTGGGCGCTTGGTCCGGCGCTGTTATTGTAGACTGTGAAAGTACGGGGGATTTAGGGCTGTTAATCAATTTGCTTTTTAATAAGGTAAACTTTTGCATGAGTCGGTTTCGCATGCTACCTAAAAGGTGTTGGGTTGTGGATAGTAGAAACAGGAGAGAGCGGGAATGAAGGAAAAATCACGTGGGATGATATCCGATAACAGTATAGAACTCACATTGGCGGAGGCGTGTTATTTCGGTTTCTTTATACTGCTGTCCGTCACGAAAGGGCTGGGGCTTTACGAGGGGCAGAAGCTTTTTGAACTGCTGGTGCTTCCTGCGTTTCTTCTCGGCATTGCGAAAATATTGATTACCCCGTACACGAAGAGACAGTGGATCGTACAGATCCTGCTGCTTGTTCTCACGGCGGTGGTTTTTTATAATTCTCATGAACGGGGAATCCTTTTCCTTTCCTTTACGGTGCTTGGTATGAAGAATATTTCAGTGAAGAGAGTGTTCCATGTAGGGCTGTGGGTATGGTCGTTGTGCTCGATTGTTCTGAGTATATTCTCTTTCTTTCGGCTGGAGCATACGGTTTACCGCGTGCATGCCAAGCTGGGCATGGGGCATATTTTCAGGTGGAGCCTTGGNTTTTCACATCCTAATANTCTGCATATTACTTATCTGGCGCTATGNGCATTTATCATCTATGAATTGGGAGAGAATTACAGATTTAAACATTTTATATATTTGATGGCGGGCAATGTGCTGGTGTTTCTCTACTCGATCAGTTANACGGGGTTNGGAATCGTGGCAGTGNTGCTTGANNGGATGTATGTATGTGCGGTTTCGACCGAAATTNTGCATTGTAGAGAAGGNTCTTGCGAATCTGGTACTGCCGGTTTGTCTGNTGTTGTCGTTTGTGGCTCCGTTATACCTGTATGATCACAAATGGGCATANTATGTCCAGAAATTGAANTTNATGTTAAATACCAGAATCTGGCTNGCAGAGCAGTTCCTCAGATCGGAGTACAGGAGTCTGTTCGGGGCGGATNTTTCCAAGATCGTGAAATCCTCCATGACAATGGANAACTCCTATGTGTGGGGNTATATCAATTACGGGCTGGTCGCCNTCGTGATCATTATGATCGGTTACTTCGGTCTGTTATTCTATACTACGCATAAGCAGCGGACGAGAGNGCTGGNGATCCTGATCTGTTTCCTGGGGGCAGGCTGGACGGAGCCGCTGTTGTTTAACACGTCTTTTAAGAACGTTACGCTGATTTTTCTGGGAAGTTTTCTTTTCCTGCAGAAGGAAGGGGCGCAGGAATATTGTCTGCTGCCACAGNTGNATCGGANAGTTNNAGTNCCGTTAGCNGNGCTGCCGGATCGATTGTGGAATAGGGCGCGTGACATTTGGAGCCGGAATCGGGGCAAGGTCATCGGTATGACGGCGGCAGGTGCGGCGGTAGGACTTATGTTGTGCGCGATNCTGTATACGCCGCCGGCCGGNTATGTGGTNCCGCGCTTCTATACGGACGGTCTCGAGGAAACTTCCGTATATGTGGAAAGCATGGAAGATCCNGACTATGCGGGNTGGAAGATCATGAATTATGCAGACAGAGACACGCCTATGCAGTTGGTNCAGGGACAGGCGGTGCGTTTGGAGACNTGCAGATATTATGCGGGAAGCGCATTGATCGGAGGATTTCTGGGAATGGCGGCNTTTACTGCATATTGCGGAGCAGCAAATGGCGGCTGNCGAAGATGCGGCGGGATTAAGAGAGTACGCTGAGCGGATGGCTACTATGAGCGGCTTCCATGCAGAGAATAGTAATGATGAATGTGCAACGGTTTNGGAACGGAGGAAGACGTGAGCAAAGANAATCTGGAATACTGTACAATATTAAAGACGAANATTAANGTCACCGATATGGATAAAACGATCGAATATATCACAGGAAATCTTGAGGCANTGCGGGGNGATTACATCTGCGTCTCNAACGTGCATACGACGGTGATGGCATTTCGGGACGAGGAGTACCGCAAGGTACAGAACAGCGGCGCCATGGCGCTGCCGGACGGNCAGCCGCTGTCGATTGTCAGCCGCCGCCGGGGTNATGCGAATGCTAAGCGTGTGCCGGGACCGGATCTGATGCCTGCTATCCTAAATCTGTCTCAGGAGAAGGGATATACCCATTATTTCTACGGCAGCACGAAGCACACGCTGGANCAGCTTAAGAAAGCTGTCTTGAGCAAGTATCCCAAGGTAAAGATCGTTGGTATGTATGCGCCGCCTTTTCGGGAACTTACCNNGGANGAGGACGAGGAGATTACCCGCAGNATCAATGACAGTGGCGCGGATTTCGTCTGGGTGGCGCTCGGAGCGCCCAAGCAGGAAAGATGGATGTATGAACACAGAGGCAGGATCGGCGGTCTTATGATCGGCGTGGGAGCCGCTTTTGACTTTATTGCGGGTACTGTGAAACGTGCGCCGATGTGGATGCANAAGCTCTGTCTGGAATGGGTTTTTCGCATTATGCAGGATCCGAAACGGATGATTCCGCGCTACCTGAACACGAACTTTGCGTTTCTTTATTACGTCCATAAGGAAAGTAAAGAACAGCGTGGAAAGCGTGGGAAGAAGCTTCGCATCGCCATGATCGGCCATAAGAGGATACCGTCCAGAGAGGGCGGCATCGAGATCGTGGTGGAGGAACTTGCCGTGCGTATGGCGGCGCTGGGACATCGTGTGGATGCCTACAACCGCTATGGACATCATGTGTCCGGTAAGAAGTATGATCAGGAGTACGGATGGAAGGGCAGGAAGTTTTATAAAGGTGTCAGGGTGTATATTATTCCGACATTCAGAAGCAGCAGCCTGAATGCCATTGTCTACAGTTTCTTTGCCACGATCAGGGCGTTATTTGGCAGATATGATGTTCTGCACTATCATGCGGAGGGACCCTGCGCTATGTTGTGGATTCCGAAGCTTTTTCATAAGCGGATCGTGGTGACTGTCCACGGACTGGACTGGCAGAGGGCGAAGTGGGGGAATCTCGCCTCCTATGTAATCAAATTCGGTGAGAAGCTCGCGGCGAAATACGCCGATGAGGTGATCGTGCTGTCCGAGAATGTACAGAAATATTTTGCAGATACTTATCACAGAAAAGTTACCTATATTCCCAACGGAATCAGCAGGCCTGCGCTGCGTGAAGCGCAGATGATCACGGAGAAATACGGGCTTAAGAAAGATGGCTATCTGTTGTCGCTAGGCCGGATCGTACCGGAGAAAGGGCTTCACTATCTGATCGAGGCTTTTGGTAAGATCGATACGGATATGAAGCTGGTGGTTGCCGGTGGCAACAGCCATGCAGTTGAATATATGGAACGAATCCATCGGATGGCGGCACAGGATGACCGTATTATCATGACAGATTTCGTGCAGGGGCAGATGTTGGAAGAATTGTACTCCAACGCCTATGCTTTTGTGCTGCCCAGCGATGTGGAAGGCATGGCGCTTACATTGTTAGAGGCGATGAGCTTCGGCAACTGCTGTCTTGTCAGCGATATATGTGAAAATACGGAAGTGGTGGAGGATAAGGCACTCGTGTTCCGTAAAGGAGATACGAAGGATCTGCAGAAAAAACTGGAATATATGCTGGAACATCCGGAGGTTGTGCGGGAATACCGTGCGCAGAGCACAGACTTTATCTGTAGCAAATACAACTGGGATGAAGTGGTGGATGAGACGATCCGATTATACCGCGGTCAAAAATAGTTTGGAAATGCGGGCTAAGAGAAAGACCCAGGTATTTGTGTGAAGAGATTTTGTAAAGCGGAATCAGGGGAGTAATGTACATTGAAGATTTTAATGGTGAATAAGTTTCTCCATCCGAACGGTGGGTCGGAGACATATATTTTTAAACTAGGAGAACAATTACAGAAAACAGGACATGAAGTACAGTTTTTTGGTATGGAGCATGCCGGTCGGATCGTGGGAAACCATGCGGAGTGTTATACATCCGATATGGATTTTCACGGCGGCGGCTTAAAGAAGCTGCTCTATCCGCTGCGCATTATTTACTCTGCGGAGGCTAAGAAGAAGATGCGTCTCGTGCTGGAGGATTTCAGACCGGATGTGGTGCATCTGAATAATATCAATTTTCAGTTGACTCCTTCGGTGATTTATGCCGTCCGTGCTTATGAGAAGAAGCATAACAGGCATGTGAGGATCGTGTACACAGCGCACGATTATCAGTGGGTATGCCCGAATCATATGATGCGGGTGCCGTCTACCGGTGAGATCTGCTTTGCCTGTCGCGGCGGTGATTTCATGCAGTGCAGCAAGAGACGTTGTATCCATGATTCCGGGATGAAGAGTCTGCTCGGCACTATTGAGGCGAAATATTATGCGAAGCGAAAGACTTACGGTATGGTAGATGTGATCGTGTGTCCGAGCGAATTTATGAGAAAGCAGCTTGACACGGACCCGCTGCTCGCAGATAAGACGGTTATGATGCATAATTTTATTGAGAGAAGCAGCGGAAAGACAGATCATATAGAGAAGCCGGGTGAAGGCCCCGTGAGCAGTGTCAGGACAGAAGAAAATGATGTCGGACAGAATGGCGGGGATGAAAAAAGTAAAGACTATGTATTGTATTTCGGACGTTTCTCGGAGGAAAAGGGTACGGAAACTCTGCTTAAGGCATGCAGTGCGCTGCCGGATATCCCCTTTATTTTTGCGGGAACAGGACCGCTGGAGGAAAAAGTGAATCAGGCAGCAAATGTGGAGAACCGGGGATTTGTGAGCGGAGAAGAGCTGCGCAGCCTGATCGCGGGAGCGCGGTTCAGCGTATATCCTTCCGAGTGGTATGAGAACTGTCCCTTTTCGGTGATGGAATCCCAGATGTATGGGACACCGGTGCTTGTCTCTGACCTGGGCGGCGCGCCGGAACTGGTGCAGGCGGGCAAGACAGGAGATCTGTTTAGAGGGGGTGACATACAGGAGCTGACAGAGCATATCAGAGCCCTCTGGAATGATCCGGTATTGTGCCGGGAGTATAGTGAAAACTGTAAGAATATAAAATTCGATACAATTGAAGAATATTGTGATAAAATAGTGAGGAAAGTGTATACATAGATCCTGCTTGCATGAATCTATGTATACATTTGCCGAACATCCGTCATGAGCAAGTAGCACGAAGTGCGGATTGCGAATGATGGCAGGTGCGGAGCGCCTGATTTTATCAGACAGGAGATAATATATGTCAAGAAGAACCCTATACGGCACAGTCATCGTAACCTATCGGTGCAATGCCCGCTGCAATATGTGTGACTGCTTCAAGGATCCCACCAGACCGGATGAGGAGATCACACTGGAAGAGATTAAGAAGCTGCCGGAAATGGCATTTACCAACATTACGGGAGGGGAACCTTTTATCAGGCAGGACATCCCGGATATCGTGCGGGAGCTTTACAAGAAATCTGACAGGATTGTCATATCTACCAACGGTTATTTCACGGATCGGATCATTGCCCTGTGCAGACAATTTCCGAAAGTGGGAATCCGTATCAGCATCGAAGGGCTACAGCAGACGAATGATGCGATCCGCGGTATCCCCGACGGTTTCAACAGGGGTTATAACACGCTGAAGACGCTGGTGGAGATGAAACACCCGGATGTGGGATTCGGCATGACGGTACAGGACATGAACTGTGAAGATCTGGTGCCGCTTTACAATATCGCCAACGATATGGGCATGGAGTTTGCTACGGCTACGCTGCATAATTCTTTTTATTTCAGGAAGACCGATAACAAGATTGATGATAAATATAAAGTGGCGCAGAATTTTGAGAAGCTGATCAATGAGCTGTTAAAGAGCCGTTCGCCTAAGAAATGGTTCCGGGCATATTTCAACCACGGGCTGATCAATTATATCTACGGCAACAAAAGGCTTCTGCCCTGCGATATGTCCAAGAACGCTTTTTTCATTGATCCGTTCTGCGATGTCATTCCCTGTAACGGTATGGAGAAGAAGGCCGTGATGGGTAATCTGCGTGAGAAGAGCTGGGACGAGCTGTGGAATTCTCCACAGGCGCAGAAGGTCAGGGAGTGTACGAGAAACTGCGACAGAAACTGCTGGATGATCGGCTCCGCGTCTCCGGCGATGCATAAATATATCTGGGTACCCGCATGGTGGGTCGTGAAGCATAAATTCTTAAAGGGCGGTAAATACAGTTTGAAGGAGAATAAGTTTATATGAGATTCCTGTATGTAGCCCCGCGTTACCATACCAATCAGATGGATATCATGAAGGGGCTGATAGAACATGGGCATGAGGTCTGTTTTATCAGCCATTATGCCGCTATCATAGAGGATTATTCCTATGTGACACCGATCGTATTGGGGTATTCCCGATTGTATCGGCTGTTGGATTATCTGTACGTACATATAATCCACAGAAAAGACCCTGAGGCTATCGTATTTAAGATACAGCATGGATTTCCGCCGATGCACAGGTTGAAGAAGCTGATCTGTGATTTTAAACCTGATGTTGTGATTCTACGGGAGCGTTCCGTGTACTCTATGGCAGCATATCTGGTTTGCAGGCGAGAAGGATATCCCTGTATTCTATATAACCAGAATCCGCTGTGGTCAGAGCCGGTAAAGACAGATTTTGCGCATCGCATTGTGTCCAAATTGTCGCCGAAGCTGCGTATGACGCCTGTTATGGGGATTCGGAAACAGGGAACGTCTATCAAGGAGAATGATTATTTTGTGCCTTTTATTATGGAACCTCAAAAGGCGCCGGAGGAGAGAACCTATTTCGAGAATGATACGATACATATCCTCTGTATCGGGAAATATGAGATCAGGAAGCACCACTTGCTGTTGATTCAGGTGGTGGAGGAATTACAAAATACAAGTAGCCGACAAGCGGGTGATGAGACAGACAAACTAAAATATGGCAGAATAAAGCTGACACTGATCGGCGAAGCGACGAATCATTTCCAGAAAGAATACTGCGGGCAGATCAGGCAGTATGTGTCGGATCATCACATGGAGGACATAGTCACGGTCAAAACGAACGTGCCCCGCAGAGAGATGGAAGCAGAGTACCTTGCAGCGGATGTATACGTGATTCCCAGCACCCGCGAGATGGCATCGGTGTCACAGCTGGAAGCCATGAGCTATTCCCTTCCGGTGATTTGCAGTGATTTGAACGGCACTGCCTGCTATGTGGAGGACGGTGTGACGGGATATCAGTTTAAGGACTGCGATCAGGCGGATCTGAAAGAGAAGCTGGCTATGATGTTATCCGACAGAGAGCGGATGAAAGAGATGGGAGCGGCGGGGTATCGGGCGCTTACAGAGAAGTATAATTATGAGAATTACTACAGTACCATCATACAGATGCGGGATAAACTGTTGTAATGACAAGGGGCATAAATGAAACGTAAGATTAAAGATATTCTGGCAGCGATTGCCTATTTTTTGTATGAAAAAGGCATCCTGCATAACCGGATAAAAGTGCATACCATTGACGAGACGATTGACGAGCTTCTGAATACCGATAAGAGCATGGTGCGGTTTGGGGACGGTGAAATCGTTATGATCAGAGGTGTGGATCTGATGCTGCAGCAGGCGGCTCCTGAGATCGGAGAAGGGCTTGCAGAGATTCTGACATACCAAAACGATAACCTGATGGTTACCATTCCTGATATTTTTCACACGCTTTCGGATCATCATATGGCGAGCAGACAGTTCTGGAGGGACCATCTGCTTTTTAACAGGAAAGTATACGAGAAGTACTGCAATAAAGACCGTGTATACGGTTCCACGTTTGTGTCCCGCTGCTATTATTTTGCCTCCGATCGCAGCAGGTGTGACGGATGGTTTGCAAAAATAAGAAAAATATGGGAAAATAAAGACATTGTGATCGTGGAGGGCACGAGGACGCATAACGGCGTCGGCAATGATCTGTTCGACAGTGCGGCAGGTATTGAGAGGATCATATGTCCGCCCAGCAATGCCTACGGAGCGCTGTCGGCGATTGTGGATGCATGTCTTTCTTATAATAAGGACAGGCTGTTTCTCTTATCGGTCGGTGTTGCCGCGAAATTTCTGGCGATGGAATTGTTTCGGAGGGGTTATCGGGTGCTGGATATCGGTAACATGGATATGGAGTATGAATGGTATCTGAGAAAGGCGCCGGATAAGATGTCGTTGGAGAAACATAATGTGATCGGTGAGGAAGCGAACCGTCAGGCTGCGGCGGATAATGAAGCATACGCAAAATATTTGCAACAGGTGAAGGTGTGGCTGACATAGGACAGAGGTAAGAAAAGAGTATGATAGACAGTAAAGAGGCATATAGGCGTTATCTTGCACAGGACAGACTGGCGCTTAACAGACAGCAGGACAGACACCCGGGATTTTTCGGGGATGAGATCTGGAAGTTCGAGATTTTGCTTCGCAAAGTAGAATATGATCTTAACTGCCGTCGGGGAGTATTTGGCCGGATTGTAGGAAAATACCATAAATTCCGTTTTCATCGTTTAAGTGTAAAACTGGGCTTTACGATTCCGCCTAATGTGTTTGGAGAAGGACTGTCGATTCCGCACTATGGAACAATAGTTGTGCATGGCAGTGTCAGAGCCGGCAGAAACTGCAGGCTGCAGGAAGGCGTGACTATCGGGGCTACAAATGGAAGCCATAAGGCGGCGATGATCGGGGACAACTGTTATTTCGGAAGCGGTGCGAAAGTGCTGGGGGAGGTTACCATAGCCGATGATGTGGCGATCGGTGCCGGAGCAGTGGTCACGAAAGATATTACGGAGCCGGGAACCACGTGGGCCGGCGTGCCGGCGAGGAAGATCAGCGATCGGGATTCCCACAGCAATCTGTGCAAGGCACTTTTCTGATCAAATGTCTGTCGGAAGATTTTCTCGGGGCAATTGAACGGAGATATGAAGGAGTATCTTAATAAATGAGCGGAGCAAATGAGAACAAAAGGGCAGGAATGCTTACCAAGCTGGGATATATTTTTGACAAGAGAGATAAGTGGAAGATCGGTGCGTTGCTTGTGGTTGTGGTGATCGGAAGCTTTCTGGAGCTTCTGGGCGTCACGATTTTTATGCCTTTTATTAATATTATTCAGGAGCCGGAGACAATCCGGAAGACCTGGTATCTCAAATGGGTGTATGAGCTGTTTCATTTTCAGTCTGCGCAAAGCTTTTTGGTTGCTTTATCCGTTGCTATTATAGTGGTTTACATTATTAAGAATGTGTATCTTATCATTGAGAAGAGCTATATATATCGATTTTCTTATAATACGCAGATGAAGTTATCCACGCGGCTGCTTAACACATACATGAGAGAGCCGTATACTTTTCATCTGAATAAGAATATCGCTACACTGCAGAGAAGTCTGCATGAGGATACATCGAAATTTATGCAGGTGATTCTTTATTCACTTGAATTGGTAGCGGAGCTTGCAGTTTGTTTTGTACTGGTGGTTTATCTGTTCTTTGAGAGTAAGACCATCACTGTTATTGTTCTGGGTCTGCTGGTGGTATGTGTGGGGGCGTTTCTGCTTCTTACAAGAAAATACAGTCGTAAACTGGGAAAAGACAATCAAGAATATCAGGGCAAGATCTTCCAGTGGATGAATCAGGCGCTTGGTGGGATCAAAGAGATAAAGATACTGGAAAGAGAAGAGTTTTTCACGGATGAATATCGTAAATATTATGTAAAATATGCGATTGGACTCAGAATTGCCAGAACGATATCCATTCTGCCCAAATATGCGGTAGAGGCTGTGGCGATATCGGGTCTTTTGGTCGGAATCATAGTAAAGCTTCTGTTCGGTGAGGCGGATATGACCTATTACATTCCTCAGCTGACGGTATTTGCCGTTGCGGCATTTCGATTAATGCCCAGTGTCGGACGTATCAATGAACACGCCACCAACACATTGTATGCCCTGCCTTCTGTGGATCTGGTCTATCATGATCTGGTGGAGATAGAAGATTATATTGAAAAACAGGACAGCGAAGTTAAGGAAGACTGGAATCTGCAGGGAAGTATTGAAGTGCAGAACGTGACCTATTATTATCCTGAGACGGATGAGCCTGTGATTGAGGATGCCAGCCTGTCTATAGAGAAGGGTAAAACAGTTGCGTTTATCGGAGCATCCGGTGCGGGTAAGACGACTATGGTGGACATTATTCTTGGACTGCTGACGCCGCAGAAGGGCGTCGTTATGGCAGACCACATCAATGTGCATGAGAAACCCAAGACATTCCATGCGCAGGTCGGATATATTCCGCAGGTCATCTACCTGTCAGATGATACAATCTGTAATAATATTGCGTTTGGCGTTAAAGAATCCGATATCGATAAACAGGCGGTGCATATGGCAATGGAGAAGGCGCAGCTGACGGAGTTTGTGAACAGTCTGCCGCATGGGCTTGATACGATTGTAGGTGACAGGGGTGTCAGATTGTCCGGCGGGCAGAGGCAGCGCATCGGCATCGCAAGGGCGCTCTACCATGATCCGGAGATACTTGTGCTGGATGAGGCTACGTCTGCGTTGGATAATGATACGGAGGCAGCAGTTATGGAGGCTGTGGAGAATCTGCAGGGAATGAAGACGATGATTATTATTGCCCATCGATTGACGACGATCCGTAATGTGGATATGATTTACGAGGTGGAAGACGGTAAGGTAGTTGAGAAGAGTAAGGATGAGGTGTTTGGGGAGTAGAGAGGCGTAAATATAAGTATGAGAGGATTAATCAGATAAAATGGAAAGGATTGCAATTGATTTACTGTGGCTTAGACCGGGTAAAGTAGGAGGAACCGAGTTTTATATCAGAAATTTGCTGGATGGATTTTTGCAGTTGAACCGACCGTTTGAATTCACACTGCTGGTATCTAAAGATAATCGGAAAACTTTTGAACATTATGCACAAGATAAGCGAATTACATTATTGGAAGCAAATGTTGTGTCGGCTAATATTGCAAAAAGGATTTTGTGGCAGTTTTTTTTCCAGAACAGACTGCTTCGTAAACATAAACTATACAGATGCTTTGTTCCGGTTTACTGCCGACCGGTTTTTAATGGTGGAATTGCTTATATCAATACGATTCATGATTTACAGGCGGCACATTATCCCGAGTATCATCCGTTTCATGAGATTGCTTACTCAAAGCTTTGCTGGTGGGTAGATGCGAGGAGTTCCAAGAAGATCATCGCCACGACAAACTATGTGAAGTCGGATCTGATCGAGCGATATAAGATCAAAGATGATAAGATAGAAGTCTTAAACATTCCGGCTATGGTCAATCTAAATGAGATAACATCCTTGGAAACCGTGGAAAAGAAATTTAACATCTCTGACGGGCAGTATTATTATACGGTTGCGCAGATGATACCGCATAAGAACCTGGAAACATTGATCAGGGTTATGGCGGAATTAAGGAATAGAAGAAGCCGGCTTCCTCTCAGACTGTTAGTGTCAGGCATTTCGGGGAATGCAACTGAAAATGTTAAAAAGCTGATTAGAGATAATCAGTTGGAGGATATTGTAACGCTGACAGGATTTATCAGCAATGAAGAGCGTAATGCCTTATATCGGCACTGCAAGGCGTTTTTATTCCCGAGTATTTTTGAAGGCTTCGGTATGCCGCCGATCGAGGCGATGGCGTTTGGTGCAATCGTTATCACGACGGATCGGACCAGCATTCCGGAAGTGACGCAGGGAAAGGCAAATTATGTGGATGATCCCTTTGACGTAGATGCATGGATCAGTAAAATGGAGGCTCCGGAAAAGAAGAATGACGAATTTGATTTCTCCATATACAGCAGAGCGTATCTTGCAGATAAATATATGGATTATTTACAGAAAAATCTCAAATAAAGGAATCTGAAAGAAATGAGTAAAAAGAGAATATTGATCACGGGATTTTCCGGATTTGTGAGCAGACATTTTCTTGCGTATCTGCAGGAAAATGATTGCGAGACAGAAGTGTGCGGAGTTGACATTAATCCGCCTGCATTTGATTACTCATCTTATCAAAATATGAATGTGGA
Organism: Lachnospiraceae bacterium; assembly: GCA_014804355.1. GTDB lineage: Bacteria > Bacillota > Clostridia > Lachnospirales > Lachnospiraceae > UBA3282. The sequence continues at coordinate 136,159 of JAAUZY010000022.1, forward strand.
ATACCATACTGTTGATCTGCTCGAAACAGGTGCGGTGAGAACGCTGCTGGATCAATTCAGACCGGATTATATTATACACCTTGCTTCTTTCAGCAGCGTGGCATATAGTTGGAAACATCCAATTGAATGCTTTCAAAACAATACAAATATTTTTCTGAATATTATTGCGGTGGTGCAGGAGTTACATCTTAAATGCAGGGTGCTGTCAGTGGGTTCATCGGAGGAGTACGGTAATGTTACTAAGGCAGATCTGCCGCTTCGTGAAGACAGCAGTTTATTTCCGTGCAGTCCTTATGCGGTAGCCCGTGTGTCTCAGGAAATGCTTTCACGTGTTTATGCCGACAGCTATGGGGTAGATATTGTAATGACGAGATCATTTAATCATATCGGTCCGTGGCAGGATACCCGGTTTGTAATTCCGGGATTTATTTCAAGAATATTGGACATTAAGAAATCAGGCAGGCAGCATGGAACGATTGAAACGGGGGATTTGTCCATCATTCGTGATTTTGTTGATGTGCGCGATGTTGTTAGGGCCTATTATGATTTACTGCTGCATGGAAAATCAGGGGAACTGTATAATGTGTGTTCCGGAAAGGGCTGTAGATTGTCAGATATTGTGGACATGATTGCCGGAATGTTAGAGGTGAAGATTGATACGGCGGTTAATCCGGAATTTGTTCGCTTGAATGATAATCGTATTATCATTGGCTCCTATGAGAAGATCAGCAGAGATATTGGGTGGAAACCGACGATCTCTATGGATACTACACTGCGGGATATGATCGATTATTATGACTTGTTATTATCCTGATAAGTATGTGACTGCAATGTCCGTGAAGAGGTAAATATGGCAGAGGGTAGAAGAGTCGGTAGAATTGCTTACATTGATATCTTGAAGGGCGCAGCTGCCTTTCTGGTTGTCCTGGGGCATATTGTGGCTTATGATGCAGATTTCCATAGACTGTATAATATTATTTATTCTTTTCATATGCCTTTGTTTATGTTTCTGTCAGGCTGTACGGCAGAGCTGTCTTATCGGGGCAAAACGGGAACGGAGGCCGGATATTTAAAAAAGCGATTCGTGAATGTTATGGTGCCGTATTTTGCGTGGGCGTTTCTTCTTCCGATTATATCTGCGGAATCGTTTGTCAGGATAAACTGGCGGAGCGTTGTGGTAAAGACCTTTGTGACGAACCGTATGTTTTGGTTTCTTCCGACTTTATACGGATTGATTGTTCTCTATGTCTGTTATCGCAGGTTAGGGGATTGGTTTCGTAAGAGGAAGGAATGTTTGGCGAAGAATAGAAAGGCGGCTTTATTTGTTGACAGTATAAGCTGTATGGCTGTTGTGGGAGTTGTGGTGGTATTAATGCTTCTGACCGGATATCAGCTTTTCAGGGATATTGTCGCGTTTGCAATTCCCTTCTTTGCAGCAGTCATGTATATGGAGCACGAATGGGTTCATGAGCTTTTTCACAAGCAGGTGTCAGTTATTGCCGCGTTGGTTATTTATGTTCTGCTGATCGGCAGATTTGATTTTGACAAGGTATCTGTCGAAACATCTCTTTTGAGGATGCTGTTAGGGATGTGTGCGGTTGTCGTGCTGCTTTATATATCCGACAAACTGCGGCCGGATCGGCTTGCAGCCAGGGGATTGTCATTTTGGGGACGCTATTCATTATTAATATATATTTTGCATGTACAGATTATGAGAGGAAGCGGAATATTGAAGATAGATTTTCAGAGTAAAGTCTGCACTTTGCTTTTGTTTTGCGCGATAAGTTGTCTGGTCTGTTTTATCAGCAGTGTTCTGGCATTGGTTCTGGAACGTATTCCGGTCGTGAGGACTGTACTTCTGGGAAAAAGAGGAAACTGATTATGCTAAAAGATGAAAAAATACCGGGATTAAGCCGCAGGCAGTCAGAATGGCTGTTTTATATATCTCTGGTAATTGTGTCTTTAATTGTTTTTCTGTTTCTGGGTGAAACGGGATATGTCTTGTTTGATGACAGCATTACCTATATGAATTTTCATATCAATATGGAAGGGGTAATGCCGATTTACCAACTTTTTCTGTATGTTAACAAGTTACTGATCGGAGAGGACAGTTACTTGGATGCAGTTATTGTCGAGCAGGCGATACTTGCAGCGGCATGTATTATTCTGTTTATCCGTGTCATCAAGAACCGTTTTTCTTTAAAATATTGGGAGGCGTATGTATGTTATGCGCTGGCGTTACTGCCGTTTACAACAGATATGCCGCAAGCGATGACAACTCATGAAATCTTGACAGAGGGAATTGCGTATTCCATATTCTATGTGTTTGCCGCAGCACTTGCGTGCGCAGTTTGGGATAAGAGCGTGAAATGGCTCGGTGTTTCGTGGATTATATCGTTAATTCTGGCATTAATTCGTTCGCAGCTACAGATTCTATTCATTGTATGCGGTGTGATAGGCGTGTATATTGCTGTTTTAAAAGGTGACAGCAGGCGGAAGAAATTCTTGTGTTTTGTGTGTGGGTTAGTGAGTTGTATAGTCATTTGCCTGGCGGGAGCGTGGTGTGTTGGAAGAATTGCTACCGGCTATCAGAAAATCAAGAGTGAAGCGCGGAGGGAAAAGCAGGTTCGAAAAAACCCGAAGACAGACAGACTGGTTTTTACGACCAGCCAATATGTTTCATTGATTTTTTCCCGGGGAATGTATGAAGCCGACTATGAGGATTATCTTCTTTTTGAGGAGGGACAGCTGAGAGATTTATATCTGATCTTGTATGAGCAGAGTGAGAAGGAGCAGTGCAGATACGTCTATGCGGAGTCAGGATTGTGGATGTGGCGGGATATTGTGGGAGGAATCGGTTCAATCGGAAGCAAGTGTTTTTATGTACAGAATGATTTTTATGAAGAAAATTACCCAGACCTTATTTGGACCAGTAATTATTCCGCTGTTCGTAACGGCAATCAGCTTAAGATTGGCCTGAGACTGCTTCGGGCACATTTCGGAAGATTTCTGTATCATACACTGATGCTTTTACCCCAGGCATTTATCTGTACGGTTTTCTTTCAGATAGAGAGAATCTATCTATTGTGCCACATCGTTACTCTGTTTTTGTATCTCTCGGCGGCGGCGCTGATGGTATGGGCCTTTAAGAATAAAAAAGTGGATAATTCATACGGCGGGCTCATGTTCTTTGTGATTTGCACGAATTTGATTTTTATTGGTGTGATCTCTTTGGTATTTTTTGGACAGCAGAGATATCTGGTATATAACTTCGGAATTTTCTATATAGCCTATTTCCTTCTGATTATGCAGTTGTGGAAGATATATGGGCGGGAACTGGCATTGAAAACATGGCAGCGGATAACCTCATGAGACTGGAGAGTGTTATGACAAGCAAAATAGAAGGAAAAGATACAAGAGTGCTGATCATAATTCCGGCATACAATGAGTCGGAAAGCATTGAAAAAGTAATAGATCATTTGACGGCTCAGGCGCCGTGGTGCGATTATCTGATTATTAATGACGGCTCTACGGACAGTACACTTAGTATCTGTGAGCAGGAACATTTTCATTATCTGGATCTGCCGATTAATCTGGGAATCGGCGGTGCTGTGCAGGCGGGGTATGTATATGCCCGCAAGAATGATTATGACATCGCAGTGCAGATGGACGGGGACGGGCAGCATGATATTTCTTATCTGAAGGATATGCTGCAGCCTATTCTTGACGGCGAGGCGGATATTGTAATCGGATCGCGTTTCCTGAAAAAGGAAGGATTTCAGTCCTCCCAGTCGAGGCGGATCGGGATCGGAATCTTAAGTATGCTGATCCGGTTGACTACAGGGCAGAGGATCATGGATGTGACCAGCGGTTACCGTGCGGTCAACAGGATGTTTATTGATATTTATTCCAGGGATTATCCGACGGATTATCCGGAGCCGGAAGCGATCGTTACTGCTATTATGCACAGAGGCAGAGTGAAGGAAGTGCCGGTTAGGATGCGGGCGCGGGAAAGCGGAACCAGTTCCATCACGCTGCGCAAATCCGTCTATTATATGATTAAGGTGACACTGGCGATTCTTATCTGTCGGTTAAGCTATGGCTTCAGGAGGGCTAAGAGATGATTCCGTCCACGCTGCGTATTACTCTGATCATTGCGGTTATATGCTATTTTATTATTATATTGTATTTACTGAAAAACAGAGCGTTGAACTTAAAATACACACTCCTGTGGCTTTTGGCGGGCGTAGTGATGGGAGTGCTCGTGATCTTTCCGGAAATGCTGCAGCGTATCATACGTGTATTTGGCATTCAGAGTAACATGAACGGTCTGTTTATTTTCGCAATCGGGTTTATGCTTATGATCCTGATGGCGCTGACTTCCATCGCATCCAGACAGAATATGAAGATCAGATCACTGGTTCAGGAGATCGGTATCCTTGATAAGAGAATTCGGGAGCTGGAGGATGGGCATAGTGACAGTGTGGGTGCGGAAAGAGGTGTTTATGAAGATCGCAGTGATTCTGGTAAACTATAACGGCAGGCAATACAATACGGCATGTATTGAGTCACTTCTTGCACAAAAAGACAGCGGCGATTCTTATGAAATAAAGATCTATGTCGTGGACAATGCCTCACAGGATGATTCCATGCAGATGATACAGGAGCGCTATGGCGCAGATGAGCGTATAGAGACGATTCTTCTTGACGATAACTACGGATTCTCCTATGCAAATAATGTGGGCATCCGCCGCGCGGAAGAGTGGGGGACGGATTATGTTCTGCTGCTCAACAATGACACGGAAGTGCAGGAAGATATGCTGGCGCAGCTTATGGCATGTGCCGAAAGACATCCGGGAAGTGTGATTGCGCCGAAGATTTACTACAGTGATCACAGAAATATCCTCTGGTCGGCGGGCGGAGCGGTATCGCCCGTCATCAGAAAAGTACGCCATATAGGTCTGGATCAGGTAGATAAAGGACAGTTTGATCAGGAGCGTCGGATCGGATTTGCCACAGGATGTTGTCTGCTGATGTCAAGAGAAGTGATTGAGCGGGCAGGTTTCCTTGATGAAAGATTCTTTCTGTATTATGAAGATACGGAATATTGTTTTCGACTGCAGAAAAAGGGAATTGCCATTTATTACTGCCCGCAGGCTGTAGTCTATCATAAGGTCGGTGCCAGTTCCAAGGGGGCGGACAGTCCGCTGTGCGCTTATTATATTGCCCGTAACTGGCTGTTGTGTAACAGGCAGCATTTGGGTGGGCGGTATCCGCTGTTTATCATATATTACATGATTAACAGAAGTGCATGCTGCATATTGTGGATGCTGCACGGAAAGAAGGAGCTTGTGCAGGCGACTTGCAGAGGGATTGGGGATTATCGGAAGAAGAAGTTTGGAAGAACAGAATATGATTTGTGAGTACCAGAAGGAGGATAAAATGGAAGATATTATCTTGCTTGGATCGGGTGGTCACGCCAAGAGTGTGATTGATTGTATAGAACGTCAGGGAAAATACAGAATCGTTGGTTTTCTGGATAAAGAGGAACGTGGAAAAGTATGTTACAGAGGTTATGAGGTGATCGGTGAGGATGACGATTTAGATACATTTTATCGGCAGGGTGTCACAAACGCTTTCGTGACTGTAGGGTTCTTAGGGCAGTCAACGGTGAGAAACCTCCTGTATGACAGACTGAGACAAATAGGTTTCCGTTTGCCTAATATCATTGACCCTTCTGCGGTTGTTGCGGATGACGTGGTGCTCGGGGAAGGGAATTTTATCGGCAAGCTTGCCATGCTCAATGCGGACGTAAAGATCGGCAGCATGTGCATTATCAACAGTGGTGCGCTGATTGAGCATGAATGCCAGGTTGGGGATTTCAGTCATATTTCTGTAGGCACGGTTTTGTGCGGCGGTGTAACTGTGGGTAGAGAAACCTTTGTGGGTGCGGGAACCACGGTGATTCAGGGCATTACGGTGGGAGAGCATTGTATTGTTGCAGCTGGTACGACGCTCAGAAAAAATGTGAAAGATTATGAGATGGCGTATGAAATGAATGGCAGAAGGACAAGGAGCCTAAAATGAGTAAGATATTTGTGATAGCAGAGGCGGGGGTAAATCATAACGGCAGCCCCGAAATTGCCAGAAAAATGATTGATGCAGCCGCTGAGGCAGGAGCAGATGCCGTTAAATTTCAGACATTTAAGGCAGACAGTCTTGTGCGAAAAGATGCTCAGAAGGCAGCATATCAGCAGAACAATGCAGCGGACAAGTCAGAGTCCCAGTATGAAATGCTGAAGAAACTGGAATTGACGGAAGTGGTGCACCGGGAACTTATAGATTATTGTAAGACAAAAGGAATTATGTTTCTGTCCACGCCCTTTGATACAGATAGCATCAGAATGTTGGTGGATTGCGGAATCTCTATACTGAAGGTTCCTTCCGGGGAGATTACGAATTATCCTTATCTGCGGGAGATTGCCCGAACCGGGAAACTGGTCATCATGTCCACCGGAATGTGTGAACTACAGGAAGTGAAGGAAGCGGTTCGGGTGTTAAAGGAAAACGGAAGCGGCGAGATTACCCTGCTGCATTGTAATACGGAGTATCCGACACCTATGCAGGATGTGAACCTGAGAGCTATGTGTACTTTGAGGGAAGAACTTGGACTGCCCGTAGGTTACTCAGATCATACACAGGGCATTGAAGTTCCGATTGCTGCCGCAGCCATGGGAGCGATGGTGATTGAGAAGCATTTTACGCTGGATCGCAACATGGAAGGGCCGGATCACAAGGCAAGCTTGGAACCGGAGAAACTGCGGGCGATGGTGCATGCGATTCGTAACATAGAGGTTGCGATGGGGGACGGAATCAAGAGACCCTCTGCTTCGGAGATGAAGAATCGGGATGTGGCAAGAAAGAGTATCGTGGCCAGGACGAATATCCGAAAAGGTGAAGTGTTTACGGAGGAGAATCTGACTGCAAAACGACCGGGAAACGGTATTTCGCCTATGCAGTGGAATCATGTGATCGGTTTGAAGGCGGACAGGGATTATGAGCCGGATGAGATGATTGCTATGTGTGAGTGAGTGCGGTGAGCAAGGAGAAAGATGAGAGAGGAAGGATACAAGGAAATATTGCTGCAGGCGACTTATAAGGGAATCAGGGAATATAGAAAAAAGAAGTTTGGAAGGTCGGATTATTACGGATGAATATTTTATATATTGCGCATGAAAGCAGAATGGGAGGGGGCAATATGTCTCTGCTCGGTATGATCGATCAATTGTCTGCAGAGAACAATATCTACGTAGCAGTACCCATCAAAGAAGGTTTTCTGGTGGATGAACTTCGTAAAAGGAAGATACCTGTTTTTTATCAGCATTCTTTTTGGTGGATGATATCACCGGGCGCTAGTCAAGGCTCCGCAATGTTCAGAAAATGGGTATACAAAATATTGGTGTTTCATAATTATGTGTGTGCGTGGCGGCTGCGCAAGGTGGTAAAACAGTATGCCATTAATCTGATTCATACCAATTCCAGCGTGATCAATACGGGCGGGATCCTTTCCAAGATGATGCATGTGCCGCATGTCTGGCACGTTCGCGAGTTTGGACAGGAGGATTTCGGGTTTATTGGTGCATGGAACTATGGGCGTATTTATCGTTTTATGGAACGGCATAGTGATCGGGTAATTGTAATCTCCGAAGCAGTGAAATCTAAATATAAAAAGAGGATTTCCGCCGATTTGATCAGGGTTGTCTATAACGGTGTCGGAGAAGAAAATCTGTATGAAAAGAAGCAGGAAGCGAGGAATACTGACATAGTGCAGTTCCTGATCAGCGGCAGGGTCAGCGAGGAGAAAGGGCAGGAACAGGCTGTCGAGGCTGTTGCGCTATTGGTTGAGAGAGGATACAAAAACCTGCATTTATCTATTGCCGGACCGGGAGATACGGAACTGCTTCAGAAACTGGTCAAACAGAGGCATATAGAAAAATATGTATCTTTTCTCGGCTTTCGGACGGATCTGCATCTTTTGCGCAGGAAGATGGATGTAGAACTGGTTTGTTCACGATGTGAAGCTTTCGGAAGGGTTACAGTGGAAGCAATGATGTGCTCTAATCCCGTGATAGGATCAAATAGTGGCGGAACTCTTGAACTTGTCAGAAACGGTGAAAATGGGTATTTGTACCGGCAGGGCATTGCGGAGGACTTGGCGGATAAAATTATTTGTTTTCTGGAAAATCCGCAGGATATAGCGCGAATGGGCAATAATGCTTATTGTTATGCAAAAGAAAAATTTGTAAGTGCCAGAAATGCGGAAAATATTATGGCAGTATACCGGGAACTGTGTACGGAGGCAGGACGGGATTAGGAAGAAGACGATATGATTGATCTTCAGTGAAGTATCAGGGAATATTTCGGGAAGAGACAGGGGGGACATATGAAGAATTTAGCGATCATACCGGCAAGAAGTGGTTCAAAAGGGCTTAAGAACAAGAATATCAAGGAATTGCGACAGAAACCGCTTTTGGCGTATTCCATTTTGGCAGCGACAGAAAGCGGCGTATTCAGTCATATTATGGTATCGACTGATTCGGAGGAATATGCCCGGATCGCCCGCGAATATGGAGCGGAGGTTCCTTTTCTGCGAAGCAGGGAGACTTCCACTGATATGGCAGGTACGTGGGATTTGGTAAAAGAAGTTTTGAATGGGTATAGTTCTCTTGGTGAAAGTTTTGACAGCATATGTATTTTGCAGCCAACATCACCGCTGCGAACAGGGGATGATATTAAGTTTGGGTATGAATTGTTTAGCAGCAAAGCGGCAAACGCGGTCGTAGGAGTATGTGAAATGGAGCATTCCCCGTTGTATTCCAATACATTACAGGAAGATTGCTGCATGGATGGTTTTATTTCTGAGAAAGCAGCTTCCACGCCACGGCAGCTTTTACCGGTTTATTATCGAATTAACGGAGCATTGTATATTGTGAGAGAACCATATCTGTGGACGATGAAAAGTCCTTATGACCATGGATGTTATGCTTATAAAATGGCTGCAGAAAATTCAATCGATATCGATACAGAATACGATTTTATGCTGGCGGAATATGTGATGTCGAAAAGACAACCCTGAAAATGCGTTGACTTGTCTTTTAAGAGGGAGTTTGTTATACTGGTTTTGTGCATCTTACACAACATGGGGTATGATAAATACTATGAGGGAAATTGATTATCTGTTACAGATTGAATCAAAATATAATTTGCCTGAAATTAGTCTGAATGGATTCGCCTACTGGATTTATTTCAGACGCAATATTATGTGGGAATTAATCAGGAAGAAAAATCATTATGGGGAAGCACATAGGCAGGCTGATGTTTCGAAAAAGTATAAAATAAAACTTCGTATAGGTATGATCAAGAACGCGTTATTTTGTCATAGAGCTGATTTAAAGGATGCGGATGCGTTGATTTTGAATCATGAGCGCAGAGTATGGAATGGTCAGTATTATGAGTGTATCTATACAGATATGCTAGCAGACAGACTCGGCAGAGCAGTCACTCTGGAGAGACCATACCAGCAACAGCATTTTGCACCAACCCCTACACCGTGTCTCATTTATACAGATTGGATAGAAGTAAAGGCTTCTTTATTTCTTTATATGCATAAATACGTTTTCAAGAAAGAATACCGTAGAGTAATGGAGCACATCAGCAACAATATAAAAACGGCCTGTGATGAGCTTGCCGGACTTCTGCAGATATCCTGTGATGTGCAACAGTTTGCGGCTATGATTGCGGATGGATATTTTGTCTATCAGGTAAAGAAGAAAAATTTGGACTGTGTTTTGGACAGGTTTAACCCTAAGGTGATTATAGAAGTCGTATCCTACAATATGGATTGTATGATTGTCAATGAACTGGCGTCGCGAAGAGGGATTCCGACTATTGAATTACAGCATGGGATAGCTGATCAGGAGCATTTGGCGTACAACTATACACAAGGTGTCTCGGTCAGACAGTTTCCGAAATATTTTTTTGCTTTTTCCGATTTTTGGTGTCACGAGGCGAGATTTCCGATAGCGATGCAGAATCGTAAGGCGATAGGATTTCCGCATTTGGAAACCAGGGCGGAAGAATTCCGCAATTTTCCGAAAGATGAGAAAAGAATAATTTTATTTATTTCACAAGGACCTATCGGCAAAGAACTCTCGGAAATTGCAGTAGCGCTTAACGAATTGATCGACCTGAGGATTTATCGGATTATTTATAAGCTGCATCCCGGGGAGTATGAAGAATGGGATAAGAAATATGAAAGGTTGGCGGCATCGGGAATAGAAGTTGTTGATAATAACAAAACGGATCTGTATCAATTGTTTGCAGTCAGCAGCTGTCAAGTCGGCGGCTATGGTTCAACAGCAACTCTTGAAGGAATGTATTTTGAACTGCCTGCTTATATTTATGAAAATCGAGCGAGTGGCTGGCTGTTATCCTTATGCCGGCAGAAGATGGCATGGAAGTTCAGAAATGCCGGGGAATTGTGGGAATTGATAAGGAGTAATGAGGACAAGAGTGATGTTTCGCAGAAGTTTTGGAAATCTCATGCGCTGGAAAATATGGTGAGTGAGATTGCAAATATAATGAATGAATCTGAATGTGGAAGTAGTTGCTGACGGGAAAATAAAAATGAAACGAGTATGTATCATAACAGGAACGAGAGCCGAATACGGGTTATTAAAGCTGATTATTGATAAGGTGCACAGAGCAAAGGATCTGGAGTTAAATTTGGTAGTTACCGGCATGCATCTTTCACCGGAATTTGGGTTGACCTACAAGGAAATTGAAGAT
>JAAUZY010000023.1 GCA_014804355.1 Lachnospiraceae bacterium
GTTGCAATCATATTCAGTAAGGTGGTTTTTCCTGATCCTGACGCACCCATGATACCTACAAAGCTCCCTTTGGCGATTTCAAAGCTGACATCTTTAACGGCTTCGGTTGCAGTACTTTCAGTTTCATATACCTTTCTGATATTTTTTATCTTCATGACGGCCGGAACATGGGCAGCTGTTTTATTTTCCCACTGATCTTTGCCAAGCCAGCTTGTGACAACTTCAAGCAGTATTTGGTTAGATTTCTCTTTCAGGTTTTCGTCGGATATGAATTCACCTGAAAGCAATTCATTCAAAGTTATGTGGAGCAGATCACACAGTGGACAAAACAGAGACGGATCAGGCATTGATTTTCCTGTTTCCCATTTTGATACTGCCTTGTCCGTTATTCCAAGCGTTTCGGCCAGTTGGCTTTGGGTCAGGCCGTTGTCTTTTCTTCGGGCAGCAATAAAACCGCCTATTTTCTTTAGATCCATATTTCAAAAATCCTCGCTTTCCAACATTATTATACCGCGGATGGATAAAATGAACACCTACCAACGGTAGAGTTGTCAGGACAGAATAGATTTGTTCTGTAATGGTATGGGTAAGCTTTGCAGCGTTTGGTGCAAAAAAATAATCAATTGGTGCAATCCGGGTTGGAAAATGGGTTGCACCTGCCGAAAGACTTTATGAATCTAAATATAATTGACAACGATGGAGGGCATTTAGGAATGGGAATAAGTAATGTGAATGATCAAAGTTCCGCATGGGGAGCGGCTTTTCGGGAAAAGCCCATATTCTTCATGACGGGAAAAGAGACAGAGGCATTTTTTGATGGGAAATTGAAGAAAAACATGGTGCTGCAGGAGGATACTTGTACTCTGAGCAGCAATGACACTTACCGTAGGCAGCATACCACTTATGAGGTTTCCGATCAGGATAAAGGCAACACATTTCTTGATTTGAATTTTTTGATCAAAGACGAGACCAGCAGTCTGAGAGGCAATCTCAGTGATACGAAGGATGTGGATTTCTATAACTTTTCCATTCCATTCATGAGCTTTCAGCGGAATTATTTTGGCGTTGAAGTATATATAGATATGCCGGAAGGTTGTGACTATGACCTTACCCTGTATGATGAATACGGCAATCAGGTGGGGAAGGCAGAGTGGGACGGAGAAGGCCGGAAGAAGCTGAACATCCCTACTTGGGATATACAGAGCAACAAATACTGCATCAAGGTTGAAAACGGAAACGGGGAGGAAGTTTCCCCGGATGACTATTATAAGATCAGCTTCCATGTTTCTGAAAATAAGGAGCATGAAAAGACCGATGCCATAAGGGAGGCGTATGGTGCATTGCATAGCGCATACGGCCGGAATGATGAAAACTGGCGGGAATACCTTGATAAATATAATGAAGTCCTGCGTGAGACAGAACAGAATTACATAAAAGAGATGGAACAGCTCCACCAGAAGCAGTTTGATAGCCTGCCGGAAGAAAAGAAGTACAAAGGTGAGCGTACGGTAGATGAACTGCTGCAGGATATGGCGGAAGGGAAGGATTTAAGCGATGCAGAGCTGGAATATGTCAAAATCTTCGCTAATCTAAAGGACATTGAAAAGGCACAGCAGAAGGCGGAGCTGAAAAATGACTTTTCAGAGGATTTCGTAAAGGAGCTGGAAGGCATGGGCATCTCCCGTGATGACATAGAGGGGATGCGCGTAAGGATTGGAAGCAACGGGGATGTGACCGTGGACGGGATAGAGGATGAAACCGTCCGGGAGCAGGTGCAGAAACTGATAGATGAAAAGTACAGTGACCGGATGTACCAATATTACATAGGGATTGCGGACAGTGTAGGAAATCTGTCCTCTAATGCGTACCAGTATGCTACGGATGTGCAGGAAGTCCGGCGCTACCTGAAAGGGGCTACGGGAGAAGATATATCCTTGGAGAGCCTTTATATGACACCCGATGGGAAGATTGGAGGACTGCCGGAAAAAGCGTCTAATCTGATTAACAAGACAAAGGGTAATGCCAAGATAGATCGGATGAGGGATGCGCTGGCGGATATCATAGGGAAGATCAGGATAAGCGGTGACTTGGGTATTCCCGATTTCACCTCGGAGTTCCTGTTCAGTAACGGTGTATTCTCCGTGGCGGACAGCGGATTTGCGGTTGACATGGGCGCGCTGGATGGACGGTTGACACCACAATCTTCCGGCAATATGTATTCTGATATGTACAAATATCAGTTCAGGAAAGTTTTATAAGGCTATGAACGCATATCATTAAAAATGCACAAATGTTAAAAGGGAACCAAACATGAACATTTCACGTTCTGTCTGGTTCCTTTGTTACGTCTCTAGGTAGGCAAGTCTGGAACGCAGTCAGGATGCTATGGATCCTGTTATTGCGTCATATGAGCAGAATATATAAGTGAAGTGAAACTTTTCTGTGGTTTGATTCGTATTATTTATAGATGACAGGTTCTCTTAATTTTTGACAGAAGAACAGCCATTAAGATAATTGATGACAATGGAGGGTTTGAAAAATGAGCGTAAGTGGAATAGGAACAGCAGGCTACCCGGTAACAGGATATCAGACAAGGAAGACAGAAAGAAATGCGGAATCCGAAGCTGTAGGATTCAAGGAAATAGTAGAAGAAAAGGCGGCACAGGATAAAGCGACAGATTATGACGAAAAAGCCTTTGATATGGTTGGCCCACATGCCCCGCAGGAGGTAAAGGATGCATGGATGGAGGTAGCTAAAGAAGTGAATGCGAACGGCGTGGGAATCAAGAAAAACGGTATGATGAGCCATATTTCGCAGATGATGGTACAGAGATGCACCAAAATGCTCAGGGGAGAAACAGATTATTCGGATATTCTGGGAAGTACTGTGGGATCTGCCATCCGGGCAACGAAGCAGGCACTGTACGATTTAGATCATCCTCTGGCAGCGGCGTATAGAAGCATAGAGGCAGAGCAGGCCCGTATCAAAGAAAGGGAGTTTTATGTTTCGTTTTTGGAGAAGCTGGAGAAGTTATAGAGCGCATATCACCAATCAGGTACAGAGGGCGGATCTGAACGAGGGAGGAGCCGCCTATAAATTTTGATAGAGCAGTTGAGGATTTGAAAAATGAGCATAAATGGAATTGATAATAATACTGGAATTAACCCGAATTATATGACGGGTAAAAAGAGAGTTTTAGGTAACAATTTTAATTATCAAATAGAAGATATAAACAGAGGAAGTAAAGTGAATGAACCGTTGATGTCTTTTTCAAATCCAAAGACAGGGGAGAGCGTTGAGATACATCGTTCAGACATTTATTCGGATGATACGCCAATTTACATATTAAAGGGCAAGACCGCAGAGGGAGAAGAATTTGAAAAGATGCACCATGCATGGATTATAGATCCAAGAAATTGTAGCTATGCTGAACTTATGATGCTTAATCAGGAAACGGGAAATACATCTTTAGGAGATAAGCAGAGAGCAGATATTCTGTTTGAAAAGACAGGAGTGAAAAGTTATTTGGATAAGGCAGACTACAGTACGGCGATAAAGGAGGTTATGGAGGAATATAAAAGTTCCGGAAATTGGGACGCTTACCTTTCTGTGGACAAGTGGAAGCAAAGTCTTAATGACTACACATCCGTGCCGGTGTATTTTGATCGCAGTATTATGGAACGAAATGGAGTGAAAGGTTCTTGCAGTTTTGCAACAGTTAAAACAGCAGAAGAAATACAAAAAGAAATTGATGATAGAGTTAAAGCGGCAGAGAAGAATGGGCCAACTTTACGAGAGGCATTAGCAAATGCTTTTCCAAATGCAGTAAATACTCTTTATAGTTTTGTGGGATCTTCTGTGGTTATGACATTTGATGAATACGTGAAAGCGATGGAAGAAATGTTAAGAAAAACAATGAAGAAGCTAATGTTTCTTTAACTAAATAAAAATTTTGACGCCCGATGAGAAGAACAGGATAAGCGGTAATCTTGGGATTCCTGCTTCGGGCAGCACATTGGATATGAAAATATAATCTTTACACCTTATTCCGCAGAGGCGCATAAACCTTTGCTTCTGCGGACTGCCCGGACTTATTGCAAGTGGGCAGGGGCGGCTCTGAACGACAGAGGGGCTGCCATTAAAATTGATGATAATGGAGGATTTAAAAAAATGAGCGTAAATGGAATAGGGGCAACAGGAAATCCGGCATGGTACGGAACAAGAAAGACAGAAAGCAGTACGAAGGGTGATTTCGGGGCGAGTGTGAAAGCAACAGGAAATGTAGTACATATTACCCCAGAGGCATTATTTTCTATCTATGATGCGAAGACGGGGGAAAGTGCAAATGTATATAGGGCAGATGATTATTCAGAGGAGAATCCGCTTTATCTTGTAAAAGGCACAGATAAAAACGGAAATGAATATGAGCAGACAGTAGATGTAAGCAAGGTGAACCCTAATAGCTGCTCTTACACGGAGATGCTTGCATTAAATGCACATACTGGGAATAAATCAGACAGCAATTTCCTTAGTATGGCTATTATGAAGGATAAGGCGGGCACTGCTTCCTACCAGGACAAAGCGGATTATCTCTCAGCGGCATATGCGCTTATGGATAATATGAGAACACTTGGAAGTTGGGATGGGTATCTGCGATATGGCAAATGGATCAATGATATTCTGACTTTCTGTAAAAGCAAATCATAGTTACGCAAGAAGCCAACGGAAATCAATGGAAAAGCAAGCCCATCAGGAATGCATTTTCCGATATTCTTTCGGTGTAACCCCGTATTTCTCCTTAAACAGAGAATAAAAATGCGTACGGTTTGTAAATTTCAGCCGGGCAGCAATCGCGCTGATGGATTCGTCCGTCTCGGTCAGGCATTGCGCAACTTTTTTCAGACAGAAGGTCATGCCGTAGTCGTAGAGACACTTACCGGTGTATTTATTAGTAATGCGATTCAGGTAATCGCCACTGTAATTGAGAAGCTGCTCCAGCTCCGTGCGGGTCATGCGGCCGTCACTTTCCTCGAAAAGCCGTGTGATACGTGAGAAGAGCAGGAAGTCGCTGTTGGTATCCAGACGGATGTCAGTGCAGTGGTAAAACTGCGGTGAGGACAGATGTGCAAGGAAGGAACATAACAGTCCGCATATCTGGTAAAAGGCTCCGAATTTGGGATAGAGCAGAGTCTGCACCATTGTCTCTGCCATGGAATGAAGATATACTGCACTCCGGTGATTCTGATAAGCCGGAATAAAGTCAAGGTATGCCCGCTTTCCGGGATTCTTTAAATCATCTGTGATAAAGTGATAGATCGTGCTGTTGCAAATCTCTTTCTCACTTGGAATAAGAGAGGTAAGTGCAGAGTTAAAAAGTCCGGTAATAAAGTCAGGAGACAATCCGATAAACAGAACTTTACTCTTGGAGTTATAATGCTCCAGATGGCGTAGGCTTCGGTTGATCAGGCAACAGGAGCCGGCAGAATAAAGATAGTCTTTTCCTTCTATTCTCTGAACAATATTTCCTTCCAGTACGATCACAATTTCAAAAAAATCATGATAATGAGGTGCATTCTTAGTATAAGAGTAATTCTTTACCGCAACAGATTCCTGATACAAAACAGCCTTTTCAAAAGACAGAGTGACTACATTCACATAGCCTTCGGAATCGGAGCCGTCGCAGCATTCCAGCGTGACCTGAAAAGGGACGTTCATGCTGTAGAAGCGGCCGAAATCGCTTTCTCCGTTCTGCACATTAATAGAGGAGTCGAGACTGTCTAAAGATTCTCGCATATCCGGTGTAGTATATTTTTCCATCATTTTCCTCATTTCTTTTTGTTATTAATTAAATTCCCGAATATGATACAAACTGGAACATAAAAATCGTTTTGCGATATTGCTGTATCTTGAGTTAATTAGCTATAATTATAGTAAGGGATATAACAAATTTCTGCTTTCAGCTTTTGCCAAAGCCGGATACGGAAGCTATTATAAAACCGAAAGCGAAATATCTATTGTCGTTATCTATATACTATAAACAAGACAATTATAGAGAAAACTGCCGTAAAAGTAAAGGCGATCAACAAGGTGTTTCAAGAGACAGGGAAAGGAGAGTACATAGTGCAGAATTTTATTTATGGTGTGGATCTGGGCTGGGTAAGCCAGTTGGAGTCACAGGGTGTGCGCTGGATAGACCGGGATATGAAAGAGGCTGATCCGATAGCGGCGCTAAAAGATATGGGTGCCAATTCCGTGCGTCTGCGGGTTTTCGTTGATCCGCCGAAGGAAGCCTATTGGACAAAGCCGGAGAAGGAAATTCAAGGCAGAAAGTTTGGCGGAGAGACATGTATGCTTGGCTTCTGCGATAAGGACAGCGTATTGGATATGGCGGCCAGAGTAAAAAAGCGGGATATGAAGCTTATGATAGACATTCATTACAGTGATCATTTTGCAGATCCGGTGTATCAGGATATTCCTAAGGAGTGGGAGAATGACAGCTTTGAGGAAATGAAGGAACGGGTGGCGCAGCATACGAGAGATATCTTAGAACTTTTGACTTCTCATGATATCTATCCGGACTGGGTTCAGGTAGGCAATGAGATCGATTCGGGAATCCTGCTTCCTATGGGGAGCTTTGACGATAACCCGGAACAGCTTGTCACGTTTCTCAATGAAGGATACAGAGCGGTTAAAGCATGCTGCCCGGAGTGCAGAGTTATAACGCATATCAACTGCGGCAATGATTATCAGCGGTGTACCCGCTTTTTTGACACTTTTTTTGCCCTTGGAGGACAGACGGATATTATGGGGTTTTCCTATTATCCGTATTGGGTGCGCATGAAACATGATGAACGTAAGCTGCATGATGATATGACAAGGCTTGCGCAAAAGTATCAAATGCCCCTGATGTTAACCGAGATCGGCGGGCCGGAAAATGAAGAGGAGGAGACTTATCAGCTTCTTGTAAGCGCGGTGCGTGCGATCAAGGCGGTTCCCGAAAAACAGGGACTTGGGATCTTTTACTGGGAGCCGGAAGTGGGAGCTGATTTGCTGCCGGATCATTATATACTGGGTGCGGCAAGGCTGGTGAAGGAGAAATGTCTCCAGTTTACCAAAGCTATGAGTGCCTATGCTGACAGCCAATAATGGTTTTTATAAACAAGAAGAATGGGAGGATTTGTATTATGAAACGACGTTACATGAAATTACTGGCTCTATGTCTCAGTGTCAGTCTCAGTGCTGCTGCGTTAACCGGCTGTGGTGCGGATAATGCCGATAGTACGGCGCCTGTTACGGAAACAGAAGAAGCGCAGGAGACAGAAGAAGCGGGGGAGACAGACTCAGCACAGGAGCCTAAGGAAACAGCCGATATCGAAGTGACCTCATTTCCGTTACCGGACGGTCCCGAAGAATCGGAGATCTATGTAGAGCCAATTGCTGATATTTCCGATGACTTTATCCGCGGCATGGATGCCTCTTCCGTACTCGTGGAGGAGAACAGCGGTGTTAAGTATTACAACTATGACGGTGAGGAGCAGGATGTCTTCATGACACTGGCGCAGTCCGGTGTCAATTATATCCGTATCCGTGTATGGAATGATCCCTATGACGAGAACGGAAACGGATACGGCGGCGGTAATAATGATGTTCCTACCGCGATCGAACTTGGAAGGCGCGCAACCAAGTATGGAATGAAGGTGTGTATCGACTTCCACTATTCCGATTTCTGGGCTGATCCTAAGAGGCAGCATGCACCTAAAGCGTGGGAAGGTATGAGTGTCGAGGAGAAAAGTGACGCACTTTACGAATTTACGAAAGACAGTCTGACACAGATTCTGGATGCAGGTGTAGATGTAGGCATGGTGCAGATCGGTAATGAAATTAACAACGCTATGGCCGGGGAATCATTTCTTCCCAATATATCGACCCTTTTGAGTTCGGGAAGCCGCGCGGTTCGTGAGATGGCCCAAGCTTACGATAAGGATATTCAGATCCTTGTCCACTACACGAATATTGAGGATAACGGGCAGATAGACGGGCTTGTTTCTAATCTGGAGCATACGGGCGTTGATTACGATATCATTGGTTTATCCTATTATCCTTTCTGGGATGGCACGAATGAGAATATGCAGTCCGTAGCCAGACACATTCAGAATGAATACGGCAAGAAGGTTGTGGTCGCAGAGACTTCTTATGCCTACACTACCGAAGACGGTGACGGTACAGAGAACAGCTTTGACGGCATTGACGGTGCGGTTGAGGGTTATGCCGCTACCGTGCAGAGTCAGGCTTCCATGATACGTGATATCTGCGAAGCGGCAAACGAGGCAAATGTACTCGGTATTTTCTACTGGGAAGGTGTGTGGATTCCGGTAGGTAAGGCAACCGAGGATAATTCTCCCATATGGGAAAAATACGGAAGCGGCTGGGCCAGCAGCTATGCGGCGGATTACGATCCGGATGATGCAGGTCTGTATTACGGTGGTTGTTCGTGGGATAATCAGGCAATGTTTGACTTTGAAGGACACCCGCTGCCGTCTCTGAATGTATTTAAGTACTTAAAGTATGGTTCGACCGCACCTTTGGCAGTGGATTCTGTCCCGGACGTTAATGTATCTTGTGATGTGGGCGGCGAAATAAAGCTTCCCGAGATGATCGATGTATTTTACAATGATCCTTCGGCGAACAAGCAAGAGCCTGTTGCATGGGATGAGACACAGCTTGCAGCCATCGACACGAGCGAAGGCGGGGAATACGAGGTGACAGGTACGCTGGAGGACGGCACGACCGTGACAGCCTACATCGAAGTCATAATGCTTAATTATGTGCAGAATCCGAGCTTCGAGGATGCCGATACATCTATGTGGAAGGTGACCTATGAAGGAGAAGATAACCCGACAGATTTCCAGCAGAAGGCGGATGATGCTTATACAGGAGAAATCGCTTTCCACTTCTGGTCGGAAAATTCCGAGATGGACTTCTCGATCGAGCAGGAAATTACGGACTTAGAGCCCGGTACCTATCAGCTTATGGCTTACGCGCAGGGCGGTGATGTGTCAGATGGTGAAATGGAATTATATGCGATCGTAGACGGTGAAGAGCAGACAGATCCTTTCATGGTAACTACGTGGACGGACTGGAAGACTCCTACAATTCCTGAAATAAAGGTTACTGACGGGACACTTACGATCGGTGTTCGTATGAAGTGTAATGCCAAGAGCTGGGGAACTGTGGATGACTTTACATTGAACAGAATTTCTGATTGATTATCGATAAGGTGAAAGCTTTCGTGCATAAGAGTATGCATAATTGTGTGTAAATAATATTTGTCAATAATTGAAAGGCAGGGTGTTTCAGGCATAGGAAATCCCTGTCTTTTTGCGAAAAAGCAATTCCGGAAATCAAACGATAAAAAAGTCTGCTATGATATAGCTGTAGCTACAATGAAGGAAGGATGAGAAAACGTGTATCGCCACATTATACAAGGCAGTATTGATTATATTGAGAATAATCTGCGTTCAGAACTTACGGCACAGGAATTGAGCGAAAAGGCCGGGTTTTCATTATTTCATTATTACCGGCTGTTTACATCGATCGTCGGAATACCTGTCATGCAGTATATTACGAGGCGAAGGCTGTTGTATGCAGTTTATGAAATGAGCAAAGGGATGAAAAAGGCAGATGCTGCTCTGTTATATGGGTTTGATACTTATGCCGGATTCTACAAAGCATTTTTGCGGGAATTTGGCTGTACTCCGTCTTTCTATTTAAGCAATTTTAAGATCATAAAACCTTACAAAATAAACATATTACAGGAGGAGCCGATTATGGTATCACATAAGCAGATTAAGGAATTACTGTCAACATACTGGGGAATGGATGATGTAATGATCCGGGATGTGATTTATGAAGGAACAGGTATAAAGAGCGATTCATTATACTATGTAGATGATAAGTATGTTTTAAAATTATCAACAAATCTGGGAAAACTGAAAAACCATATAAAAATCTCGGAGGCGTTGGAAAAAGAAGGTTTACTTGCGGCAACGCCGGTTGAAACCGGCAGCGGCGAAAAGTATATACAATATGGACAGTTATATTGCTGTCTTACTAAACGCATACAGGGACAGCAGGATCTTTTTAGAGAAGACGCGAAAGGAGATGCACGGTTTATCGGGGAGGTCATAGGACACTTGAGTATGGCGTTATCTGACATTGATATCGTTGTTGATGAGGCGAATATGTATGAGGGCGTTGTAAATTGGGCAATACCTATGCTTCAGAAAGCAAATATTATTTCAAATGCCGTATACAGAAAGTACACAGAGGAATTTGGCGGTTTATATGCGGGACTGCCGCAGCAGATCATTCATCGCAATCTCAGTCCGAGTAATATTATTTTAGAAGGAAGCAAATGGGGCATTATTGAATTTGAGTTGAGCGAACGAAACATTAGGATTTTCGATCCGTGCTATGCCGCAACAGCTATTCTTTCGGAATTTTACTCGGAAGGAGACAGATTTGCTAAGTGGATAGAAATCTATAAGGAAATCATGTACGGCTATGATACGGTAGCCAAATTGTCGGATGATGAAAGAAAAGCGATTCCTTATGTGGTGCTTTCGAATCAGTTTCAGGCAACGGCGTGGTTCTCGGAACAGGAGAAATATAAGGATGTGTACGAAGTGAATAAGCTGATGACAAAAAGTATAGTGGAGAATTTTGATTTGCTGTTGTTGTAGGCATGGCAATGAAAATGCAATAAAGCGCCTGAAGCAGATTTTAATTTTACGAAGACTTAATATCAGAATTAAGGATATTAAGCGTATGTTCGACACTATAGGATCAAAAATCGTTTTGGATGTACTGAAAAAAGGTTGATAATATAGATGAAGATTACAAAATTGTAAGCTTAAATTCACTTGAAAGTATGAAATAGATGTTATTCTTCTGGATAGAGCGAAAGGAGGATAACATCTATGTTTTCTTTGCAATTCAAGAAGATAGCACGGAGGTCTGGTTTACGGCCAAGATATAAAATAAGATGACGGTAAGGTTTTGGTCATTGATGCTGCCGGGTTTAGACGGATTTCATGTATTGCAAAAAATCTGGGAAAGAAGCAATGTTCCGGTGTTGATGCTTACAGCAAAGAGTGATGAGAATGATAAGGTTTCCGGAGTTTTCCTAACCAAAAACATTACATACTAATCTTTCAACCCAAATGTCCGATATAACCATGCTCTGCTGTCCACCAGCATATGTAAAATCCTAACAATTATTACCACATTGTCCTCTACTACATAATAGATCTTGTAATTCTTATAATAATCCATACGAACTCCCAGATTTGCCAACACTGAGTCATCATCTAACTCATTACGCTCTGGGAAATTTTGTAGTTTGTTTATTTGTTTACGGATGCCTCGTACTGTATTGACAGCCGCAGAAGGGTTTTTTAAATCGAATGCAATATAGTCAGCAGCAAACTCCAAATCCTGCTCCGCCAAATCGGATATTTTAATTTTATACTTTTGCATTCGTGTACTTTTTCTCCAATCTGTCACAAACTGCGTTGAAATCTTTCGTCTTTCCTTCCCTCGCCTGTCTTAGCCCATCCATCACACTCTGTCTTACTTCTATTTGCTGTTGTTCCAAGGTTTCCGCATAAGTTTTCTTAACTGCAACTTCCATGCGATTTACCTCCTTCTAAATATAAAAAATCTCTCAAGATGTTTCACTATTATTATATCCATTTTTTTATTTATTCACAACCTTATTTTATGCCCTCAAGCAACGAGGCAAGTGACTGCTTGCGGCGGGGTTTTTGACTAGTGACATCTTTTCTGTTCGGTGGATCTTAACATGCGAAGAACTTATATTCAAGCGTAAAAAAAATAAGATGTTATATATAGAAAAAGAGCCCTCAATACGTGGATGAGGGCCCTGCATATTAGTGTATAGATATACTGAAATTTGTCAATCCCAAATCACAATGCAGAATGGGTGTCCTGCCGGATCGAGCAGCGTAATCCATTTATTTCTGCAACACATAATAATCTTTATAATGCTTTCCATCATCTCCGCCGACTAAAGCTTTCTCTGACAATGCAAATTCCAATCTCTCTACTGCATTTTTCCGTTCCGATGCAAAGGACGGAACTTTGGTTGCAATCATCTGACAGCTAAACAGCTCGAAGGTCGGCGGCACGATCAGAGACAGTATTTCAAAGATACTCTCCGCACGTTCATAATCGCTTCTCAAATCTAATCGAAGCAGTCCGCAGTTATTGAAATAATCATTCGCCTGACGGTTAAATAATTCGATCGTTCCTACAGCATGTCCGATATTCTTGTCGATAATTACCCAGCGTACAAACCAGCCTTCCGTGTGTGCCTGTTGCCAAAAATCTACGGCACTTTGCATACGTTCTAAAGTGGTGTAATGGAAATCGTCTCCGTTGCAGTTATCGCTGTTGAAGAAAGGTACGGCTTTTTCATCGGAATACACGAGAAGCAGATCGGCTGCATCCGAAGCTTCAATAAGCCTTAAAAGATAGCGTTCGTTTTCGTAAACGGGACATTTTTCATATGGATTCATCATTGTTATACCTCCGGTTTCGAATTTTATAGAGTCTTGCCTGAAAACGTGGAAAACACGTTTCAGACGTTTGTCTTGCGACCAGTATATCATTATATATACGACAACAGAATGTCATAATTCTCTGTATAAAGAAACAATTTTTTCGGCAGATTCAAGTAATCGCCTGCGGATTCTCTCCGGTGCAACAATTTCTACATTGTCGCCTAGGGATAAAAGCGTTCCGAGCCAGAACTGTTCGTTTTCAACTACGGTCGCCTTGATGATAGCATCACCGTTCGGAAGTTTTTCCGTCACGGTTCCTTTCAGGTATTCAATTACTCGTGCTTTGGCTGGGGCTTTGCATTTTATAAGTATTTCGGTATACTGACGGGAATCTGTCTGGTTGATCATTTCTATGATAGTGCCTGCGGATTCGTGTTCTTTGGTAAAAGGTATATCTGTTATTTTTAAATTGCTCATCCGCACAAGTTTATAGGTGCGATAGTCATTTTTGACTTTGGAATAAGCAAGGAGATACCATGCGTACCAGCGGTATATAACGGCGATCGGCTCTACGCTGTGTGCTCTTGTTTCGCTGTTGTTATTTGTATAAGTAAAAGTAACAGTGCGTTTTTCGCTTACGGCAGTCTGTAGTAACTGTAAAGTATTCCGGTCGCCTTCCTGCAAAACAGAAAAATCCAGAATGATGCTGTTGTCGTTTGGATTTGATATATGCACTATTTTTTCCAGCGTATGTTTTGCTTTCGGGTCGCCGGTAGCCGACACCAGACCTTGCAGTGCGGTCTGAATATTGGAATAATCGTCCGTGGTGGCGAAGCCGTGCTCCAGCCTGTAATTTTCGGATATTTCATAACCGCCGGATGCTCCGGCAATGGAGATGACAGGGATGCCCGCCAGACATAGCGAATCCATATCCCGCTGTATCGTTCTGAGAGACACTTCAAAGTGCTTCGCCAGTTCGCTTGCGGATGTTCTTCCGTGATTTAAAAGATATACTGTGATAGCATATAGGCGTTCTAGTTTCATAGAGTATCCTCTTTGCTTCTGCAAAAATATGAATAATGGCTCAGCAGAGACATTCTTCTGTTTTAGAAAGACTTGCTTTTTAAATCTTCCTAAAACATAGTATAAGTGATAGCTTGCGGAGATTCAACAATTGCTAAATTTGTTGCAATTCACATAGCATCGCCTGAAACTGGACCTAATAGCCGATGGGTGAGTCATAGTCACAGTATCTGATTTTTGCCTGTTTGATGTCATGGGTGTGTCAGAAAGTAATTATAGTTATGATGATTCGTAATGATAAATAATATGTTGCAGGTGAAAAGCGATTATGGGATAATCTACCCATATCGAGAGGAGGAGATGGATGGTATGAGTAATTGCAGACTTCTTTTGTTTGATCTGGACGGAACGCTGCTTCGCAGTGATAAAACAATTTCTCAAAGAACCCTGAAGACGTTACGAGATTGCAGGGAACAAGGTATACTGATCGGTGTATCCACATCCAGAAGTGAGCAGAATGCGTTGACTTTTATTAAGGAATTACAGCCGGATGTGCTGATCGTAAGCGGTGGCGCATTGGTAAAATACAACAACGAATACATATACAAAGCTGAGTTTTCCGAAGAAGAAACAAGGCAGATGGTTGCGACGGCCAGAGAAGTATGCGGCGCTGACTGTGAGATCACGATCGATACGATCGATACCCATTACTGGAATTATAAAATTGATCCCAAGAAACAGGATCAGAGTTGGGGAGACAGCGTTTATACGGATTTCGAGGATTTTAACGAGAGTTCTCTCAAGATGTGTGTGGAAATATTTGATGAGCGTCAGGCAAAGAGGATGCAGGAAGTGCTGCCGGATTGTGACTGTATTCGCTTTTCGGACGGATACTGGTATAAGTTTACGAAGAAGACTGCCACGAAGGAAAACGCCATTCTGGAGATCAGCGCAGTATGTGGGATCAGTACGGAAGAGATGACGGCTTTCGGTGATGATTATGCCGACATAGGGATGCTTACGCTATGCGGTAAGGGCATTGCCATGGGCAACGCAATAGACGAGGTTAAGATGAAGGCGGACTTGGTGATCGGCAGTAATGATGAGGACGGGATTGCGGAGTATTTGGGAAACGAGTTTTTATTGAATGGTAACTATAAGTAGTGGAATGAGTTGTAAGTTGACGGAGGTAGGTAAATGGCTATTACAGTGAATATCTATTATAGTGGTGCGAATGGAAATGCAAAGAAATTTGCGGAGGAAATGGTTGCAAATGGAATTGTCAGTGACATTCGTGCAGAGGAAGGGAATCTTAAGTATGAATACTTTTTCCCGATGGAAGATCAGGAAACGGTGCTTTTAATTGACAGTTGGAAAGATCAGCACTCAATTGATGTACATCATGCATCACCAATGATGGCGAAAATTACTGAACTTCGTGAGAAATATGATTTGCATATGAGAGTGGAGCGATATGTCTCTGATGAAGATGGCGCTCCTGTGACAGATTCTGAATTTATAAGGGAATAGATTGAAAAATAAGAGATTTTTCAATCGCAAATTTGTGCCGACGCTGTTAGCGTCTTGTCTTACAAATTCGCAGACTGGGAGAAAGGCATGGGTATTAGTGTTAAGAAATCCTAAAAGTCCGACTAAAAAATGTTAATTTCAATGAAAAGTATGAGTTATCAGATGACGTCAGAAATTCTATGTCAAATTATCGTGAGCAGGACTGGATGGTAAATGTGCCGATTTATGTCCTGCGTACTTACATGCAATAACAAAGCCATAGAGGATCTAAAGAATGCCGATGGCAGACATTCATCGGGAGAATGCTTTGTGTTATATTTTTTGTACAGTTTCTAATATATGGAGGAGAAATCATGTCAGAATTAACATCAATGATGAATATCGGTAAAGAAATGGAAAGAAAGCTGACATCCGTTGGAATTGATTCGACGGAGAAACTGATCGAATTAGGTTCCAAAGAAGCGTTTATGAAATTAAAGCAAGCTTATCCGAATGTCTGTCTGGTACATTTATATACATTAGAGGGAGCAATTCATAACATAGAATACAATTGTCTTTCGGAAGATAAGAAGAAGGAATTAAAAGAGTTTAGCGACTTTTTAAAGAAGTGATTCTGAAACTACGAAGATTATTTACGAATGTACCAAAGTGTTTTGGGTTTATGATTGAACCGCATGAAGAGATTGACATTCATCACTAAAAATAACAGAAAATGAAAGATAGAGGTACTTATGAAATTATATGTTGCACGTCATGGTCAGACAGTTTGGAATGCACAGAATAAAGTATGTGGTATCACTGATATAGAATTAACAGAAAAGGGAATAGAGCAGGCAAAAGAGCTGGCTGCCACGGTGCAGAATTATAACATTGATATAGTTTTATCTTCCCCTTTAAAAAGAGCAGTGGAAACAAGTAAAATCGTTGCAGATAAAAATAATATTGCTATGCACATAGAAGAGCGGCTTGTCGAGCAGAACTATGGAATATACGAGGGTGTGGATAGAAAGAATAACAGCTTCTTAGCCAACAAAAAAAATTTTGCATACAAATATCCACAAGGAGAATCTATGATGCAAGTGACATACAGAATATATGGCTTAATGGATAAAATCAAAGAGCAATATCAAGGCAGAAATGTTTTAATCATTAGTCATGGCGGAGTGTGCCGTATCATTAGAACATATTTTAAAGATATGACTAATGATGAATTTTTCAACTATACGTTGGGAAACGGTAAAGTGGAACAATACGAGTTGGAAGAAGAGTGAAAACCACTTAAGGTGATCAAGTAATCAAATGGTACAAAGCATTTGCTGCTTCAGTAACCTTTAAGGAAATAAAATAAGAATATAATTTTTCGGTAACTATTGATTTTATATAAGTTATTGCATATAATAAGATTAACCAAGGAAGCTTATGATTTTTCGGATTCATAAGTGGAGGTTCTTCCGTAAGTTCCGGTTCACTTACACCGAATAGGCGCAAGCTGAAGAAAAGAGAACCACTTTATAGAATTTCAGAAAGCTCTTGGCTACGGTCAAGAGCTTTTGGTATATATAGAGGACTACTTGAATAAACTATTAGATAAATTCAATGAGTATAAATCTATTGTTAATTACAGTATGGAGTACATATTTGAGAATGATTCGGTCATTAGCTTCAAACTCAAACAGACAGACTTTCCACATTTATTAGGATTGCATAAATTGATAGACATTCCGGTCATACGTCAATTTAATGATAAGAATAATCTTGTCATTGGTGCAAAATATATAAATTCAAAAATTAAAAGGCAGGAACTGCTTACAGAAAATATTATTAAGAGAAGCGTCTATTTTCCTGAGATAGAGGTTCGGTTTAACAGTTTCAGTAAAGAGAACATTCTCACGATGTCATATACAGATGCTATTGTTGATTTCAACGCCTCTTTGATTGGGTCTAATTTAAAAGCAAAATATATTTTATTTGAGAAAAAGAAACAGGGATATAATCACTTGTGCGTTGCAGAAGATAGAAATGGTAAAAAGTACGCAGAATCTTTTTTCCATGATTCAACGGACTTGTATATACGCAATCAGAGGACAATTAAAGTAAAGTGTATAAGGATTTATGATGATTTGGGAAAATTGTATTTGGAGGATGTTTTGCTATAGCTTGCCATGTCGGGAACGGGGTTAGTGATTCAAAAATTTGATGACTGCATTCTTTCCTGCGCCCCTGACCGCCTTGCAGAGTGCCTGCAAAGTCTGATTGAAAATGCAATCAAATACGGTGACGGTTACTTGTTCGGGAGCGAAAATCGTAACCCCCATGATGCTAATTGTCTTTCAGAAGATAAGAAAAAGGAGTTAATAGAGTTTAGCGACTTTTTAATGAAATGAAAATATATTTTATACTTGAAATTATTATACTCTAAAGTATAATAATTTCAAGGAGATGATTGTTTGATGAAAAAGTTCATAGACAGGCACGATGAGATTGATTTTTTGGAAAAAGAATATAAGCGTGACGGTTCGTCTCTCGTTATTCTATATGGACGGCGGAGAGTGGGGAAAACAGCGCTTACAAACAAATTTATTGAGGATAAACAGGCAGTCTATTTTTTGGCTACGGAGGAGAATGAAACCCAAAACAGGGTTGCCTTTAAAAACATTGTCGCTGAGCAGACGGGCAATGAACTGTTGATGAATGCCAATGTAGACAGTTGGGATATGATTTTCAAAGTATGGATGGATGATGCCGCTTTCGGTGAAAAGAAACTGATGATCATTGATGAATTTCAATATTTGGGGAAAGCGAATCACGCTTTTCCTTCTGTCTTTCAGAAAATATGGGATACGATATTGAAGGATAGAAATGTTATGGTGGTTTTCTGTGGTTCTCTGATCTCCATGATGGAAAGCCAGACGCTTGCATATTCCAGTCCTTTATACGGGCGGAGGACAGGGCAAATCAAGCTGAAACAGATACCATTCCGGCATTATCATGATTTTTTTCCTGATAAAAGTGAAAATGAACTGATTGAGTATTATGCCATAACCGGAGGAGTGCCCAAATATATTGAATTGTTTTATGATTCGTCGGATATTTACACGGCAATAGAAAATAATGTGTTGTCAAAATCCAGTTTCCTGTATGATGAGCCGAACTTCCTGCTGCAGCGTGAAGTTAGCGAAGTCGGAAGCTATTTTTCTATTATTAAGACGATTGCGTCCGGAAACCAAAAACTTTCCAAAATAGCGACGACTCTCGAATTGAAACAGACAGGACTTACTAAGTACCTGAAAACCTTGATTAATCTTGACATTTTAGTAAGAGAAGTTCCGGTCACAGAGGACAATCCGGAAAACAGTAAGAGAGGATTATACAAGATCAAGGATAATTTCATGCTGTTCTGGTTTAAGTTTATTTTCCCGAATCTGAGTTATATTGAATCCGGACATGCTGAACTGGCAATGAAAAAAATACGGACNAACTTCGTGGACGCGCATGTTTCCTATGTATANGAGGATGTATGCATTGAAAAAATGTGGGNGCTTAATGNNNGTGATACATGGGATTTTCATTTTGATAAAGTCGGCAGATGGTGGAACAGTAATACCGAAATTGACATTGTGGCATTGGANCAAGAGGGCAGTCATATCATCTTTGGTGAATGCAAGTATTGGACAAACAAAGTGGGAATGGATGTATTGCGGGATCTGGAACTAAAAGCCAAACAGGTTGACTGGAAAAGAGAGATGCGGGANGATTATTTTATCCTNTTTTCCGTCAATGGATTTTCTGATGAGTTGACGGAATTGTCCAAGACAAGGAAGGATTTGATCTTAATGTCATAAGCTATTGAAACGCATAACGCCACGCGATTAGGTTCGCGTGGCGTTTGATAGTTTTTATGCAAAGAAAAATTTTCTCATCCACTGATAAATACCAATAAAATGTCCCTGCAAAAAGAGATAAGGATAACCGGTTGATCCGGACTTTTTCTNCGGGAAAGGAGGAAATTAGTTATTTTATAAATATATAAATCATAAATTTGTGTAGAAAACGTTGACACTTTTAATAAACATAAGTATAATTTGTTTATCATAAATTGGAGAACAAGAAATATGGACTATGGAAAAATTTCANTAGAAGAATTGAAAAAAGGCTATCGGTATGACCGGAAAAATGATGTTTACATTTGCAACTATTGTGAACAGCATTTTGATTCGGGACAGNTTTTTTCNGTTGACGANAAATTTTATACAGCAGAACATGCCGTGGGTCTACACATCAAATCTGTTCATGGAGGTAATCTGCATCAATTAATTTGTTCCGATGTCAAATACAATACTTTAACTCAAAATCAGAAGGAATTATTGGAGCTTTTTTATGCAGGTGAATCGGATAAGGATATTGCAAAGAAAATGAACGTTACCGAAGCTACTATCAGGCGTCAGCGTTTTACCTTTCGTGAAAAGGCTAAGCGGGCTAAGTTGTATCTGGCTGTTTACGAACAAGTTTTTGAAACGGATACATCTATGAATACAACTATCATACCTATTCACAATAATGCGGTCTATGTTGATGATCGTTATCTGATTACAGAACAGGAAAGACAGCATATACTTGAAACATCTTTTAGCAGTTTATCACCGTTGGTATTACGCAATTTTTCGCCAAAAGAGAAGAAAAAAGTAGTTATTCTTTCTAAAATATCGGAGCAGTTTGAGAAGGGTAAACGGTATAGCGAAAAGGAAATCAATCAAATTTTACGGCCGATTTACGATGATTATATTTCATTGAGACGTTACTTAGTCATGTACGGATTTATGGAGCGCACACAGGATGGATCAAAATATTGGTTGGCAGAGTAATGGGGAAAATCAGGAGGTAAAGCATGAAAAAATGGTATGACGAAGAATACGAATTTGAGATTGCGGTGACAGGATTTGTACGCGGAGACCACACGGAACGGTATTGTCGAAACGGTGAGGAAATCGGTGATAAGTATACCTGCACCTACGGCTGTCCTGTAAATGCTGACGGACAGGGGATTTGCTCTAAGACAATGATGATGTTATATCCAATCATGGAGGCGGTCAGAAGCGGCGGAGATTTAGAAAATATTGGTGGAAGCGATAAATATTCCAAAGATATTGTGTGCCCGGATGGCTGTGTGCTGTTTAAGCTGACGGCGAAGAAATTGGGGAATGAGAACTTTTTTAAAGGAAAATTCTTTGACTGATCCAAGCTTGTTTATGATGCAAAATCATAAAACTCCGCATGAAAAATGTTATGAATAATCAAAANTCCGACTAAAAAATGTTATANTTCATTGAAACTCTGCATGAAAAATGCTATTCTTACATATGATAGGTATGAAGCGGGGTGATGATGTATGGAACGACTGTTGATGCGGGAACTTGCAAAATGGAAAGAAAAAAGGAATCGTAAACCATTGATTATCAAAGGTGCGAGACAGGTTGGTAAAACATGGTTGATGAAGGAATTTGGTAGGCGCTATTTTGAAAACGTGGTATATATCAATTTTGAAAACAATCCACGCATGAAAAATGTATTCGAGATGGATTATGACATAGAGCGNATATTGTCAGCGCTAAAGGTTGAATGCGGAAAAAAGATAGAAGCGGAACGCACGCTTTTGATTTTCGATGAAATACAAGAGGTTCCCAAGGCATTAAACGCGTTGAAGTATTTTTACGAAAATGCAAAAGAGTATGCTATTGTTGCAGCCGGTTCTTTGCTTGGTATTGCATTGCATGAAGGTACATCTTTTCCGGTGGGAAAGGTTGATTTTCTGACATTGTACCCGCTTAACTTCACGGAGTTTCTGCTTGCAGCCGNGCAGGAGCAGTTGGTGGAACTGGCAGAAAAGAAGGACTATGATCTGATTAATGCATTTGCGGATAAGTATACTGACTTGCTCCGTAAATACTATTATGTAGGCGGTATGCCGGAGGTGGTATCTGCGTATCTGGAAACAGATGATCTACAGGAAGTGAGAACGATACAACAGCAGTTGCTGCTTTACTATGCGAATGATTTCTCCAAACATGCGCCGAAGGAAACGATTCCTAGAATTCAAATGGTTTGGAATTCGATTCCCATGCAGTTATCTAAGGAAAATCGAAAGTTCATTTATGGAATGGTGCGGGAGGGAGCAAGGGCAAAGGATTTCGAACTTGCAATTCAATGGCTTTTGGATTGTGGGCTGATCCATAAGAGTTATCGGATTCGCAAACCCGGTATGCCGTTAATCTCCTACATGGATATGCCTTCTTTTAAAATTTACATGTCCGATGTTGGTTTGCTTGGGGCAAGGTGCAATCTGGACGCTATTACACTTTTGGAAGGAAATGATATTTTTACTGAATTTAAAGGTGCGTTGACAGAACAGTNTGTTGCGCAGGAATTTGCTTCTTCGGGTTTAGAATTGTATTATTATAGTGCGGAGAACTCTTCCGGAGAGGTTGATTTTGTAGTGCAGAGAGCAGGNAAAGTGATTCCGGTCGAAGTGAAGGCGGAAGAAAATCTACAAGCGAAAAGCCTGCGTGCATTATGTAAAAAGTATGAGTTGTCAGATGCTGTCAGAAGTTCGATGTCAAACTATCGTGAGCAGGACTGGATGGTAAATGTACCGCTTTATCTATTGCGCATGTATATGCAATAGTATAATTGTTTGATGAAGATAGAACAAGCCTATACGACGCCGCCACGCGATTAGGTTCGCGTGGCGGTTGATAGTTTATTTTGTCCGTTTAATAATACCGGAAACAATCAAAACAATCCCTGCAATACTGCAACCGATCAGAATCAGCCACTTCACATTGCCGTCAATCGTATTGATTCTCCAGATAAATGGTCTGAAAACAGGCAGTGGTGTTTTGTTGCCAATCCACGTATTAATGAGACTGTCCGCAAAAAAGCTGAAAGCACCGATAATCGATGTGCATATTCCGGCTTTCACCAGTGCCTCTATTTTTGTGTAGCGGATAAACAGAAACAGAAGCCATATCAGCGCCAGAATCGGCAGTGAAATCACAGGCGCAATTCGCCTGAAATCAGAGGATTTTGTATACAGTCCGATACTGAGCATCATCAAGCCGAAGAATAGGGTAGATGATGTCATTACTACCAGTCCTTTTTGATTGCCTATCAGCGTTTTGAGCGGTCTTGTACAGACCGCAAACGGAAGAAAACATACCGAGAATCCCAGCAGAACCGATGACGAGGCAATGAAAAACCACTTTCCGTGTGTATAAATGCAGATAACTCCGAAAAGCAAAAGCAGACTGGAGGTAAATGTGCCAAGTGTCCAGAGAAACTTGTTTTCCGGCATTACCAACGGAACAACGATTAGAGAGGCTGCCACAATCAGCGAAGCCAGAACAATAAAGAACCAGTCCAGAGCCGCTCCGGTTGCAAGATTAACGATCAGACATACCAGAATGGGAATCATGAAAATTCCGGCAATGGCAGTGCCTATTACTGCGGACTTCCGTTTAAAAAAATCGGCTTGATGATGAAGCACATTGTCTGCTTCCGTTTTTAAGTCCGTTTCAATTTCTGTGTTTTGTATTTGTTGCAAAAGTGCGGAACAGTCCCTGCACTGCGCAAGATGTTCGTCAACAAGTTCTTTGCTTTCGTTACTGCATATCTGATCTGCATAAAGCGGGAGCAGATCACGAATGACATTACAATTTATTTTCATGAACACTCATCCTTTCTTGAAGTTTCAGCTTCGCGCGATGATATGTGACCCTCGCCCAGTTTTCCGTTTTGCCATAGATGCCGCCGATTTCCCGAAAAGACAGTTCTCCGAATATCCGCAGCTCAAATACTTTGCGGTAAGGCTCGTCCAGTTGATTCAAAGCCTGATGAATCCGGTAAGAGGCATCTTTGTCTTCTATTTCACGCTCAATATCAGTGCCGCTGTCGGTATTTTCATCGGGTGCTGTTTCGCTGTTTTTTGACTGACGGCGCATTTCGTCGAAAAACAGATTTTTCGCAATAGCGCACAGCCATGTCATTGCGTTTGATTCTCCGCGAAACGCGTTATTGGCGGTAAATGCCTTATAAAATGTTTCCTGCGTTATCTCTTCTGCCAGGTATTGTTTTCCTGTCAGCGTCATGACATAAGAGTAAACCCGCATATAGTATGTTTCATACAGTTTTTCAAACGCCTTCTTCTCCACATATCATCACCTCTTTTCTCTCACTTCATTGGTTAGACGGAGAAACTTCGATTATGTTACAAAAAATTTGTAATCATATGTGATGACACTGTGTTCCTTCGATTGCCATACTAAACCACATATGTAGCGACACTTATTTCGGGAAAAATGTCGGTATTTTCTGCTACTGCCTAAGCAGCCAGCTTAAGCGTTCCAGACCGTCTGTCAGGACTTCTAAAGACGGCGGTGTTGTTACGGAGATCCGAACCGTCTTTTCAGGCATCTTATTCCCTACGGAAAAACGTTCCGCACCGTAAACTTCTACGCCCGCTTGTTTGGCACAGATCTCAAAACTTTTTCCGGTAAAATGTTCTGGTAACCGTATATATCGGAGCGGTGACGTAAGTTCACTTGGTATAACAAATCCATCCAGTATTTCATTGACGATAAGATTTCGTTCTATCATTCCCTTTTGGCGCTCGGCAAGTATCTCATCGGCAGCGCCGTCTTCGATCAAAGCGGCGGAAACCGTTGCAAGCAGCGGTGAAATGGAAATATTCATGGAATATAGTGTTGTTACCAATTTGTCATGAAGGTGCTCAGGGACATGGATAAATGCAGTTCTAAGTCCCGGGGAAACAGTCTTTGAGAGGCTTGAGATATATACCACCTGCTCCGGTGCAAAGGAGGCAATCGGCGGCATCGGATTTTGCTCTAAAAGATTATTGATTCCATCTTCTATGATAAGCAGATTTTCCTCGCGGGCAGTTCTTGCAATCATTTTTCTTGTTTCGAGTGACATGATATGCGACGTTGGATTCTGATAATCGGGTATGACATAAAGCCCCTTTATATTTTCGTTTTGTACTGCATAGCGGATTCCCTCTTCTGTTATTTCATTCTGGCAGCTTCGGACAGGTAATAGGTGAATTCCGAATAGTTTTGCCGCTGTTTTCACACCGGTATAAGTCATCGGTTCTGTTCCGATTTTATCACNGGTTTTAAAGAATGCTCCCAGTGCGGCCGTAAGTGCATTTTGGCCTCCGGCGGCAGGAACAATGTGCTCCACATCTGTGTAAAANCCCGATTTTTGCAGCCATGCTNCGCCTGCNTCGCGCTGCCTNTTAGTTCCNTCNGGNGCTCCGTAGGAAAACAGATTCAGNGCATCCGGTTTNNTCATCAGNCTTTCCGTATATTGNTTCACCTTTAAATTACTTGTCACAAAAGGAACNATCGCGCCCATCTCAATGATATGNGAGTCNTCTTTTCCGCAGAGCAGCATCGGNTCGGCGGTGGCATCGGAAGAAACGTAAGTGCCGTTGCCGACGGAGGATGAGAGNAAGCCTTTCTGTCCGCATAANTTATANACTTTAGATATGGTACTTAAATTCAGATCCAAGAAATCAGCGAGCTCCCGCTGGGGAGGCAGNTTTGTTCCNGCTTTNAGTTTTCCGCTTTTNATATCGCNTTCCAATNGTTCCGCCAGTGCNATGTATTTNGTACCNNTTATTTTACTTAANTCGGGTTTCCAACTCATTGGGT
>JAAUZY010000024.1 GCA_014804355.1 Lachnospiraceae bacterium
ACAATGAGAATGCCCGACAATTCTATGAGCGATTCGGATTTGTGCGGAGTGATAAAGCGCAGACAGATGCCTATGACGGAAAAGAATTGAAGGAGCTGATGTATATATATCAGATGGAGTGACTTCAGAGGTGTCGGGATGGAGGGGCAGTTTTTTATGAATAAAGAGCCTATAAGACATCATTATATACCGCAATTTATTTTGAGGAATTTCTGTTTTGATGAAGAAAATCGTCTGTATTACTTTAACAAAAAGACTTCCGAAATATACGAAAGAAGAACCAGCGAAATTTTTATGGTCAGAAATTTATACCGCGACAATATAAATAATCCTGATGAACCGGTAAAAATTGAGAAAGATTTGGCTCGTTTTGAAAGTGAGGTTTCTAAAATCATAAAGGAAAGGTTTTTGAAGGGGAATGAAATAGCAATAACCTTAGAGGAGAATGATAAGCTATTGCTTTTCTTTGCGCTTATGGGGTTCAGATCGAAAATTACAAGAAATTCATTTGGAGACAAAGCATCAGAAAAAAACAAAGCTTTATATTCTTATTACCAAAAAGATGGAAATCTGTCTGATCTGTGGAAAAGAAATCTGGGGAAACTGGTGAACTGTAGGTCGTTGGAAGAAATATTGAATCATAAGGAGATAGATGATCCGATCAAGGGATTTATGTATCGGGATATCGTTGGACTTTATGGCTGTTATTTTATTGTTGCAGAAAGAAGAGGAGCCTTTGATTTTGTGATAAGTGATAGTTATCCAACTGTTATTACTGGAAGCATGGAGAATGGTTTGGAATTGACACTATATTCTATTTTCCCGATTTCTCCGGATAGAGTTATTTTGATTGTAGCTAATGGGGTTACAGGAGCGCCTCAAAGCGTAACAGTTTTTGATGATGAAGTCTTAAAAAGACCAAAATGGAATCTAAATAAAAAAATAATAACAATTCGTGTTAGAAAAGTGTATGAAAAAGAGGTAGAATATTTGAATTCTGTGATAATAAAAGAAGCTCATGATGGAATTGCATACAGAGATAAAAGCAGAGTAAGGATTGCAATTTCGGTTTCTGTTTGAAAATGGTCTGTCGATAATTAAGGAGGACATTTTGTCTAAGAATTGAGCGGAGGCGATAGCAGTGAGTATCTTTGAATACGATGAAGAGAAACATATGCGCAGTGAGCGGAAGGAATGGCGTGAAATAGGTCGTGAAGAGGGCCTTGCCGAAGGAGAAAACAGAGTCGTTCAGTTGATGCAAAAGCTTATGGACGCCGGTAAAACCGAGGAAATGAGGCGTGCCCTCTCCGACCCCGCATATCGGGAGCAGCTGTATCGAGAATATGAGCTGTAAAATGCCATGCAAAGCTGACCGGCAAGAAAATAAAAGGAGTTAAACGAGGAGAAATCATGTACCGATTCAGAAGATTAAGACGAGATGAGCGTATTCGCTCCATGATGCAGGAGACAAGGCTGCATCCGAAGGATTTTATCTACCCCATATTTGTGATAGAGGGGGAAAATATCAAGAACCCGGTGGAGTCCATGCCGGGGATCTTTCAGTATTCCATTGACCGGCTGGAAGAGATTCTGGAACAGGTAAAAGAAGCGGGTATCGGCGGCATCATGCTTTTTGGGATTCCTGTTCACAAGGACCCGCAGGGCAGTCAGGCTTACGCGGAGGACGGCATCACCCAGAGGGCAGTCCGTTATATCAAAGAAAAATATCCTGAGATATACATTGTTGTAGATATCTGTCTGTGCGAATATACATCCCACGGACATTGCGGCATGGTGCAGGGGGAGGAGATCTTAAACGATGAGACGCTTCCCTATCTTGTAAAAATGGCGGTGAGTCTTGCGAAGGCCGGGGCGGATATGGCAGCGCCCTCTGATATGATGGACGGCCGTGTGGCGGCGATACGGGAAGGGCTGGATCGGGCAGGATTTGCGCAGATGCCGATCATGGCCTACAGCGCAAAGTTTGCCTCCGCCTATTACGGGCCTTTTCGGGATGCGGCCCACTCTGCGCCGGGATTTGGGGATCGTAAGAGCTATCAGATGGACTTTGCCAATGGGCAGGAGGCAATCAGGGAGATAGCGGCGGATATCGAAGAAGGCGCGGATATTGTGATGGTGAAACCCGCGCTTGCTTATCTGGATGTGCTGAAAGAGGCGGCGTTCACATTTGATGTACCGATGGCGGTATATAATGTAAGCGGCGAATACGCTATGGTGAAGGCTGCTGCTGCAAATGGCTGGATCGATGAGAAGCGGATCGTGATGGAAAATCTGACAGCCATGAAGCGGGCGGGAGCGAAGATCATCATTACTTATCACGCGTTGGATGCGGTGAGGTGGCTGCGGGACTGATTGGATAATCAGATTTCAAATACATTTTACGGGAACTAATTTATTTTTTTCATCCAGTGGCACTACCAGTGGTGACATACAAATAACGGCGCCCTCACCGATCTCTTCGGACAGACTGTTTAAAACGCCGAAGTTTTTCAAGGCGTCTTTTCCGGGATCTGCGCTTTTCTTGATTTCAATCGGATAGATTTTGTTGTTTTCCAGAATCATCAGATCTATTTCTTTTTGGTTGTTATCTCTGTAATAGAAAAGGCGGCTGCGAACATCGATTCCGTGGTTCACATAGCCTTTTATGATTTCTGATATTACATAATTTTCAAACATTGCTCCTGCCATAGCCGACAATTCCAGTGCGCGTGGGTTATTCCATAAAGTGAGGTAGCATGCTAGTCCTGTATCCATAAAATATAATTTGGGACGTTTAATAATTCTTTTGATTGTATTTCCATAGTATGGATGCAGTAAATATACGAGTCCCGAGGATACCAGAATGGACAGCCACCCGTCCGCTGTTTTGCGGTCGATCCCGATATCTTTTGACATATCTGCAAGATTTACTTCTTGCCCTGCTCTGGCGGCGGTACAGGAGATAAACTTTAAAAATTTGTTTTCATCTTTGACAGTGATCAAATCGCGAATATCACGTTCCAGATAGGTTTGCATATATGCGCCAAAGTAGTCTTCCGGTGATAGTTTAGGATCGGTTACCATTCGAGGCATACCGCCGCGATAGATTTTTTCAAAAATCTCCGTGATTGTGTCGTTTGATTCGGTGTTGCGGATATTACAAGGGAGAAACGGTACAGAGTCTCTGCTTTCTATTTCTGCTCTTGACAAGGAGTACATGGATAATATACCGACTCTGCCGGCCAAGGATTCACTTACATTTTTCATCAAATGGAACATCTGGGAACCGGTCAGATAATACAATCCGCTCTGATTTGATTGATCTATCCGAATTTTGATATAGGAAAGTAATTCCGGAGCATACTGTATTTCATCGATGATCAGGGGCGGTTGATATTGCTGCAAAAATAATTCAGGGTCTTCTTTTGCCAAGGCCCGGATTCTTGGATAATCAAGGGTCACATATTGAATTTCTCCCATTTCATCCTTAATTTGATTCAACAATGTTGTTTTACCGACTTGTCGGGCACCGCAGACCATGACCACCGGAAAGTGAGCCGCCAAATATTTCAATTTTGATTCCATACTACGTTGGATATACATAAAAGTCTCCTTATACAAAAAGGGAATAGTATTCTCTTTTTGAATTATACCCACTTTTTATCTGTTTATCAAGAAGGCTATGAAATATTTTGATTTAAAAGACAAGCTGAATAGTAAATGTTCTATTACAACAAAAGAGTGATGTGGTATGATGATATAAGTAAATAATCAGAGAAATGCTTACAGGACATTAGATAAATATATTTCTCGGAGGGCATAGAACATGAACACAACAAAGTCAGAACAACTTTTTACAAAAGCACAAACACTGATTCCCGGCGGAGTGAATTCCCCGGTTCGTGCATTTAAGGCTGTAGGGCGGCATCCCTTTTTCGTAGAACGGGCTCAGGGACCGTGGATTATAGATGAAGACGGAAACAAATATGTGGATTATGTCTGCTCCTGGGGGCCGGGGATTCTGGGACATGCCCATCCTAAGGTGATCGAGGCAGTACAGCAGGTCTGCGCAAAGGGCTTGACCTTCGGAGCGCCCACAGCCGGAGAAGTGGAACTGGCGGAGCTGATCGGCACCTGTGTGCCGGATGTAGAGATGGTGCGGCTGGTCAGCTCCGGAACCGAGGCAGTGATGAGCGCGGTGCGCGTGGCAAGAGGTTTTACGGGCAGGGATAAGATTATCAAATTCGCCGGGAGTTATCACGGACATTCCGACGGACTGTTGGTAAAGGCGGGTTCCGGTCTTATGACGCAGTCGGTGCCGGACAGCGCGGGAGTACCTGCGGGCTATGCGGCGAGTACCCTGACGGCAGTCTATAACGATGAGGAATCCGTGAGAAGTCTGATGGAAGAAAACAGCGGTCAGGTGGCGGCAATCGTGGTGGAGCCGGTGGCAGCCAATATGGGCGTGGTGCCCCCGAAAGAAGGCTTTCTCGAATTCCTGCGCCGTATTACGAAAGAGCAGGGATCGCTTTTGATTTTTGACGAGGTTATTACGGGCTTTCGGCTGGCGCTGGGCGGTGCGTCAGAGTACACTGGGGTTCATGCGGATTTATATACGTATGGCAAGATCGTGGGCGGCGGCATGCCGTTGGCGGCTTATGGCGGCAGGCGGGATATCATGTCCTGTGTTGCGCCGTTAGGTGCGGTCTATCAGGCGGGAACATTATCGGGTAATCCTGTGGCAGTGACGGCGGGCATTACAACGTTGAAGATTTTGATGGAAGATACGGGAATCTATGAGCGGATCGACCGGCGGGCAGCGAAACTGGAAGCAGCTTTTCAAGAGAAAGGTTT
Organism: Lachnospiraceae bacterium; assembly: GCA_014804355.1. GTDB lineage: Bacteria > Bacillota > Clostridia > Lachnospirales > Lachnospiraceae > UBA3282. Next base: position 4,855 of record JAAUZY010000024.1, read on the forward strand.
GATTGTAAACCGTATGGGCTCTTTGCTCTCGGCATTTTTTATTCCCGGATGGGATGGAAAAGAAGGAAGAGAACTGGAGAAAAAGAAAGAGAGGAAAGTTGAGAATTACGACGACGCGTGTCAATGTGATAGGGAGGCCTTCGCAGATTATTTCAACAGGATGCTGGAACGGGGGATTTATGTGGCACCGTCACAGTTTGAGGCGATGTTTGTATCGGATGCCCATTCGGATGAATTGATTGACAAAACTTGCGAGGCCATTTGGGAAAGTGTAGAAGAACATCAGATTTTATGACGCGGTTTAGATTGTTAAGAAAGTCCCGAATATCAATTCGGGATTTTCTTAACAATTAGGAAATTTACTTTAAAAGGTTGACTATAGAAAAAAGAGTGTTATAATGTACTTGTACAATAAGTACATTCGAACACCCCAAAATAAAGGCGATGGGTTATGGAAATTATTATCAGCAATAACGCAAATAAGCCGATCTATGAGCAGATCACATCACAGATCAAGGCAATGATCATGAGCGGAGAGTTACAAGCCGGCGATTCTATTCCATCTATGCGTGCATTGGCGAAATCTATTCATGTAAGCGTTATCACTGTCCAGAAAGCATATGAGGATCTGCAGCGGGACGGTTTTATCGAAACGACTGTCGGCAGGGGAAGCTTTGTGTCGGCACAGAACAAAGAATTTTATCAGGAAGAGCAGCAGCGCATTGCAGAAGAGCACTTGCAGGCGGCGGCGGAAATCGGGCGGGTAAGTAATATTTCTCTTGAAAAACTGACGGAGTTGTTAGCTTTATTTTATTTAGAAGATGAATAAATACAGGCGTTTGCACAGGGACTTGAGATTCCGCCCCCAATTAGCAGTCTGAGTAAGAATAGGAGATTAGCGTGGAGAATATTTTAGAGTTACAACAAGTTTCCAAAACATTTCCGAAGTCAAATTTTACATTGGATAACGTATCGTTTTCATTGCCCTACGGGGCGATTCTGGGGTTTGTCGGGGAAAACGGCGCGGGCAAGACTACAACGATTGGCTGTATCTTAAATACGATCACAAAAGACGGCGGAACGGTAAAACTGTTTGGTAAGGAAATGCAGGACGCCGATACAGATATAAGAGAGAAAATTGGTGTAGTCTATGACGGGGATAACTTTCCGAGGCATTGGAGCGCGGAGCAGTTATCGAAGGTCATGAAGGGATTTTATACGAACTGGGATGATGAGCTGTTTAGCAAATATTTAGAGGGATTTCAATTGCCGCCGAAGCAGAGAATCAAACACTATTCCCGTGGTATGACGATGAAATTGGCGATAGCCGTGGCACTTTCCCATCATCCGCAACTATTGATCTTAGATGAAGCTACCAGCGGTTTAGATCCGATTATGCGTGATGAAATGCTGGATGTATTTCTTGATTTTGTGCAGGAGGAAGACCATTCTATTCTGTTGTCCTCCCATATTACGAGCGATTTGGAAAAGGTTGCGGATTATATCACTTTTATTCATAACGGCAGACTTATCATGACCGTATCGAAAAATGATCTGGTCTATAACTATGCTGTTATGCGATGTAAGGAAAGCCAGTTTCTTGCCTTGGACCGCAGTGACATGATTGCATATCGAAAGCGGGATTTTCAGATTGATGTGTTAGTTTCCGACGGGAAAGAAGCGCAGCGCAAATACAAGGATGTTGTCGTAGACCATGCTTCACTCGATGAGATTATGCTGCTTTTAGTGAAGGGGGAACGGGTATGAAAGGGCTCCTGAAAAATAATATATATGGAACGCTTTCAAGTGTGGAAACATTTGCCGGGTTTATGATTTTGTTTGGAATTTTCGGTGTCACTGTGATCGGCCAGTCAGTGCAGATCGGTTATGTGTTGATAGGTATTATTGGATTTTCCGTAAGTACACTAATTGTTGTCAAGGACGAGTTTACTACGAAATGGGGTAAATATAAACTGACCTTGCCGGTTAAGCGGGCGGATATTGTCAAAAGTCAGTTTTTGAATCAGGTGATCTGGCTGCTTGTAGGAACATTTTTTGTCGGAATTGAATTGGGACTGTCGTGGCTTTTTCACGGATGTCCGTTTGATCAGAATCTTGACGTTCTTACATTGNTTGCNCTGGGGATCAGTATGAGCCTTTTTATGGNAGCAATATTCTTTCCGCTGTTCTATGCAGGCGGGGAGGANAGNGGCGAAATGTTCTGGNTGATTGCNATACTCTGTGCNTTCGGCATTGATTATACGATNGNCACNATACTGAATGANCTGTTGGAGCCGGGNACTGCGNCCATCGTATTNGGGGCAGTNGCTTTGATNGTATGTTCNNTGGCNGCTTTTGGAGTATCTTANNCGGTGACTGTCGGTATTTTTGAACGGAAAGAATATTGAGCNNTAATTGNCGGNTTTTATTTCAGGGCACAGCATTAAAAGCTATGCCCGCCACCGCCGCCGCTGCTTCCNCTACTGCTNCNTCCNCCNCCGCNNCTGCTNCCNCTNCTCCCACNNCTGTCGCTGCTTACAGGATTATAGGTGCGGCTTTCACGNACAAAGAANGCCTTTGGCTGTGTATAGTTAAAGTGATTTCTTCNGCTGCGCAGAATTTCTCTTCGCCCCGGTTTTTTNATTCTNGCNNAGAAACTTACNAGCCCATANTTCAACAGCAGTGCAAGGATGACGGCAAGCAAACCGTTGCTGATATACTTCATAGGCTGAGCGATCTTCTGACCTTTAAGAAGTGTCAGAATTTGATCGTATGTGTGCGNCGCACAATCGTAATAATCTCCGTCGGATGCATAGCGGTAAACATTGTCCGTGATCGTGTCGGCATAGGATTCGGTGATTACCTTATAGACAGCCCCNTCACTGTGAATCCATATATTACGGTTGTCCATNTCGATGAGAAAAAGAGTTCCGCTGGCNGTGCCGAACNGCTCTNNGTAATACTTCCGGGCATAGGATTCCGTGCCGCGGTCATTGTAGTCTATTGTCTTAAATGCTACGTTTCCGTAGGATGTGATCTCCTGNATTAATGTGGCAAGTTCCTGTTCTTCCTCATCATTAAGAAGTTGTGCATCATCCTCGATTATTGNACGGTAAGATGTCNNCGCATTGNNGTAAACNGNNCTGTCGNCGGNGNCTGNCTGCGATTCATCGCCNATATACGTTTCGNCCGCAGCGAAAGACTCCCCNGTCGTATTTTCTGNCTCTGTGTNATATTCCGGCACATTGTCCGTATAATNATCCTGTTTATTTTTGGNNGTATCCCATGTATACAAGATTGCCACCACAATTACTGTGATGATCGCGANCCATATGCCGAGTTTTATAACACTATTCTCATGCATTCTCATCNCCTCCCCGTCTGTTGAACTGCGGTAACCTACGTGTNGTCAGCANATTATATCTTCCGATGATNTCCATCAGTGTCCAGATGACCGCGCCCATAGAGATGACCGCACCGCCGTAATAATACAGATCTGAAACGGGNTTCCATATAATGATNACAATGGACAGCAGNATCGCNNCGCCGGGCTTCACCAGCACCGGAAGCGATTCCTTAAACGAACCTTTCTGTATAGATTGTTGTAATCTGTNCGNGGAGATTATGTACGCAAGGACAAAAAAGATTATGAAAACTGCAGTCAAAGCAACTGCATTACCGCCTCTAAAAGCCACAAATACCATAACAAACGGCATGANAAATGTAAATATNATTGCACCGATCATNATCTGTAATATTTTTATTGAACTGCCGGATTTCTTGGATGGNTTNCGNTGTCCGATTTCGGCATAGTTCACCCAACTGTCATNTACACCGTTTTTGTTTGCATGGCGGCTGTTTTCCTGCTTGGAATAGACATATCCCCTATCGTTTTCTCTCGTTTCCTTTTCCCTGATCCGCGACATCTGCGAAAAAGAAATCANAGCACACACAAACGCGAGAAGCGCTGANAGGATCAGNGCNACGTTAGGNCTGATGGTAAAACGNAGATTCAGTATTANNAACAGCGGAATCGCCAGAAGCAGGGAACCGATCACATATTTTCTCCGATCTACCGGCAGGTCTGCTGCTGCCTTTCCGGTTTGCCCGTTGACCACGGCGTAGGCTACCCGGTCNCCTTTTCTGTAAGAGAGGAACCACACCGGAAACATAGCNGACTCTGCGGNTGTACATTTNGGNCGCAGTGCGTTTTTCAGGGAATATGCATTTTTCTGCTCCTTCACATGGTATCGGGAACAGACGCTGTCATTCGCCAGNNTGCTAAAGCAGTCCTCNACCGCCAGTTCTTCGGCCTCCTGTTCATATACGNTGCTGTCCACATCACTGACATCTGCATAGAATCCGCTTAAATACGACGGTGTAAAGGGCTTGCCTGACTTCGTGTCATATGGTGAGATGGCTCCGCTCAGATCATCGGAAAAAGAAGCGGCCGCGTCATAAGAAATCCCCTCATAGGCNGCNTCCACATCACTGACAATATCATAGTGCTTNGTAATCAGATAATCACCTTTCTGATGGCTTTTGCTGCCGCGAAAAGTGATTTGTCCCTTTTTCTCAAAAGAATAGACCCAGTAGGGCATATAGATGCCGCGGAATTTCTCGATATTTTCTTCATCTTTTAACTCTTTCGGTGCAAAGATGGCACGCCGCATCATCTTGGCGTAGGAAGCCTTACAGTCTTCTTTTGTCTTNGAAAAAGGAATGATATGGACAGGGCGGTGTCCTTTGCCGATCCTGCTGTCCAGGATAGCCGTAGAGCNGCAGAAGCTGCAGAAAGTGGCNGCNGTGGTATCCTCACTCAGAAGCTCGGCGCCGCACTGTGAACAGGTAAAGATCGTCACATCATACTCCCGGCTCTCCTCGGCATCATGACCGCTCTGAATACTGTATGGGTCTACGGTCGTGCTGCAATAACTGCATAACATTTGCTGGGAGGCAATATCAAATTTCAGATTGCTTCCGCAGTTTGGGCATTCGTACATAATAAGCTCCTCTCACGTTGTCTCGACCTATGCATGGAATCCGGTANGGTATCTTTGGAAGGTCGTTTTCCTATTTCAGTATACGGTATAACGCGCTGTGAAGCAAGTTTGCGGGAAGGAGGAGTTGTATAGAATCTTGAGCTTTTGGTTTGAAAACAGAAAATATATAAAATTATTGAAATAAAAGTTGACACACCACACATATACTGTTAATATGATAATATAAACTTTTGAAACAACAATTTGAAAGCTAAAATGCTTTTGGAACAAAAGAAAAGTTGTAAAGATAAAAAAATATGGTAAAATGAAAGGAGTCGGTTACTATGAGATGAAAGGGCAGGAAAATACGGTGAGAGGTAATCGTGTTTTCTTAGAAGGTATTTGATATGGACTCGATGGAGCAGCGCAGAAATTTGATTGTTGATTTGGTGAATCAGAGCGGAAGTATTAGCTTTGTACAGTTAAAAAGTAAGATTCCCAAAATATCGGAGATGACACTGCGCACAGATTTAAAAGCTCTTGATGAAGCAAAACGAATTGTCAGGGTGCACGGCGGTGCAAAGTCGGTTGATGTTGTGATCGGAACCGATGATATGTTGAGCCGAAGGTCGGTGCGGAATATTGAGGCGAAGCAGCTGATCACGCAGAAAGCGTTACAGCTCGTACGGAAGGACACGACGATTTTTCTCGATTCCGGAAGTACAACGACTATGCTTGCATCGATGATGCCGGATCAGTCGAATCTGATCTACACGAATTCGTTGACTTGTGCGGTTGAACTCTGTAAGCTGGAGGAACCCGCGATACATATTTTAGGGGGAACAATGAACCGATACAGCATGAGTATATGTGGGATTCATGCGATTCAGGATGTATTGAGGATCAATTTCAACCAGGTATTCATGGGTGTCACCAGTTATTGTGAGCAGACGGGATTTAACTGCGGTGTTGATGAGGAGGCGGTCTTGAAAAGAACCGTCATGAATCAGGCCGAGCAGAAGATCGTTCTGATGGATTCTTCTAAAGTGGGTGTGAAGAATACTTATGCGATCTGTAGTCTGGCGGATGTGGATGTTATTATTTCGGATGGTAATCTTCCGGAGGACTTCTTGGAGGAATGTAGAAAGTATAACGTCCAGATCATATAAGTTTTGTTTCAGTCAAGGGCAGACCAATGTAATGTAAAGGAGAACATTTATGAAAAATGGGGTACAGCGTTTTGGTAAATTTCTCTCAGCAATGATCATGCCGAATATCGGCGCATTGATTGCATTTGGTTTCCTTGCTGCATTTTTTAACGGCAGCGGATGGATTCCGCATGAGGGGTTTGCCACAATCTTTTCAGCAATTCTGGTTTATTTAATTCCTATACTGATCGCGGCGACAGGCGGAAAACTGATCGGCGGGGAGCGTGGAAGCATCGTAGGTGCAATCGCGGTTGTGGGTGCGATCATGAGCGATCCCGATACGACCATGCTGATGGCGGCTATGATTATCGGACCGCTTGGCGGATTCTGCATCAAGAAATTTGATCAGGCGATGGACGGACATATGCCTGCGGGTTTTGAGATGCTCATCAATAATTTCTCGGCCGGCATTCTCGGTATGCTTTTGGCGATGTTGAGCTATGTTGTGATCGGACCTTTTATGAATCTGATTCTTGCCATTCTGACAGCGGGAGTCAACGTATTGGTAGCGCACAGCCTGTTACCGCTGATCGCGGTCTTTATTGAACCGGCGAAGGTTCTTTTCCTGAATAATGCGATTAATCATGGCATTTTCACGCCGATTGCCACGGCACAGGCAGCAGATGCGGGCAAGTCCATCATGTATATGTTGGAATCCAATCCCGGTCCGGGGCTCGGCGTGCTGCTGGCATATATGTTTTTCTGCGAAGATCAGAAGACGAAGCAGTCCGCACCGGGTGCAGTAATTATCCATCTGCTGGGCGGTATTCACGAAATCTATTTTCCGTACATACTTATGAATCCTCTTGTGATTATCGGTCCGATCATCGGCAATATAGCTGCGATCTTCTGGTATAACTTAACGGACTGTGGTCTGGTAGGCCCTGCTTCGCCCGGTTCTATCATTGCCTATCTGATGATGGCGCCCAGGGATAAAATATTCGCAGTGACCATGGGTGTAGTGATTGCGGCAGCGGTTTCCTTCGTGATTTCTTCTGTGGTCATCCGTATGGCTAAAGGCAAGAGCCTCGAGGAAGCGCAGGAAGAGGTTGCAAATCGCAAAGCCGAGGCTAAGGGATTAAGCGCTGCTCCAACAAAGATGAAAAATGCGGAAGGCGTAAAAAAGGTTGTATTTGCCTGTGACGCAGGCATGGGATCATCAGCTATGGGCGCAACGAAGTTTAGGAACAGGATCAAGGCGCTAAGACCGGATCTGACTGTCATCAATACTTCCGTAGACAATATTCCGGCGGACTGTGATGTGGCGGTGGTACAGATTACGCTGGTGGAGCGTGCGAAGAAATCCGTGCCCGATGCGCAGATGGTGACGATCAATAATTTCCTGGCAGATCCGGCATTAGATGCACTGTTTGAACAGTTGACAGCGGAGAGTAATTCGACAAAGACAGAGGAAGCACCGCAGGATTCGGTCAAGAATACAGAAAAAGCGCTGTCAGAAGCGGCAGAAGAAGCTTCGATTGAGACTAACAAGAAAAATATTTTGGTAAAAGACGGCATCAAATTGAACTTGCCTCCCGTTTCCAAGGAAGAGGCAATTCAGGCGGCCGGTGAACTTCTGACAAAATTGGGATATGTGGATGCCACCTATATCGCCGCAATGCAGGAGCGTGAAAAACTTACAACTACTTATATGGGTATGGGTGTGGCGATTCCCCACGGCACCTCGCAGGCGAAAGGAACGGTTAAGAAGACAGGTATTGTTTTGCTGCAGTATCCGGAGGGTGTTGATTTTGGTGACGAGAAAGCGCAGCTTGTATTCGGTATTGCAGGGATCGGCGATGAACATCTGGATCTGCTCAGCAAGATCTGCGGCATGCTGGAAGATGAAGACGTGCTGGAAACCTTAAAGACTACGGCGGATATAGAGTGGGTAATGGAACAGTTAAATTAAAGAATTCTATGCCTGAGAAGGGGTAATAGAGAAAACATTATAAAAGATCGGAGGAAACAAGGATGAAAGTAAAAGGAGTCAGACTACATGGAGCACATGATATCAGACTGGAAGAGTTTGAGCTTCCGGAGATTAAGGATGACGAAATCTTAGTAAAAGTTGTCAGTGACAGTATTTGTATGTCTACATGGAAAATGGTGCAGGCGGGTAAAGATCACAAGCGTGTACCGGAAAACGTGGCGGAGCACCCGGTCATCATCGGACATGAATTTACCGGAGATATCGTGAAAGTCGGAGCCAAGTGGAAAGATCAGTTCCATGAGGGTAAAAAGTTTGCGCAGCAGCCTGCGATTCCAGGTCAAATGGAATCACCGGGATATTCCTATGAATTTTTCGGCGGCGCATCCACTTATTGTATTTTTCCCAATGATGTTATCGAGAAAGGATGTATCTGGGAATATGACGGGGACAGTTATTTTGAGGCATCTCTCGGGGAGCCGATGAGCTGTTGTATCGGCGGATATCACAGCAACTATCATACGGAGCACCTTTCTTATGAGCACAAAATGGGAACTTTAGCAGACGGAAACATTCTGATCCTCGGCGGCTGCGGTCCCATGGGACTTGGCGCGGTAAGTTATGGACTTACTTTTGAAAATAAACCGAAACGTATCGTTGTCACCGATATCAATGACGCTAAGATTGCCAGAGCCAGAGAAGTGATTCCGGAAGAAGAAGCGAAGGAGAAAGGGGTCGAACTGCATTATATCAACACGGCCAATATGGAAGATCCGGTAGCGGAGCTTAGGGCGATCACGGAGGGCGTAGGCTACAGCGATGTGTTTGTATATGCGCCGGTAAAGAGTATTGCAGAGATGGGTAACCGGCTTCTGGCGGTGGATGGGTGTCTGAATTTCTTTGCGGGACCGACCGACACACAGTTTTCCGCAAATATGAATCTCTATGACTGCCATTACGCGAGAACGAAGATTATGGGTTCTACCGGCGGTAATACGGACGATATGAAAGAGGCAATTGCGAAATCGGCGGCGGGACTTATCAACTCGGCAGTCATGGTAACTCATGTCGGAGGTATTGATTCCATTGTTGACACGACCAATAATCTGCCGGACATTCCGGGCGGTAAGAAGTTAGCCTATATTCAGTTCGACATGCCTATGACAGCAATTGAGGATTTTGGGAAATTAGGTGAGAGCGATCCGTTCTATAAGGAATTGGATGAGTGCTGTAAGCGGCATAAAGGACTTTGGTCAAAAGAAGCGGAAGATATGCTGTTTAAACATTTCGGAGTAGCATAAGATTCGTCTTGGATTGGAGGTAAAGATTATTTATACAGTGATATTCTGGAGCGCCAGTGTTTTTTCGGAATTTCTGGCTACGAGACATGAGGTGGAACAGGTTCTTGCAAGTCTGGCCGAGTAAACGGACAGACTTGCAAGAAAAGCAATATAAGAGCAGTTTAAACAGAACAAGAGTCATGCATAGATAATATAAGACAGCTATAAGAATAAAACAAGAAAAGGAGAGAGTAGTAAGATGAAAGAATTTACATACGTTATCACAGATGCAGAAGGTATACATGCACGTCCGGCAGGAGAGCTGGTAAAATTGGCGAAAGAGTACAATTGTGCAGTGTCCGTGATCAAAGACGGAAAAAAAGTAGATGCGAAAAAGCTTTTCGGTTTGATGGGACTCGGAGTGAAACAGGGTATGGAGATTACCGTACAGACGGAGGGCGATGACGAAGAAGCCGCATCTGCAGCGCTTGATAAGTTTTTACATGACAACCTGTAAAATATAAAGATCCGTAGGGGCAGCTTTCGTAAAGGGAGGGAAATCCTGAATACGGGCTGCCTCGAAACGAAAACCAGAGAGGGTGAAACAACCGGAAGCAGTAAGTTTTTTTAGAAATAATCCGAAAAGTATGCCTTCTCTACAGGTATAATACGCTCCAGCCATGTGAGCATGTAGTATTCGGTCTGGATCTTTTCGTGTTCATAGAGATAAGACGGTCTCTTGTATCCCATCAGCATGGTGGTCAGCGTGTTGACCGACAGTTCCAC